>DVIU01000026.1 GCA_018711035.1 Candidatus Scatousia excrementigallinarum
TCTTGCTGATATTCCCGTTCTTATCGTACTCGTATTTATCCGTGAGGTTCAGACCGCGGAATTCCACTTCCGAGACGAACGTCGTTTTTCGGTCGGGACGGATCACCGTTACCGGCGGGTTTGTTTCTCCGCCTCCGCCTGTCGAACCGCCGCTGCAACCGCCGCCCGTACAGAACGGAGAAATGTTGTTCTTCAACAATCTGTTATAGACCGTATATTCCCGATATCCGCCCTCCTCGTAGCTGTAAAGTTCGCTGAAATATTCGTCTTCGTCCGTTACGATCCCCTTTTCTCCCAATCGGTTCAGCGCGTCGTACACGTACTTCACCTTCTTTCCCGTCGGCAGGTATATCTTCGTCAGCGGCGTGTTCGGCACTCGGTTGCCCAATAGACAGGAAAAGCGGCCGCACATTCTGTGCAGCCGCTTTCCTTTTTATTCCTGCTTTTTCTTTTCTTCCTTGCGATATTTGTAGATCGCTTTTTCTAACGCATCGCAATTATCCTGCAAGAATGAGATACCTACGATATGTTTTCCGTTACGATAGAATCTTGTGCATCGACTCAATTCCTTTACTTCCACCTCTGAATATTTGTAAACTTTTTTCCTACGAAAAAGATTTCGGTATTCAAATTCGTCTTCTCCTATTTCTATTCGCCAATTTAGTTGGAAAAATACAAATAAACTAAACAAAGCACTCAGAACAAGTAGAATACTGGAAACAATTATTCTACCTTCTATACTATAATTAACTATCATTTCTTCAGGTATAAGTAAAATATAAATCGCCACACATAATACTGCAAGAGAAGAAAATGCTCCTCCATATAAATAAAAGTTTGGTTGAACTATAAAATGAGTTTTATTGCAACTTTGACTTTTATTTTTTACCAACAAATATTTAATAGTTATCAGAATAGCAATTAAAATACATACTGGAACTAAAGCATATAATCGATACATTGATAATTTCTCCCAATAACACCCATCAAAATATTAGAGCTTAATAGATAAGGTTATTTCACTAAGTTTCTTATAATAAACTTTGGATTATTGAAGAAAAAAGTCCATACCCGACATTTTTCTTTGATAAGATGTCCCTTATTGCCGCTTTATTCAAGGCTTGTGTAACTCTTTTAATTTTTTTAGCATTGGATTTTAATGCAAACTTAAAATTATTTATACTCCTATACCCCTTGTTCGCATTTTTTGCTAAAATTTGCTTTTTTGTCGCTAAAGCTGCTTGCCTTGCCCCTAATCGACCGTTTTGAGCTCCGCCACCACCAATGAAAGCAAATCCTGCGGCAAATACTGCCGTCGTAAATGCACCTAAGAAGTCTAAACTGTCACCGGCAATCCAATCGCTTGCAAGGCTTCCAGCAAACTCTACGCCAAAGCTTGCGGCAGTCATTCCTAATTGACCTATTGCAGAACCACCAAAGGCCCCCAAAATTCCACCAATTGAAAAATCTAACAACACTTGCGACCAATTAATTTCACCCGTAGTAAAATATTGTATGCCAGCAGATACGCCTCCACTTACTAAAGCACCTACGCCAGCCCCTACAATTACAGGCAATGCAGTGCCCCCAGTCGCAACAGTAACTAATGCTACTACGCCTACAATTGCAATTGCGGCAGCTAATGCGACCAGACCTTTCCAAATATCATCCCACCAAGATGTACCACTCGCATCGGTGAACATAATCGGATTGTTCCCGCAGTAAGCGTAAAGATTAAGCCCGTTGATGTCGGTCGGTTGTATATAGCTTATGTCGTCCGCGTTGATAAACCTGCCAATGGAAGGGTCGTAATAGCGGCTGTTCAGGTAGTATAAGCCCGTTCCCGCGTCATAATAATACCCACGATAGCGGAACGGATTCAGCTTTGCTACGCTATTATTATACGACATATTTTCCGTGATGTCAATACCAACCCATTTCCTCGCTCATTGTCTCTTGTGGGTTATTTTCAAAACAGTAAGAAAAGCGGCAGCACAATAATGTGCTGCCGCTTTAAATAAAATTCACTACTTCATTTTTGCCCAAAGTTCCTTTCCTTTTTTAGTTAATGAATATGGAAATTCATTTTTTTCATTCGTCCATTGCTTATTAATGACAATCAAGCCTTCATTTATCATCTCATTAAGTAATAAATTTAATTCTTCCTCTGAAATATCAACAGAAACAAATTCAAAATATTCTAATATCTGAGTAAAAGCTTCATCATCATCGATTAAAGAATCTAAAATATACTCTTTCTTCGTCATAGCAACTTTCTCTTAAATCTATGAATACATCTAGCGATATTTCACACGAAATACTTTTACACATTGGGGTTGCAATTCGTTTTCAATTAAGCAACTTACATCGGCCTCATAACCAGTATCTGATTTTTGCGTTTGAAAAAAATGCAACTGTCCTGTACGTAAATCAACACCGCAATAGTTAAAATAATAATCTTTCACTAAGTTATTATTTTCGCTTTGCGTATCCCAGTATCCTATAAAACTCTCGAAAAACTCCGCTTCTTGTTGTGTCCACTCATCTTTTGCAAATAAAAACACACATTCCAAAAAACTAACTCGTTTATATATTTTTAATAAATCATATAAAACACACTCTGCAAGTTTTTTTATGTGTTCTAATTGATCCTTATATTCCGCTGATATCATATATTCAGCCACAAAAAAAGCACTTATATAATTTTTTTCCTGTTTTGTGAAAATTTGCCCCCCCGCAATGCGATCACACCTAAAACCGCGTAATTGTATCGTTACCCAATTTAACAAATCCCCATTGAAATTATTTAGAAAATATTTTCTTCCTCTTTTGTATTGTAACGCTCTATTCTTCTTGTCCTGTAATTTAGCTCTGTCAATTTTTGAAGATAGCACAACTAAAGCATACGCACTACCTATGAGCGTTATTGAGAATCCTCCTGCACAAAGAAACGCCGGCACATATTCATATCCTTGTTCCCGTAATACCAAAGCAACCACAACACTCCCAAAAAGGGCAATTAAACTGACTCCTAATACAATGCTCAACACTAACATTGTCTTTTTATATTTCATATTACCCCTCCTCAATCGTTATTATTTCTCCTCCCCATGCACAATACACATAGCATGAGGAGGAGTTTTTTATCTTAAATCTTCCCAATCAACTTTTTACCTTTTCAAGATTCCTCAATATATAGAGTGCTTTAATGATACCTTGTAAACATGCGCCAACTAAAAAAGACTCACTAAAATTAGATACCAAAGACGAAACAAACCCTTTAGCCGCTGTTTTTAAATGCATTGTATGCCCATATTTAAATAATCGGGTTACACCACTTTTCCAAACTTGAGTAAAACTATGGCTTCCTTTTGTAATACCAGGAATCCTAAGATATGCGGTAAATAGTCCTGCTACTATATTGACTCCCATAGAAATACCCGTTTGTATACCTATATCAGCCCAAGACATATTATTGCTACCTGTTGCCTTATCTATAGCCAAACCTGCAAAAGTACCAATAGTTCCTCCTATTACAGCTGCTGCATATCCAAAACCTGGAATTAGAGAAAGCATTCCTCCTATTGCCCCGCCAATTGCAGAGCCAAGATAGTCTTCCCAAGATGAAAATACAAATTCTCCTACCATTACAGACGTGACCAAATCACTCGCAAGCTGCCCCACAATTCCTACTGCAATTCCTGACAAAGCAAGCGTACCCAACGTCAACAGTAAAGAAATAATAAACTGTCCTGTTGGATCAACGTACATTATTGGATTGTTATAACAATATGCAAACAGGTTCAGCCCGTTGATGTCGGTCGGTTGGATATAGCTTATGTCATCCGCATTGATGAATCTGCCAATGGAAGGGTCGTAATAGCGGCTGTTCAGGTAGTATAAGCCCGTTTCACGGGAGTTGCAATAATACCAGCTTAAAGTAGTATTTTGACAACCAATACTATTTTTCTTCTTGATACCACCTTCCAAACTTAATTTTACCCCGCTTCAAGTTTCCTCAAAACGGGGCTAAAATTTATATTTGCTTAAGCTCGCTTAATAATTTAGCTGTTTCTTCTTTACTGTATTCTAAATCGTTAATACCAAAATCACAGACTAAATCTTGATCAAGTGATATATCGAAGGGTGAATTATATAGTATTCTTAGGATTTTGCTTTTATCTTCATCAAATATTTTTGTAGCTACTGTATAGATGAAAATATAATGAAATCCATTCAGATTTTCTTTTAGTTTTTCCAAAAAAGAGGTATCTTTAAACTCAAAAAGTATATCATTACCTAAAGTCAAATTAGGAATTCCTCCCGACAAGAACTGACTTTTGTGTTTGCAATTAACGCGTAAATAAATATACTCTTTTGAAAAACAATTTAGCAAATACTGAAATTTAGTAATTATGTTTTCGTCATCTTCACCATCTAAAATATATCTTTTTTTGTTTTTGAAAATCGAGCTTATCAAATCTTTTTTTATTTTCATTCCTACTCCTTTACCATCCACTCCACGGATCGCTTAGACCTACGCCCACTCCAATCAAAATCGGTGCTAACATCCATCTATGTCTTTTCATTCCGCCCAAAACTTTTTTAAAAAATTTATTGTTAACTTTTTCAGCAAGTTTATAATGTAAATGCAACCCGTTATACATATCTAAATCAAATCTTACAGAACTTCCGCCATTTATACCTCCTGCAAAAGTAAATATTGTTATGCCAGGTGTTTTTGGAGTTTGATATCCAAACTGCCAAGCACCACTACTCGCCCCATACCCATTGTTAAACAAACCAGATATCCTAAACGCACTGGCACTTAAAAGCATTGTACTTGCCGCATAAATTGAGCCGGTAAAAAAACCATCAGCAAAACCCGTTACAAAGGATTTGCCCACATCGCCGATTGAGCCTCCTCCGATTGCAGTACTTCCCGCACGAATGCTACCCGCTGTTAGACCCGCCACTGCCGCTATTTTTACCCCTCCTAAAGCCGCTTTACCTGCTGTTACAAAGAACGCCGCAGCACCTCCTCCAGTATATACAATCGCAGTTGCAACCAAGGCTGCCACAGCAATTATTCCTATGCCTATTAGAATAGCTTGCCACCATTTTGGTGACGTTCCAACACTATCGACATACATGACGGGATTATTCCCGCAGTACGCAAACAGGTTCAGCCCGTTGATGTCGGTCGGTTGGATATAGCTTATGTCATCCGCATTGATGAATCTGCCAATGGAAGGGTCGTAATAGCGGCTGTTCAGGTAGTATAAGCCCGTTTCTGTATCGTAATAATACCCGCGGTACCGGAACGGATTCAGCTTTGCTACGCTTTCATTATACGACATATCTTCCGTGATGTCAATATTTACTCCCGATTTAATCGCATAAATTTTATGATTCCCCCACGCGTCGTATTTGTACTCCGCTACGAGGTTCTTGTTTGCGTCATAGATTCGGTCGATATCGCCCAGCAGGTTCTTTTTGTAATAGTACACGTTTCCGTCGAACTTAAACCCTATCACCCCTTGCGCGTCGTAGTAGTATTCGAATACCTTATCCCCGACTTTTTCCGCGAGGATCTTCGTTCCGTCCGTATAATAGGTATGCGTTACGCCGTTTACAGTCTTTTCCTGCCGCACTCCGTCCATATCGTACAGATAGCTGTCGTTTCCATAGCTTGCGAGCATCCGCCCACGCGTCCACGTCAGAGTTTTGCCCTTGTAGCTCGACGGGTTCCCCAATGCGTCATAGCCGCTTATGCTCTGCGTTACTCCGTTTTCCGTCACCGAGATCAGGCACTTGTTCGTATCGTAAGCATACGTCCTCGTTACTCCGCCCGTAAGAGAGTTGCCCGTCGTGTAGTTATACGTTGTTACTTTTTCGATGTTCCCGAAATCGTCGTATTCGTAGAAATACGTCTTGTTCAGCGCCCCGTTATCCTCGCGGATCAGGCGGTCGATGTCGTCGTAGGTATAACGGATATTTTTCCCGCCGATCGTCCTCTTGCTGATGTTCCCGTTCTTGTCGTACTCGTATTTATCCGTAAGGTTCAACCCTCGGAATTCCACTTGCGATATAAACGTCGTTTCACGGTCGGGGCGAGTCACCGTTACCGGAGGTTTCGTTTCTCCTCCGCCTCCCGTCGAGCCGCCGCTGCAACTACATTGGAGCACAGAAAAGCGACTTACGCAGTAATTGCGCAACCTCCCTCTTGTTAAGCCTTATATTATAGCATAAAAAGTATAAAGAGGACAATCAACTGTTGTCCTCTTTATCGTTATTTACTCTTTTATCCTAATAAGATTGATTTATTTTGTTTAAGTATACCATAAAATTTTTCAGAAGCAACTTTTATATAGCCATTTATATCTTTATTTGATTTAGGATAGTATTTAAATTCATCTGCAAATTCTTGGTAGGAATACATTGCCCTATCACTAGCATCATATATAAATATATGAATAGGATTCGTATCAGTAAAATCAAATACTATTTTAATGTTTTTTTTCCCATTGCTCCATATTGCATAAGGAAAAGATCCTTTCAAATATGAATCTATTATATGCATTTGATATTCATTATCTAGATACTTAAAATATTTAAGCAATGATTTCATAAATTACTCCTTAAAACACCCAAACATTAAATAAATATTTATATCCTTTTGTTAATAAAACTTCTTTAGCATATGCACCAGTTAATTGTCCGCCAGTGTCATAAATTGCGCCTTTAAAAAACTTTACAGTATTAACTAAAAATTTATTTTGCATCCATCCTACTTTATCCGCGAAACTTCTCCCAAATACTTTAGTTAAAAAAGCATGAGATTTTAGTCCTTTATAGTGATAAGTCTTTGATAATTTTGCTATTTCTTCAAAAGTACCTGTCTTACCGATTGTTAGTCCCTTTTTTGCAATTTTTACAATTCGAAAAACAGAACCTGCTAAAGCAAAAACTCCTCCCCAAAAGGCCCCATTCGCAGCTCCGTCCCAAAATCCGTCCCAAAAATTACCACCACTGTTTTTCGAAACAACTCCTTGAATTAATCCTCCTGAAATTATACTAATCCCCATTCCAATAATCAATGGTGTAATTGCACCCGCTGTTAATGCTGTTAAAACTGTTGCCCCAACAAAAGCGATTCCGCCGATAAGCCATTTCAACCAATTAGGCATATTCCCTTCATTATCGGAGTACATCACGGGATTATTATAACAATACACAAATAGATTAAGCCCGTTGATGTCGGTCGGTTGGATATAGCTTATATCGTCCGCATTGATGAACCTGCCAACGGACGGATCGTAATAGCGGCTGTTCAGGTAATATAACCCAGATTCTGCATCGTAATAATACCCACGGTATCGGAACGGATTCAGCTTTGCTACACTACTATTATACGACATATTTTCTGTAATGTCAATACCCCCGCTTGTATATACGCGGTGATTGCCCCATGCGTCGTAT
>DVIU01000027.1 GCA_018711035.1 Candidatus Scatousia excrementigallinarum
TTTTTAGCACGTAGCTTGTCTTCATCTTCAATTTCTAAGTTTTTATAGAATTCTTCTATTCGTATAGCCATATCTATTACTCGTAAAACTCATTTAAAGTTTCAAGAAATACGGAAAATGATTTTACTTCATCTCCTCTACTTAAATGCATATTTTTAAGTTCAAGATACCTTTCTTTAAAATCCAGCCAATATCCCCTCTTTTTTATTTCATTAAATTTGGAAAAATAGTTTTTTGAACTGCGAATCCTATTCCAAATATATCTATTTGTTTTTTTATCATGAATCAATCTATAAAAATATCCGTCGTCTGCCTCTATTACAATCGCAACGTCAAACGAAAAATGCAATGTATTATTTTGCACTATTTTTATAGTTATTACCGAGGTTGAATCACAAGAATGAGAATATCCATCTACATATCCTTTTAAAACTTTATTAAACCTGGCAACAAAAATGTCTTTAATTTGTTTAGGATTATCTATTAATCCCTTTTTATCTTTTTGCAAAATAATATTATAATCCAGATCAAAAGCCTCATCTGAATTTTGCGTTACGAGTCTTTTCTCTCCACTACCTATCAATCTAAAATCAAAAGTAAAATAGTCACTAACCTCTTTTTGCACTTCAAGTAATATATTTCTACACCACTCGTTTAGTTCTTTTACTTCGTTTTGATTAGCATAACGATAAGCCATAAATCCTCCCATAGCTGAGTAAATCACCGTCGAAATTTAAGTAGTTAGCCTATATTTCCTCTATCCCTAAACTCTTCAGATATTCATAAGTGCCGTTGTAGTATTCGGGAAGGCGAGTGCTGTCCTCCCAATAGCCGCTGGCCGTCTTGTTTGAATTACCATAGGGCACGCAGATTGCCATGCCCATTCTCGCGCGGGTAAGCAGCACTCGGTACGCGTTAAGCATATACTTCATGAGCTCCTGTTTACTCTCCGTATCGCCCCTTTGCTCAACCCATTTTGTCTGACCGTTAAACCGGTAGAACCGCCACTCGCCATTTGCATATCGCATATCCGCGTCCCAAAGCACGCAGGTATAGTCAAGTTCGAGTCCCTGAACCTGAATTTCAGTTGCCGCGTCTTCAAGGTAATTAGATGACCTTGTATCAACTTTATCTTCCAAGAACCAATGGACGGCATTTTCGTCGCCGGACGAAAGAACGTGAATTCCCAAGGGTTTATATCGTGCCGATTCTTTTGTTATGAGCACACCCGTGCGCTCGGTCCCGCGGACCTTTCCGTGAAGCCACGCCTTCGCCTTTGCAATATCCCTCGTCAAGACGATGGGGTACTTGTCCTTAATCTCATTATAAATTGCAGGCGCGTTGCCATCGAAGCACAACAGCGAATGTACAAAGGCAGATAATTTTTCTGCCCTGAAAGAGCGAAGTGAAACGCCCAAGTGCAGGCTTTCCGCATAAGTCACATTTTTATTGTCTTTCAATAGTTCATTGACCTTGCCTTCGGCGTATTCAGGCTCGGTAAGTTTGGGTGATATGTAGACGTTCCAATGAGGAAACTTTTCGTTGAGCGCCTTTATCCATTCTGATATTCCCGCCTCGCCCGTGTTTATCTCCTGACCGCCTCCCACAAGGCAGACAATCGTAGCCCAATCTTCTCGCTGATCAAGCGACCAGATTAAAAATGCCGCCTCCGAGAGAGGGAAATTGGGGACTTTGAGTTTATTGCCGTACGTTCCGCCCCTCTTCAAATAATCGGCAAGCCTTTTATGTGTCCAAGAGCGCTGCGCCTCGTCAAAGATCGCAACATGCTCGACCTCGCCAAAGCCAGCCTTTTCCATTCTCACCGCCTTATGCGGGTCAATTTCAAGCACGCCGTTTTCAACGGGGTTTTTAATTTTAGCCAGCATATTGTCGCGGTATCTGTGTATCATCTGAATAGACTTGCTCACTTCGCGGCGAGAATCGGTTATCTTTTTGGCCTCGTTTCTCTCGCGACATCTTTTGAAATTGTCCTGAGCAAGCGCCTCGGTAAGCACCGCAACGAGCGGTCCGTTACCCGACAGATATACCGCGCCTTCGTTCTTTACGGGTTCGTTATTTCCCTGATATGTCTGCTTGATTGCCACTTCCAGCCCGACGAGCGTCTTTCCTGCTCCGGGTACACCTGTCACAAAACAGATGCTCTTTTTTTGATCGCGCTTACTGTCCTGTACAACCTGCAAAATATAAGCAATAGTCCTGTCCGTTGAAACCTTGTCCGCCTCGTGCCGCGTTATGTTTTCAACAGAATGATTTTCGTATAATGTTTTGGCAGCCTCGATAATCGTCGGTGTAGGCGCATACGGGCTTATTATCCAATTTGGATTTATGGGCGGCTCGTTCGGGAATGTCCTCAGCACCTCTGAAAGCAAAGTATAAACACCATCTTCACCAGTAACGAGCGGATTTACCACTCTGTCGTCATATACAGACATCTGTATATTTTCAGTGGAACTATTATGCTTTGTGGCAATAAGCACGGGGACAATGATATGTTCTTCACTGAACTTATGGAAGTTCTTTAAATCAAGAGCATAGTCAAGGACCTGGTCAATATCACCTTCCAAAATTTTGGCTTCACCAACCTTAAATTCAAGGCAAAATATAATGCCTTTGAACAGCAACACAACGTCAATTCTCTTGCCAAGACGAGGTATGTCGTATTCGAATATAATTTGGCCGTCACAGTTAAGCCTTCTAAGGGCTTCCTTCATTATGGAGATTTCGCCCAACCACGCTTCTCTTGTCGTGGTGAGTGCTTCTCCGTGATAATTTTCGCACAAAATACCAAATATTGAGTTGTCGTCAGCGCTTAAAAAATCGCTAAAACTGCCGCTGTACAGACATCTGTTCATAAAAAAATTTCCTAAAATAAAAGTGTTCTGTAAATATACTTTTGCCAATTAAAAATAACGAGATAATTGTACCATTTTTTGTTTTAAGTGTCAATATCGCCGTTTAATATATTAGCCTATAAGTGTAGGATTACAATAGATGTGAGACAGAGAGCATAAAAAAAGAGTAACAAGTTCTGATTTTGTGATATAGTTTAATCACCACAAAAAAACAACACACAAAAAGAGAACTGTTACTCATGAAAACTATATCACAAATCGCCCGTTTCCGTCAATCCGTTGTAAACTATTCTTTTAATTTCGGCGTTCCCGCCGCAGTCCGCAGGTTTAATGTGTCCCGCGCCTCGGTATATCGATGGCGTTCACGGTTCAACGGGCAAACCGCATCTTTGCAGGATAAGTCACGCCGCCCTCATCATCACCCCAACCAACACACCGAGTGCGAACTCAAACTCATTAACGACATGCGAAGACGAAATCCAAATGCCGGACTTGTAGTGTTTTGGGTAAAGCTCAGAAAACGCGGCTATTCCCGCTCGGTGGTATCTCTGTGGCGCGTGCTGCGCAGACAAGCATTGCCGCCCGTTAAACCGCCTAACCCCAAGCATATACCAAAACCGTACGAGAAAATGTCATATCCCGGTCAGCGAGTGCAGGTCGACGTTAAAGTAGTTCCCGTTGCTTGCATTGTTCCGAATGCGGACGGTTTACAGGAACGCTATTACCAATATACCGCCATTGACGAGTATTCACGTTTCAGATATGTTGCGGCGTTTAAGGAGCAAAGCACATATTCATCCGCGCAGTTTTTAGACATGCTTGTAAAAGCCTTTCCTTTTAAAATTGAGTGCATACAAACGGACAATGGTCTGGAATTCATTAAAGAATTCAAAGAACATGAGAAGGGTAAAATTTCGCTGTTTGAGGCGCGCCTAAAACAGCTGGGAATAAGGCACAAACTCATTAAACCCTATACACCGCGGCACAACGGAAAAGTGGAACGTTCCCACCGCAAAGATAACGAATACTTTTATGCTACCCACAAATTTTATTCATTTGAGGATTTCGCTTCGCAACTTGCCATACATAACAGAAAATACAATGCTTTCCCCATACGTCCGTTGAACTGGCGCTCTCCTAAAGACTATATCACCGATTTCTTAAAAGACGGTTTACTCCATTAACTTTATCTTTAAACTGTCTCACATGTTTGACAAACCTACAAAGTTGTACAAATAATACGACTTTTACCTAGTCAATTTTACTTTTTTCCTTTCGGCAAAAGGTTTTTGCGGATTTTTGCCTGCGCCGTCAAGGACAGGAAAATATTATTCTGAAAAATACCCGCCGTATGT
>DVIU01000028.1 GCA_018711035.1 Candidatus Scatousia excrementigallinarum
GGACTGCTTAGTTATTTTGTATTAGAATTACTCTTTCAGGAATGATTCATAATTTCTTGCCAAAAGGTGTGTCTTAACCTGATTAATCAAGTCTAAAGCAACACCGACCATGATAATTAATGACGTTGCACCGATACCCTGCAAGGTTTTGATGTTCGTAATGTAACTTGCAAAAGAAGGGACAAGCGCTATTATACCAAGTGCAATTGCTCCGATAAAGGTTGTTTTTGTTAATATTTTATCAAGAGCTTCCGCAGTAGGTTTGCCAGGTTTCACACCCGGAATTGAAGAACCATATTTCTTAAGATTTTTTGCAATATCCTTTGGCTGCATATTAGGCATTATTGATGCATAGAAGAATGTTAAGCCTACAATCAATAAGAAATATAACACGTAATATGGAATTCCATCCGGACTCATATAATGAGTAAGATTCATTATAAAATCTTTTGCGGCTTCATTTTTAAAATTAAGCTGAGAAATCAAACTTAACACGGTAGATGGGAATAACAAAATTGCTACCGCAAAGATAATAGGCATTACACCGCCTGGATTAAGTTTAAACGGAATAAATGAATTCATACCGCCGTAAACTTTATTTCCTACCTGACGTTTCGGGTTAACAATGATAACTTTTCGTACAGCTTCCTGCATTATAACAATGAATACCATTGTTAAGAAGAAGATTGCAAGTAAAACCAGCAATCCTAATTGCAGAGAGGTACTGTGTGATACCATTTGAGCAGTTCTTCCCGCGTAAACAGGAATACCTGATATAATACCTACGAAGATTATCAAAGAACCTCCGTTTCCGATACCTTTTTCAGTAATTAGTTCGGATATCCACATTACGAGCATTGAACCGGCTGTTAATACCGCAATTGAACTAATAAAGAACAAATGGTGATTTACACCCGGCATAATTGCCCCGGGCAGGTGTCTCATAAATATCATAAATATCAGAGACTGAAACACAGCCAGAACTACCGTAAATATACGTGTATACTGCGATAATTTTCTTCTGCCCGCTTCACCTTCTTCTGTTTGTAATTTTTCCAGAGAAGGGATAACAACTGAAACGAGCTGAACAATGATTGAAGACGTAATGAATGGCCCGATACCTAATGCAAATATAGATACATTACCCAGAGCACCGCCGGTAAATAAATCCAGAAAGCCAATAATATTGTTGCCTGATGCAATATTAGCAAACACTTCATTATTAATACCGTACAGCGGCAATTGGGCTCCCAGTCTGAAAACAGCAATCATTAAAAATGTGAAAATAATTTTCTGTTTCAAGCCTGAAGCCTGCCACATTGACATTAAATCTTCAGTTGAAGGCATTCTCATTTGTGCCATTATACTAACTCAACCTTTCCGCCTGCAGCTTCAATTTTAGCTTTAGCTGACGGAGTTACGTAGCTTGCTTTAACTGTAATTGCAGATTTAATTTCACCATTACCGAGAATTCTCAATCCATCTGCTGACGGATGAGCTTTTCTTGCTTCTTTCAAAGCTTCGATAGAAATTTCTTTCATTCCCAAACCTTCAAGTCTTCCTACATTAATAGCTTCGTAATTAAGTTTTGAATAAACCTGGAAACCTTTTAATTTAGGTAATCTTCTGTAAGCAGGCATCTGACCGCCTTCAAAACCTCTTTTAGAAGCACTTCCTGAACGTTGACCTTCACCGTTGTGACCGCGGCAAGAAGTTTTACCTCTGCCTGATGAACGGCCTCTGCCTACACGTTTTGTTTTATGAGTTGAACCTTCAGCAGGTCTCAAATCTTCTAATGTAATCATTTCTGACATAATATTTTCCTTTTTTAATTTTGTATGACTGCTCGCCTGTTGTTGGGCACATGTAAATCAGGCTCTCCATACCTTTATGCCAACCCTCACTTACGCAGTCAGCTAACTAATTAATCAACTATTTGAACAAGGTGTGATACTTTGTTTACCATACCCATAATTGTTGGAGAATCGTAATGTTCAACTACCTGGTCTTTTTTAGTGAAGCCAAGAGCCCTTACGACTTTTCTTTGAGCTTCTGATGCTCCGATTAAACCTCTGACGAGTTTAACCTTTATTTGTTTATTTCCTGTTTTTGCCATAATATTTTTCCTTTATTATTATTCTATTTCAACTTTTAAAAACAATTAGAACATTGACTAATTTAAAAGTTCTGCCATTGTTAAACCGCGTTTTTTAGCAACTTCGCTGAACGGAGTTAATCTTTTTAAAGCATCCATTGTAGCATTAGCTGCGTTAAGAGGTGATTTTGAACCTAATGATTTTGATAAGATGTTACCGATACCTGCGAGTTCAAGAACTGAACGAACAGCACCGCCGGCGATAATACCAGTACCTTCTGAAGCCGGTCTTAACATAACAGCACCTGCACCTGATTTACCTGTGATAGGGTGAGGAATTGTTGTTTTGAAAATTGGAACGGTAATAAGATTTTTTCTGCCGTCAGCGATAGCTTTTTGAATAGCTATGATAACTTCTGAAGCTTTAGCACAACCTACGCCAACCTGACCTTTCTGGTTTCCAACGATAACGATTGCTCTAAAGCTTAATTTTTTACCGCCTTTAACAACTTTGGTTACACGGCTTATTTGAACTACTCTTTCAGTCCATTCGCTTTGAGGTTTTTCTTCTGAAGTTTCGATTTTTTGTTTTCTGCCGCGTCCTTTTCTGCCTCTGGCAGGTTTTTCATCGGCAGGTTGTTCAGTCTTTACTTCTTCAACAACTTCTGTTGCTTCAGATTCAACTGTTAATTCTTCTTTGTTTTCTAAATCCATTGATTTTACCTTTCTTGAAATTAAATACTAAATTTATGAGTTTGAATACGCCACAAAATAAGCTAATTAAAGCCATATGGAAATCGTATTCGGGTTAACTTTTCTGACAGAAATAAAAATAACATGAAAGAATTTAAAAATCAAGTACAGCGGTTAAATTTTCTATCATTGAAGTTGACAATTTTGCAGTCTTTTATTTCTTCGTGGGTTCCTGATTATTTATTACATTTAATATTATCAAGTGCTTTTTCCAGCATGTTAATCATACAGTTTTGGAAATGCTCGCACTGCTCCCTAGTTTTTGCTTCAAATCTTAAAGTAAATACCGGTTCGGTATTGCTTTGCCTAATGAGTGCAAATCCTCCGTCAAAAACTATTCTCATTCCGTCCAGAGTAATTATATCAACAATGTCGGTACCAAAACAGTTTTTGTCTTCATTAACGTAATTGATAACGTGATTAAGTACATCTTTTTTCAGTTCATTAGGACAAGGGAAGCGGACTTCCGGAGATGAATACACATTGTCAAACGGTTTAAGCATATTTTGTATTGTAAAATCAGGATTTTCTTTTTTATGTTTTGATATTATCTCAATAATTCTGCATCCAGCATAGATTGCGTCATCAAATCCGTAATATCTGTCTTTAAAG
The DNA here is from genome assembly GCA_018711035.1 of Candidatus Scatousia excrementigallinarum. Taxonomy (GTDB): domain Bacteria; phylum Cyanobacteriota; class Vampirovibrionia; order Gastranaerophilales; family Gastranaerophilaceae; genus Scatousia; species Scatousia excrementigallinarum. The sequence goes on from DVIU01000028.1 coordinate 3,461, forward strand.
AAAGTATGTCCGCTCATTTCCCCGGCAAGGATTGCGCCTGTTTTTTTCATCATATCTTTAATATAACCGTGTCCTGTTTTACACATAATGGCTTCACCGCCGCAATGATTTATAGTATCATACAATACTTGAGAGCATTTAACTTCACTAACTACTTTAGGGGATTTATTTTCTTTTTTTGAATCTTCAATCAAATCAAGAGCATAAATTAATAAGAGCTTATCACCGGTGAGAAATTTGCCCTTATTATCTATAACTCCGATTCTGTCGCTGTCTCCGTCATAAGCAATACCAACATCAGCATGTTCTTTAACAACAGTGTCTTTTAATACTTCAAGAGTTGCTTCGACGCTAGGGTTCGGATGGTGGTTAGGGAAAGTTCCGTCCGGTTCTGAATATAATTCAATAACTTCACAGCCGAGTTCTCTGTATAATTCGGGGCCGACTATCCCTCCGGTAGCATTTGCGCTGTCGACAACTACTTTAACACCTTCACCTATTTTCCCAAAGCGATGCTTCATATCTTCAATATAGTCCGGAATTATATTATACGATTTTACAATCCCTTTTTTATCTGAAATTTCAGGAGATTCAAAATCTTTAAAAGTATATTCTTTAACTTCTTTAATCTGCTGTTCATTCAAAGTATGTTTTTCATAAGTCATTTTCATACCGTTGTATTCTTTAGGGTTATGGCTTGCTGTTATTATGCAGGCTGAAATAATATCATGACCGTCTATAAGTTCTTTAGGAACTCCGACAACTTCAGAGTAATAGCCTATTGGTGTAGGAGCAAGCCCTAAATCAATAACATTCGCGCCGGTTGAGGTAATACCTTCAATTAGTGCTTTTGAAAGCGACGGCGAATGGGTTCGTGCATCCATGCAAACAGTAAACCACATCTCTGAAGGATTTTTGCCTGATTTGCCTTTAAGATATGCAACTAAACCGCGTCCGGTATGAATATATAATTCTTCAGTAATATCTTCTCCGTAAATCCCTCTAATATCATTTTTACCGAATGCGTGTTCAAATTTTTGCATGTTAAATACTCCCCTAATTAATTACATTATTGTATAATTATAACATGAAAAGATTTTTTGAAACTTTTGCAAATAATGAATCTCTGGCAGCATGGATTTTCATTCTGCCGGCTTTGCTTGGAACTTTCATTTTTATAATTATACCGGTTATATGTTCATTTGGTTTAAGCTTTACAAAATGGGATTTATTAAATCCGGTACAGTTTGCGGGGCTTCAAAATTACATAGAAATTTTTAATGAACCTTTATTTGGTAAAATACTTCTTAATACTATAGTGTTTGCTGTTTCAACTTCAATTTTAGGGGTAATAATCCCGTTAATTCTGGCTGTTATTTTGAACAGCAAAATACGCAGCTCTGAGTTTTATAAGACTGCATACTTTTTGCCGTTCATAACGCCTATGATTGTTATAGGAATTGTATGGCAGTGGATTTTTGACCCTAATATAGGACTTCTCAATAAGCTGTTACACTTACACATAAACTGGCTTTATGATACGCATTGGGCACTTCCTGCTCTAATAATAGTTTCTGTATGGAAACTCATAGGATATAATATGATAATTTTTTTATCTTCTCTAAGCGGTATTTCAAACAGCATGTTTGAGGCTGCTAAAATTGACGGTGCAGGACACGTTAAAACTTTCTTATATGTAACGGTGCCAATGCTTTCCCCTTCAATATTTTTTGTAATTATTATTACTGCAATAAGTTCTTTCCAGATTTTTGATTTGATTTACCTGATGACTCAGGGAGGGCCTCTGGATAGCACAAACGTGCTGGTATATGCAATTTATAAAAACGCATTTGAATATTTTAATGTCGGTAAGGCATCGGCAATAGCATACGTATTATTTGTAATTATTCTTATTCTCACGCTTATACAGTGGAAATTACGAAAAAAACTTGTTTTTAACGAAATTGACTAATCTATTTTTTTATAACTATATTTTTGTACATGTTATTGTCAGGTGCACTGTTGCCCAGTTTTATCAGTTTTTCCAGTGCAAATTTAAGTATATTTACTTTTTTATCAGATTTATAGATTACTTTTTTTTCAAGTTTTAAATCATCCATTGTTTGCGGTGTTATAACTCCCGATTTTGGATTGAATCTTGTGAACCTTATAAAAGGTTTATTATCATCATATCCGATATCAACTTTTAGCTTGGTTCTTAAAAATGCCTTATCAATATTTTTTCTTGCATCGTTTAATTTATTAAATTTACCTTTTTCTACAGCGTAGTCAGCGATTTGCTTAAGTGATTCGCTATGTAAAAACTTAGCCTGAAAAGTTGGACAATAATTTGTTTTAAATTTTTCAATCAGCATTTTAACTTCCTCTATGCATAAAATTCTTTTCTTATTTTGTCCGTTTCGCTGCTGGCATCGCAGTCAAATACTTCTTTGTGAATTTGAGATGTAGGTCGTGCAAGTTCTTCAACAGTATTAACCATATTTCCTGTATAGTCTATTGTACCTTGAGAACCGCTATTTTGATTCTGAATTTTGTATGTTTTCCCGTCTGACATCTGATAAATATCTAGAATATCTCCCTGATGAACTTCTTCCAATTTTTCAAGGGCTTTTTTATAAGCGTCATATCTGCCATGTACAACTTCGTTTCTGGTAAGCCTGCTAAGTTCCTCAGAATCTTTAAATTTAGCCGTAAAGTTTTGTGTGTTTTGATAATTAATGTTATTTATTGATAATTGCATGTTGTCTCCTGTAAACTATTATACTTTATCAAAAGACGTGAATATGCATTTTTGCTGCATAACATCAAAATTTTAAACTTTGTAACAAATAACATTGGTTTATTAAAGTTATGAAAATATACAACCGTATATATAAATAGTTATGGAGAGTGTGTGTCATGTACGAAGACTTAAAAAAAGAACAAATTATTATTGAATTAAAAAATTTGGTTAACAAGGCAGACGAATTTAAAACTGATATTGATTGCTATTGCGAATTTATGCGCGAAACATTTTTGGCAACTTCAGGATTAAATTAGTCAGGAGTGTAATGTATTTTTTTATCAGTTAATTTATTATCTTGGATGTTATGAAGATAATTATTATAGGCGGTGTTGCAGCAGGGGCAAAGGCCGCAGCAAAATCGCGAAGATTACTTCCAGATGCAGAAATTGACCTGTACACGGATGATACACATGTTTCATATTCTGCCTGCGGAATACCCTATTACATAGAAGGAAACTTTGAAGACTACCGTACATTACTGGTTC
>DVIU01000029.1 GCA_018711035.1 Candidatus Scatousia excrementigallinarum
AAATAAAAAATTTACGGAGCAATAATGCCGCAGGATAATGATGTTATTAATTATATTAAGAGAGCTTTTGAATTAAAATCGCAGGATTGTTATAAACAGGCAATCGAGATGCTTTATAAAGCTCTTGAAACCGAAAGTGATAATATTGAAATTCTTTATCAGATAGGTGATTTATATTATCTTCTTCATAATTATGACAGAGCCGTTCAATATCTTGAAAAAGTTTTACAGTACAATAACAAACATTTAGCTTCACTGAAACTGTTAAGCAATGTTTACAGCAAACAGGGTTTATTTGAAGATGCTCTTGAGCCTGCATTAAAAGTTTATGAAATAGAACAGCAGTGTAAAAATCTTAAAGAGATAATAATAATTCTGGGCAGTATGAAACGGATTGACGATATTGCGAAGTATCGCGACATAATGGATAACGAATGTTTATACGAGTATGCGCTTGCCTGTTATAAGAATGGGAAGTCAGACAGAGCAAAAGAATTAATTGCCGGAGCTGAGTCGGAAAATGATGATTGTAAAATTCTTTTAGGTAAAATATATTTTGACGAAAATGAGTTTGAGAAATCACGTCAAATTTTTAATTCATTCCCTAAAACAACAAAGGATGCAGAAGTTCTGAATTACTTAGGGTTATTTGCTCTTGAAGATATGAAATTTATTGATGCAATAAAGTATTTTTCACGGGCTTCAAATCTCTCAAAGAATAATCCTGTTTATCTTTATAATCTTGCGAATGCTTACTTTTTTAACGGATGGCAGGATGAAGCCGTAAACTCTTACCAGAAGGCAATAGTTATCTCTCCTGAAAACTTGGATTATAGATATTCTCTTGCTTATCTGTACTATGAGATGAAAAATTATGATAAGGCTCAAAAAGAAATCGACTTTATCCTCTCTAATAATGAAAAACATTATCAGGCAAGAGTTGTTCAGGCTTTATTAAAGCTTCATAAAAAGGATTACCTCGGGGCCGAAAAGATTCTGGAAGACAATATAAAAGAGGGATTTAATGACGAGTTTACTCTTATATCTCTTGGAAAAGTTTACAATGAACTCAATAATTTTGAGAAAGCTGAAAATGTTATAAAAAAAGTCATTGAAAGAGATTCTGGAAATATCAATTATATAAGTGATTTGTCAGACGTATATGTGAAGGAAAAACGTTATGATGATGCAATGAATCTTGTTCATAAGGTCATAGATTCAAATGAACGATACATTTACGGCTATATTCTCGGTGCAAAAATTTCGTATCTGAAAGGTGATTTCGATAAAACAAAAGAATTTGCCCAGGATGCAATTTCGCTTGATATAAATTGCGCGGAAGGATATTATTACCTTGCAATGGTGAGAAAACAAGAAAAAGATTATGAAGAAGCCATAGAATGTATGAAGCGCGCAATTACATATGATTTGAGCAACGCAAAATACTATGCTGAAATGAGTACAATTTACAAACTTAATAATGATATAAAAACAGCGCTTGATTATATTAAAGAAGCCGAAAGTATTGATGGCTCAATGGAATACAAGATTATGTACAAAGAGCTGGCTGCATTAAACAGAGCCAAATAAAAATTTGATTTGCCGTGAAAAAATATATTATTATAATATAATTATGCGATAAAAAGTTCGGCCGAAAAGTATAATGAGGGGGTATCTGAGAAGTATGAAATGGAAAAAGATTGCAAGTTTACTTTTGATAACGCAAATGTTTATAACAGCTCCTGCGTTTTCAAAATCAAAAAAGGATGAAATAATCATCCCTAAAAATTTTCCGGCAAAATATACTGCCGAATATGTGGAGCAAATTACACCTGAATATAAGGCTGTAGGTAAGGATTTTATTTTTTATGTAGCTCTTGATATGCTAAAAGGAACAAACGGCGAGTTTTCAAGAAAAGCTATTTTAGGGAATAACCTTTCTCAAAAGCCCGTCAAAATCGAGTTTAAAGACCTAGGCTTGATAAATCCTGATTATGCATCGTTTGATGCTCTGGGTTGGAAAAAGGGTAAGAACCTTTATATTTATATAAATCCGCGTCATAAAGACGCACCTCCTGGTGCCATTGCCGCGCTTCTTTCTCATGAAGCTCTGCATCAGGATGAGTATAATTCACTTGCGGAAGAAACATATGCCTGGACAATGGAAGCTGCCGTATGGTGTGAGATTTTGAACGTCTATCCTGAAAGTGATGAAAATCTACATCCTCTGGTTACACGTGAAAATACATTGAAAAAGCTTTTTGAAAAGGGCAATTATACAAATAAATATATTAAAAAAACAGTACATTCAAATGAAGGATACAAGAATCTTCCGGCAACATCTCCGGGGTTTGAAGATTTATAAGATTTTGTGAAAGCCGGCAGGATAGCCGGCTTTTTTGTAATCTTTAAACTTTTATGAATAATTAATCGGGTTACATAAAAAGTATGTTGATTATACAAAGTCATTGTTGTTAAATAGTCGTATGAAAAGAAAAGAACTCTATATTTTTATTGTTATAGTATTTGCGTTGGTGGCAATGAATAAGCTTGTTATGAATTCCAATAATAACAACCTTTATTCAACCGATGAAGAACTTGTTAATAGAGATTACATTTCTTCTCAGAGATTATTTGATAATGTTTGGACAGAAATAAAAGACAATTACTACGATCCTACTTTAAATCATCAACAATGGCGTCATTGGAAAGAACATTACCACGGTAAAATAAAGACCGATGAAGATGTTAAAGTTGCGGTAGATACAATGTTAGCAAGTCTTGATGACCCGTATTCACGTTATATGACAAAAAGTGAATATGCAGATCAAAATACTTCGATTAATTCAAAAATTACCGGTATAGGTGTGAATATCTCTGCAATTTCAGGTAAAATACAAATTATAAATGTAATAGACGGGACACCCGCCCAGAGTGCGAATTTACAAAATGGAGATATAATTCTTGATATAGACGGAAAAGATGCAAACGGAATGTCAATTGCAGAAGTTGCAAATCTTGTGAGAGGTCCTGAAAATACATTTGTAAAATTGACGGTATTACGAGATAAAGATAAACTCGTAAAAAATGTAATGCGCAAAGAAATAAAAATTAAATCTGTAAGAAGCTCTATAGATAAAAATATCGGTTATATTCAGATAACAAGTTTTATAGGCTCTACAACTCCTAATGAATTTTTGGAAGCTCTGGAAAAAACAAAGAAAACAGACGGTCTTATAATAGATTTGCGCGGAAACACAGGCGGTCTTCTGCCAAATGCCGTATTTATCGCAAATCTGTTCATCCCTGAAGGTAATATAGTAAGTATAGTGGGGCGTAACGGATATCGTTATGATATTCAGGCTCAGAATACGGATTTCGGTATAGAAAAGCCGGTAATAGTGCTTGTTGACGGTGCTTCTGCTTCCGCAAGCGAAATTCTTTCCGGTGCGCTGAAAGATTATCATAAAGCTAAAATTGTCGGAACTCGAACTTACGGAAAAGGAATGGTGCAAAAGATTATACCTATGCCTAATGAAACAGGTCTGAATCTTACAGTTGCAAAATATTTAACACCTTCCGGCACCGATATTAATAAAAAAGGTATTAAACCTGATGTGGAGGTTCAGTTTACTGCAAAGGACATCAAGAATCAAAATGATGTTCAATTAAGCGAAGCTAAAAAACTAATGTCTAGAATGCTCAGTGAAAATAAATGCTGCTCTACAAAATAAATTTGTGTCAATTGGCTAATTGACAAATTGCTTGTATGAAATATAATAAAATTATGGAATAAAAAATAGCCATGTGGCTATTTTAATTTAAAAAAAGTTTTGTTCATAGCATAAATTTATAATAAAAAAGATAGTTTTGCATACTTGACTTATGCGGTTCGTAAGAGCCGCTTTTTTTTATAAATTTTTATTCATAAAGAAATTTTTGTACTTTAAATCTTTTTTGTTAACAATAAGCCCGCATTTAGAGCACGCAAGAGTTTCCCCCGTGGAATCAACGGGCATGAAGATATGTTCGCAGTATTCATCGCTATCAATTTCAGGGATTTCTTCAAGAGGATTCAGAGCAGTTTCTTCATCATGTTGTTCTAAAACTTCCATAAACTTATCTTTTTTAAAGTATTTAATAAGAAGTTCAATAATATACATTATAAAAGTTGAAATCCTTTCGGAAAAATATCATTAAAGTTTTTTACCTCAATCCCATCCTCTGACTCAAGAATAATCTCAAGGCCGGAGTCTGAGGCAAATTCACACATAACCTGTCTGCAAGCACCACAGGGATAGCAGTGTTTTGTATTTGGTGAATAAATCGCGACAGCTTTAATTTTTTGTTCCCCGTCACAAATTGCAGTTCCAATTGCATTACGTTCTGCACAAATTGTAAGGCCGTAGCTTGAATTTTCAAAATTACAGCCGGTATAGAATTTGCCGTTTTCAGTCAAAACACAAGCACCGACTTTAAACTTAGAGTATGGCGCATATGCTTTTTCACTTGCTTCTCTGGCTTTATCCATTAATTCGTTGTAATCCATGCAATTCTCCTTTGTCGTTTATTTCCAGTATAGATTATCAAAAAAAATAGTAATCCCTTACACGTATGAAAAATTGTGTGTTATAATACAAATATGAAAAATTTTATAAGGTGTGTTATTTTATTTGTTTGTTTATCTATAAACTCAGCGGCAAATGCTATTACGTATAATGTTGTGGTGCTGCCGGCGGATATTCTTAGAGTTTGTGAAAATTATTACTGCTATCCGGAAGTTTCTGAAATTGTAGCAAATGATTTGATAAAGTATTTTAATGCATCGAATAAAATAAAATCACCGACTCTTCCAGAAATTCGTAGAACTCTGGCAGGTAATCAGAATTTAAAAACTTCCGTAAAAGCCTCAATGGATAAGTTTAATTCGCGCGGAAACGTGGATTTTTCTGCAATGAAACAGCTTTCAAAAGCATTTTCCGCAAACTCTGTTCTTCTTATATCAAACAGTGTCGGAACAGAAAATTCATCTATGAGGCGAAGTGTTTGGGAAATATTGGAACTTTCAAGTGCTTTAAATGTTTCATATCCATATTCAATGGATACGGATGCCGTACTTATTGATACGGTAAATGATCTTGTAATGTGGCGTGGCGGATATTCAAAAGTTTTAAATTCTTCTGACGGGAGTTTTACCGCACGCAAAGCCTCGCAAAGTTATGCGAAATATGCTTATCTACAGGCATATTCCTGTGATATTCTTGCAAAAACAATAGCTCAAAATGTTATTTTACGTTTTTTCCCTAAAACCGTAACTCCGGTATTGAATACAAAAGATTTGAAACCCTCAGGAAATTATTTCCGTTATGAAAGTTCAAATCCTTCCCGCAGCCGGATAGACGAGAAGGAAGAAGAACCTCTGGAGCACGATTACGGTGAAATGATTTACGGCATATAATTGTCAGGCTGAACGGGTCTGAACTTATTTTGCGGGCGCGGCGAAAGATTATCCTGCGGTGTTTGTAAAGGCATTTCTTTCGGGCTGGTTTGTTTGTTAATCTCAGGCTGTTCCATTGTCTCAAATTTCTGCATTATACCGTCTCCTGAAGATTTATTCACTCCGGGGTCTCTTTCAACCTGAACCTGAGTTGTTGCAGCTATACTGTCAAGTTCTTCTATTCTTGCTTTAGTGTCTATAAAAGCTACAAATATTACCGTTAAAACTGCTGTTAATATTAAAAAATTTTTCATTAAAATCTCCTTTGTCATCATTGTATTAGATTATTGAAAAAGTAAATCAGACGAAGTATTAATTTTTTTTATCTAAATTTAAACACTTGCACAATATCCCTGACAATGATAATATGTAAATGTTAGCTGCGCACTGTACGCGCGGGTAAAATCAGCAGATTGTTAGAAAATCAATGAGAGGGAAATATGGCAAGATTAATAAGACCAACATGGGCAATCAGATGTGTTCAATCAGGGTGCAAAACTTTGTTTGAAGTTGCAAAGCTTGAAGACGGAAAACAACAGGAAGTTGTTTGTCCTAACTGCGGTGAACACTATGTTTATCCAATTACAGAAGAAGACGAAAAAAATTCATAACGACGATGTTTAACGGTACTGATAAACGCTATAATCAGTATAGTGCATATTTAAAAAATAAATTCGGCGTCAAAGTCTATAAAATTACTCTTGACGCCGGTTTTTCGTGTCCGAACCGCGACGGTACAATTTCGCGCGGCGGCTGTATTTTTTGTGATGAGGGCGGAAGTTTCTCACAGGCTCATTCCAATCTTCTATCTATAGAAGAACAAATTCAGGAAGGTATAAAAACACTGCGGACAAGATTTAAAGCTCAAAAGTTTATGTCCTACTTTCAAGCCTATTCTAATACTTATAAACCTGTAAAAGAGCTTGAAAAAATCTATGCATCGGCCCTGTGCAGCGATGAGATTGTAGGGATTTCAATCGGAACCCGTCCGGATTGTATTGATGATGATAAATTAAATTTAATAGCAGGATTTAAAGAAGATTATTACACATGGATTGAGTATGGTTTACAATCAATTCATGACAAAACTTTAAAAAAAATTAACAGAGGACATGATTTTGATTGTTTTTTAAGAGCATATGATAAAACAAAAGAAAAAGGAATCAATGTCTGCGTGCATGTGATTTTCGGGCTGTGGGAAACCCATGATGAAATCATGCAGACTGCAAAAAAGCTTGCAGAACTTGGGGTTGACGGTGTAAAGATTCATATGCTTTGTGCACTGGAAAATACAAAACTCGCTGAGTTGTATTCCCGCAATGAAATTGATTTCATGAGCGAAGATGAATACGTTCAAACCGTCTGTGATTTTCTGGAATATCTGCCTGCACATACAACTATCCACCGGCTTGCAGGCAACGGCTTGAAGAAAAACCTCATAGCTCCGCGCTGGCTCGGTGCTAAACTTGATTGCCTTAATAAAATAGACAGAGAGCTGATGAAAAGAAATTCTTATCAAGGTATAAAAAATATAGTTTACAAATAAATAAAAATGTGCGATAATAAATCTGCGGAAGGGGTCTTTGTAAAGAATTATTAAATAATATAATACAAAGCGCAAAAAAATTTGTTTATGTCTTTTAAAGCATTCGAAAAATAATGTGGAGTAAGTAGAAATATGTTAACTATTCAGCCTAAATTCACTCAACGTTTGCATTCTCAATTATCATTTAGAGGGGATTACGATGACGATTATTATGACGAAAATTTTGATGACAAATCCCAGGATGAAAAAGATTTAACTATATTAAAGAAGGATATAACT
>DVIU01000030.1 GCA_018711035.1 Candidatus Scatousia excrementigallinarum
GAGGGCGTAGAAAACGGCGTGCATCCTGAACATTCGAACGGCGAAGATAAACCGTTGGATGATGATGCAAAGACTCCAGAAACAGGGCTGACAGAAAACGGGAAACCGTTGTGGACAGTATTGGAAGACGGCTTGATGAACAGTTCAGAATGGTTGAAATATGCCTTAGAGAACGGTTATGTAACGTTGGAGCGAGTAAATTATACAGAACCGACAGAGGATGGGAGCGGCTTAGAAAATGCGACGTGGACGTCAATAATTTACACGAATGCAAGCGACATAAGCGAACAGGAGAATGAAGCAGCGATAACGCGTGCAGAAGTAGAATACCAGCAGACGGTGCGAGATATCGAAGCAAAAGATAAGCAATATGACAATATCCTGAAACGCTTAGACACTGAACACAATGCCTTGCAGACAGAATATGACTCGATAAAAGGAGTAATCGGCAAGAACATTGAAAGAACTTTAAAAATGTATTCATAAAAAAATCCGCCCTTACTAAGAGCGGATTTTTTATGAATTAAGAATTTAAACCAAAGCAGCAATTTTTTCAGCATTTCTTGACGCAATTTCAACAAGCTGTTTTGCAGTTGCCAGCATTGATAATTCAGAATTCATTTTATTAATGCATGAACCGCAGCCGATTGCGCTTGCACCTGCTGCAAATGCGAAAGGTGCTGTTGTAGGGTTAATTCCTGTAGCTGTCATAATCGGCATTTCAACGTTTCTTGAAAGTTCAATTGTATTAGAAAGTGTCAATTCAGCTCTTTCCATTAAACCTCTTACGCCTTCTGCCTGTTCTTTAGAGAAGTGGCCTTCAGTTTGGATTAAATCAATGCCCATAGCTTCCAATTCTCTTGCCAATTCTATTTGGTCTGCAATTGAAATTTCACCCGGGATTGTTACGCTGAAAAATACTTTTTCATCAATGATTTCAAGAGTTCTTTTTACAAGAGCAAGAACATCTTCTCTTGAGAAAGAAGCACCTTTTTTGTATAGAACATCAAAGTTACCGAGTTCAATGGCGTCAGCACCGAGTTCAACAGCTCTTGCAAGTTCTTCAGGAACGATTGAAGATACAAATAACGGCATATCTGTCATACTTCTGATTTCTTTAACAATATCTGCATCAGCACAGATATCAACAGCGCTTGCGCCTGCCTGTTCTGCTGATTTTACAACTTTTTTAATATTTTCAATATCAAAATTATCGATACCGGCGATAATTTTTACAGCTTTTTTAGCTTCTAAGTCTCTTTTGAAAGATTCAATTCTGCTCATATTTTTCTCCTTTTTATAATCTGAGGTTAATTTACTATTAACTTTTGAGAGTTATTATACATTAAAATTTTAATAATTTCAATAACAGGCCGCAAAAATTTTTAAGAGGAGGGTGCAAAATGACGGAAAACGGAAATAATGTATTATAAAGGGGAAAAGTTATGTTTAAGAGAATATTTTTGATAATAATAATGGCTGCGGGGCTTAATTGGTATACAGCAATTCCTGTATTCAGCGTTAACTATGCGGCTGATGAACAAATAAATATATCTGTATATGAAGCCATAAACCCGGCTATTGTCTCAATAGAGGCTCAGCTTGACGACGGAGTTTCTGCCGGAACGGGCTGTATAGTTTCAACCGACGGACTTATTCTTACCGGCTCTCATGTTGTAGACGGCGGAGAATCTATAGAAGTCAAAACTTCGGGAGGTCAGCTTTACAAAGCAAAAATCGTGTCAAAAATGGGTAAAAATAATGACCTTGCCCTTCTCAAGATAGAACCGAAACAACCGCTAAAAACTATAAAATTTGGAGATTCGGAAAAGATAAAAGTAGGGCAGAAAGTTCTTGCAATTGGTAATCCGTTCGGTTTTGCCGGAACTCTTACGCAGGGTATAATTTCACGTATTGACTATTCTAAAAATAAAATTCAAACAGACGCTGCCATAAATCCCGGTTGTTCGGGAGGACCGCTTTTGAATACATCCGGTGAAGTTATTGGCATTAACCAGTCAATTTATAATCCGGATAACAATATTTCAAACATAGGTATTGGCTTTGCTATCCCTATTAATGATGCAAAAAAATTTATTCAGGTTGCTAAATTAACTAAAAAATAGCAGATTTTAATATTATGTAAATATTCGCGACTTAAATATTATTTTATGGTATAGTAAAAAATAATATTTTAAGGAGGAATTATGACAGAGTATTATTTTTTGAACGGGAAGATGGTAGAAGCTGAAAAGGCTGTTATTCCTGTGAGAACACACGCATTTTTATATGGTACTGCTGTTTTTGAAGGTATCAGAGCTTATTGGAACGATGAAGAAAAACAGTTATATGTATTCAGAGCTCCTGAACATTATGAAAGACTCTTAAGAAGTGCAAAAATTATGTATATGCAAAGTCCTTATACTGTTGAAGAATATTGTAATATTACAATTAATCTTCTTAAGAAAAATAATTATAAACAGGATGCCTATATGCGCCCTACACTATATAAATCCGCCCAGAAAGTAGGCCCGGGATTATTTGATAATGAAGATTCGTATATGCTTGTTTCAAATAAAATGGGCGATTATATTGATACCTCAAAAGGTTTAAAAGTCTGTGTCTCAAGCTGGAGAAGAAACAGCGATAATGCTATTCCTCCGCGCGCAAAAGTTGCAGGCTCTTACGCTAATGCCGCGCTGATTAAAACCGATGCACATAATGCAGGTTTTGATGATGCTATTGTTCTTGATGAAGCAGGACAGGTTACTGAAGGTTCAGCCATGAACCTGTTTCTTGTTCAAAACGGCAAGCTTATTACAACTATGAAAACCGATAATATACTTGTCGGAATAACCCGTAATACAGTTATAGAGCTTGCTAAAGATCTGGGTATTGAAACTGAAGAACGTGCAATCGACAGAACAGAACTTTATATTTCTGATGAAGCCTTCTATTGTGGAACAGGTGCTCAGATTAGTCCTATTGTCAGCGTAGACAATAGAGAACTCGGCGACGGTAAAGTCGGCCCTGTTTCTAAAGAACTTCAGAAACTTTATTTTGATGTTGTAAGAGGTAAAGTTGCTAAGTATAAACACTGGTGCATGCCGGTTTACTAAACATTTATAACGGCGGAGACATTTAGTCTCCGCCTATTTAAAGGGATTATGATAAAATTTCTCGGACTTTGTGTTCAAAATTTAATAAAGAGTTTAAAATACTTATTCAGCGGGCAGGTACGATTTGAGTCGGTGATTTCTCAAGCCGCCGCAATAAGTTATGATTCTTTGCCGATTTCTTTGATAATTGCCTTTATTGCTGCTGCGGTTATAGCTATTCAGGTTGCGAAACAGTTTTTGATGTCCGGAGCCGAGGCCTACATCGGCGGAACAATTGCAATTGTTATGATAAGAGAAATTGCGCCGGGGTTTGTGGCGCTTGCAATCGGGGCGCGCGCAGGAACAGCTATTTCTGCTGAAATCGCCAATATGCAGGTTACATCACAGGTTGATGCTATTAAAACTCTCAAAGTGGATCCTGTAGGTTATTATTTTACCCCGAGAATTATAGCCGCAGCCTTTACTGTTCCAATGGTCGTTCTGCTTGCTGAAGTTATCGGCGTCGCAGGCGGACTTCTTGTTTCGAATATTACAATAGATCTACACCCGGACAGATATATGTATTCCGTTTGGGCGTGGCTTGCTACTAAAGACATTTATATAAGCCTTTTAAAAGCGTCTGTTTTCGGGGTTGTTATCTCTCTTGTGTGCGCTACGCAGGGGTATGAGACAAAAGGCGGTGCTAAAGAGGTAGGTGCTTCAACTACTCAGGCTGCAATTTTATCGACAATTTACATGCTGATTTGTGATTTTATAATTAATTTAATTTTTTATATTGCCTAGCAAAAAATTTTTTTCCGGTTCTTTATATACCCGGAGGAAGTTATGATACCAAAAATCACTGAATATATGCGTGCCAACGGAGCAAAATTTTTAGCAAAAATAAATACGGATTATAATGGGGTGCCGGCGACAACCCGTTTTTTTGTTGACAGGAACGGAGAACTTTTAGCGCATCTTCATACTGTCCGCTATTTTATCGGGAAAGACCAATTTGTCACTCATTCATTATTAAATACAAAAAACGGTTTATCAAAATATACAGCCAATGTTACGGATATTATTAAATTGAATAAATTTAAGGGGAAGAAAAATGTTAAATTCCCTTACCGCATAAATTCACATGTAATTTACGACGATAAAGACTGCAAAAAATCTTTCTTTTTTATAAAAGACGGCGTTACATTTGATAGGACAGATAAAGAAGACGGATTAATGATTTACAAAAAACTCAGAAACTTTAAAACCGGTAAAATTTCGCTCTCTGAGAACCCGTCTGATTAATCAATAATTGTCCAATTCTCGGGTAACTCTTTATAAATCATTTCAAGTAGTTTTTCGGGTTTAAGGTAATATGCTTCTGCAATTTTGCAAAAGGTTGTTATCTGAGGGTCAAGCTGGCCTGATTCTGATAGCAAAAGTGTTGTCTTTGATAAATTTATATCATACGCTATTGATCGCGCTGAACGTTTGCTTTCTTCGCGTAGTTTGCTGATAACTTTGCCAAAGGCTTGTAACAATTCTTTTTTCTTTGTTTGAGATACTTGCATATTACCATGATATCGGTTATTATATTTATGTGGACATAATTATGTCCACATGAAAGCGAGGTTATATGAAAAGATACATTTTTCAAAACGGTTTTACATTGGCCGAAGTGCTTATTACTCTAGGTGTAATCGGAATTGTAGCAGCATTAACTATCCCGAATGTTACATCTAACTATAGAAAAAAAGTTGTAGAAACGCGTATGGCAAAATTTTATACAGTTATTAATCAAGCTATAAGGCGTTCTGAAGCAGATAACGGCCCTGTTAAATACTGGGATGTTTTAAAAGCAGAAGAAATTGAAGATGAAAACGGAGATGGAAGCGGTTATTATAGAACCAATACCATTGACTGGTATAATAAATATTTAAAACCATATCTGATAGTTCAAAAGGTTGAAGAAACCGCGACATATGAAGGTAAGGTTAAAGTCTTTTTTCAAGACGGGAGTATGCTGTTATTCTCATCTACGAGCTGGCTATATTACCCTGAAGCAAAATCCTATCTTGAAGCAGGCGGAGATGATACTCTAAAAGACAGAAACAGAGAAATTTCAGGAATAAAATATTTCACTTTTATGTTTTATCCGGAATTAGGAAACGGCGGAGTATATCCCTACCATCAAAACCAGAATGTAGATGATGATGATGTACGAAATAATTCAGCTCTTGGCTGTAAGGCCAAAGTGCCGACAAATGAACGGGCATACTGTACATTAATGATTGCAAGAAACGGATGGAAGATTCCAGACGATTATCCGCTGCGTTTTTAAATGTCGTTAAGAAAAACTATGCCTCAATCCTGCTTTATTTCATGCCAGATATTTTTGGATTGTTTCTTTATTAAACACTTCTATGCTGTCTTTGGAGTGAATAAAAATCATACAACTCAAAAGCGATTTTAGTGTTTCAAAGTCTGAAAAGGCCATTTTATTCCTGAGTTCTTCCATATTATTAGCAAGAAACTCCATGATGATTGTTTTATTGTCATAAACAAGACTTGAGAAATAGTCAAAAATTTCTTTTGTTTTAACTCCTTCCAAATAAATTATATCGGGTGATTGAAATTCAATAAATCTGGAAGCTTTATCCATATTAAAACTTATATTTTCATTCAGTTCGCACTGATTAACTCCTTGAAGATTGTATTTAGCAATACTTTCGAGAGTCATAATATTCTTGTTTTTATTTCTGGCTGCGATTTCAGTAAGGAGAGAATAAATAATATGTGTTTTTCCGCTCAATGGAGAGCCGCATACAAGAATAATTCCTGAACTGTTCAATGCATTATTAATAATTTTAAGACTTTTTTCAGAGTTAATAATAGAAGATAGTTTTTTCGGAGGTTTGTAAATTTTTAAGAAAATTCTTTCGCCCATAATTGTCGGAAAAGTTGATACACTTGCAATAACAGCAATATCATCTACCTTAAAGCAAAGTTTGCCTAACTGCGGCACTTCTGAAACCGAAGGATCTAATTCCGCAAGGGTTTTTAACTTAGCAATAAAAGAAGATGTAAGAACATTAGGAATAGTTCCTTTATTAATTGAATCGCCGTTCTTTTTAAAATTAACACCGAGCCCGTCAGATTCACGCTGAAACGTTACTTCATGAACCTGTTCCAGTATTGCCTGTTTTAAGATTGCGCGGATAATTTTCTGCATATGATTGTCGCTTAAATCTTCATTATGAAGCTCATCGCGCCAGTCAAAATCAATATATTCGCTGTCTGTAAAAATTTCTCCGACTGTTATATCAGTTTTATAATATTCATCAATTTTTTTTAGAATACTAGATTCTGATGATATAACCGGTTCTATTGAGCACGACGCCGTTTCTACAATCTTGTCAATTGCAAATAAGTCGAGAGGGTCTGCCATTGCAACTGTCAAAGTATCTTCTATTTTGAACAGAGGAATAATTTTGTATTTTCTTGCATCTGAAAAATTAATATACTTCAAACATTTTTTATCCAGAGTATAATCTTCAAGGTTTACAGACGGAATATGGAGTTTGGTTTCCAAAAACTTTACAATAGTATCTTCTGTTAACACACCTGAATTAATAAGAGCCTGCCCGATATTAATATTCTGGGCATTAGCAATTTCTTCAGCCTGTTCTATTGTTTCATAAGGGACAAGTCCGGCTCGTACAAGGTCATATTTAAGTTTTTCAAGAGTTTTGTTAGTTACTGCTTCCATTTAATTAAGACTCTTTCAGATACTGATTAACTTTTTCTACGACATACTCAAGTTCAAAAGGTTTGGTGATATATTCGTTAACACCGGTTTCTTCTCCTATCAGCTTGTCTTCTTCCTGTGAGCGTGCAGTAATCATAAGGATAGGAATATTTTTATATTTATTATCATATTTTAAAAGCCTGCTGATTTTATAGCCGTTAATTTTCGGCATCATAACATCAAGTATTATCAAATCAGGCATAATTTCTTTTGCCAGTCTCAGACCGTCTTCACCGTTATATGCGCAATAGCATGTATAATCATAAGCCTCCAGTATAAATTTCAGGCTTTCGACGATATCCTGTTCATCATCTACAATGAGAATCTTTTTCATAGTTTCCCCTAATCTTTTCATACTTAGAAGTGTGTATATAAGACATTATAACATATCAATATACATCTTCTAATTTGTTAAATTTTGTTAAAGCAAAGGCAGCGGTTCCGGAGGTAAGCAGGCATGAACTGGAGCAACAGGAATTGCAAACGAAAATTCAGACCCGAATTCTAATTTGCTGCGGCACCATATAGCACCTTTATGCGCATCGAGAAGTTGTTTGGCGATTGGTAATCCAAGACCGGAACCGCCGACTTTTCTTGACAGTGAGTTTTCAATCTGGGCAAATTTATCAAAAGCATGCAAAAGGTCTTTTTCTGCGATTCCAATCCCTTCATCTTTTACTGAAACTACAATATAATCACCTTTTAGTTTTGCGATTTCGTCTTGAAAATAAGGATGGACAGAGATATCTGCTGCATTTTGTAATTTAGAAGTTATAACTATGTTTTTGCCTTCAGGAGTAAATTTTATTGCATTAGATACAAGATTTGTGAGAACCTGCTCGAGTCTTTGAGAGTCTGCATAAACTTCAGGCAGATTTTCTGTTTCATCAGTTGTAAGTGTAAGCCCTTTTTCTTTTGCAAGAATAGTAAGGGTTGATTTTACATAATCTATTACCTGATGTATGTTTATATTTTTGAAATGGAAATCCATTTTTCCGGCTTCAATTTTTGACAGATCGAGTAAATCATTTATAATACCGGAAAGCCTTTGAACATTTCGTTTTGCCATATCCAGAAACTTATTTCCGGTTTCGTTTATTTCGCCGCATTTACCTGTGAGAAGGATGTCCAGTGAATTTTTAATTGATGTAAGCGGAGTTCTGAGTTCATGAGAAACTATTGAGATGAACTCGGATTTCAGTCGCTCAAGTTTTTCCAATTTCAGGTTTGTTTCCTTAATTTCCTGATACAATGCCGCACTTTTTAGCGGAAGTGCGACCTGCTGTGCTATTGTTTGGAAACATCGTGCGTCGTCCGAGCTGAAAGGTGCATCTTTAAATATTTCCACACAGCCGTAAAAGTTTTCGCCAAGCCTTATAGGCGCGAACATATTGTCATAATGGAATATGTCAAATGTAAAACGGCTTGCGTTGTCTTTTATATATTTGATGACTTTTATTGTATTAATATCAAGTTTATACGGAGCATTTTCGGTTTCAAAAAGAGACTTATAATGCAATACCGTACGTAGTTTCAATGCGCTGATTAACTCATCCGAAAGCTCGTGAAGTGAATTGATAAGCAATACAGGCTCAGTATCACAGAAAGAAAGCGTACAGGTCAGAGAAAAGCTAAGTGCTCTGTCTATTCCTTCAACCATAAAATTAATAAGTTTTTTCTTGTCTAAAGTTCCAGCAAACTGTGAACTTGTGGAATACAATGCATTTTGCCGGTATAAGCTGTCTTGAAGATCTTTGTTTGTCTCTGATAACTTTTCTAGCGAATTTTTCATTCTGAGGTTCATGTTTATTGTCCCGAGAATCATTTCATCGTTAGCATTTTCTGTAATAAATGCATTTGCATATTTTATAAGTTCTCTGTCTGAAAATTCGTCTGACGTTAAAAGTAGTATAACAGCTTTTTCGCAAAGAGGTTTTATTTTTTTACTTAAACTCTTGAAGTCAATCTTTGTTTTAGTATCAAATATAATGATATCCGGCGGTTCTAAGTTAACGGAATCGCATATAAATAAGGTGTCACAAAGAGCCTCAAATCCGTATTTGTTACGGTTTAAGAGATTCTTATACCTTTCTTTTTGTTCTTCTCTGTCTGATATAAGTAAAATACGTATCATAATATAATCGTAGCAATTATTTTATCTTTTGCAAATTGTTAAAATTTATGTAACTTATTAGCCGAATATTAAAG
>DVIU01000031.1 GCA_018711035.1 Candidatus Scatousia excrementigallinarum
CGTTATAGTTTCCTTTCGAAATTATTTATTGTATAATATGGTATTATTTCAGATACTCAACTAAATCGTTATAGTTTCCTTTCGAAATTATTTATTGTATAATTATAAAGAATCGATAAAAAGCTGGAACAGAGTTATAGTTTCCTTTCGAAATTATTTATTGTATAATTCGTGTATGGGCATATAACGCCGATGTTGAGTTATAGTTTCCTTTCGAAATTATTTATTGTATAATCGATGAGGCAATATATAACAGCGAGATATTGTTATAGTTTCCTTTCGAAATTATTTATTGTATAATAACACTCTAACAGCGTATGAAAGAAACAATGTTATAGTTTCCTTTCGAAATTATTTATTGTATAATACCAAACCCCAAAATAGTCTTAGAGCAAGGGGTTTGGTATTTTTGAGTTAAAAAAATCAGAACAAAAGTAGTTGTACTGCGCCGTAAATTTCTTCTTTTTTGGGTTCGCCCGTAAGTAAGAGCATGTTACCGTATTGTTTTTCTGTTACCTGTAAAACGCGGACATTGCCTTCGGGAGGGATAATTTTTTCTATCCGGCGTATTTCTCTTTCCACAATATCCTGTCCTCTGCAAGTACGGCAGTATACAGAAAATTGCAGCATTACAAAACCTTCATTTACCAATTCTTTTCTAAATCTTGTTGCAATTTTTCGCTGTTCTTTTTTTGCCACAGGGAGATCAAAAAAAACAAACAATCTCATAAATATATCATCACCTTTTACGCTCATCTTGCCTCAATAAATTCAGGAAGTATTAATGTGCTGCTGTCATTTTGTTCAATGCATTTTGCAAAAGATTGGCAAACTTTCTCGCAGGCATTTTGGATTGTGATTTGCCCGTCTTTATACCGGCATTGCATATTTAATATATTTAACAAATAACCCTTATCTTCTTTTGTCAGTTCTTGCTCTTCAAGTGTTTTCATATTTGAAACGAGCAAATCAACAAACGGCCGGAAGGGCTCTATCAAATCTTCAACGAGATTAAATGGGTTTAGTTCATTGCAGTGATGAACACCCAGACAGGGTATAAGACCGCCGGACGCAACAAATTTTGAGATAGTGCCTCTTATTATTGCATAGCCGTAATCCAGTGCTGCATTATGTTTTGAATCAGAATGACGTTTAAAATTGTCAAACAGTATAGCCCAGTATTTTTTTGATGCTTGCGCCTCAATATTTGTTGTATCGCCTGATTTTACTTTGTCATGGTAGATGTCAAGCTCATCGTTATTAAACAAGATTTTTAAAACATCCGACTGGTTTTTAATCTTTTGTTTAATAATTTTCTGCCACAATCTTTTTTTTAGCGGTTCCGACATGTTTATATGATTAATAGCTATTTTTGTATTTCTGCTGTGTTGATAAAACGGAGTCAGTACAACATTTGGCTGATGTTTTTGATTGCAGGAAAACAAAGTAATATTATACTCGCCGCATTTTGTTATGAGGTAATTCGTTATCTCTATTTGCGTACAATCAAGTAAAATGGTCGAAATATCTTCAAGAGGAATTGTAAAATTCTCATCTTTTTGCTCATAACTGCATAAAAGCTGTGAATTTTTTACTCTTAATTTACAAGGGGTGCTGAATAAAAGTGTTTTATACCCCATCTTTTTGTTGACCTTTTTGTTTTGGTTTTATTCCAAGTCTTTTTTCTTGTTTTACTTCATGGTAATCACCCAGTATGTCAACCTGATATTTTTTAATATATGCTGATGTTTTTGTAGAAAATCGTTTGTCTGTAATGCTTCTGTCTGGAGAATCTATTTTAAAAACGCCACTACTAATATCACAGCACTTGTAATACCCTAAAAACTCATCTTCAGGTTTGCCTGTCGGATTAATAGCAATAAGAGTATCCGGAAATAAGCTGAAACAGAATGTGTATTCATCGTTTATCTCCAGCCAGCAGTCTTTTTTGCTTGTAATAGCTTTATTTGGCAGTTCTTTTCCAAAATCAGATACATATATCGGAACAAGAAAATATTCGTTTTTACCTTTTTTATTCTTTTTAGTAAAAACATCCACTCTCGGCATAGAGGCATTTTTGGCAAGACCGCCTCTTACAAGAACGCCTGATGTACCAGTGTCTTTTATTTTTATGGATTTTATTCTGTGGGGCTTTTGTCCTTTTGCTTCTTTTTCTTTTGAAAGCGGCATATATACCGGCTCTTGAAAAGCTTTTTGAGGATTATTGTTATTCTGCTCCAGTCTTTCTTTTAAGAGATTGTATATTTTATAGTTTCTTTCTTTATCAAACATTTGCTCTAATGTTTTTAAATCAATCTGCTCAATAGGTTTTTTCACGGTAGTAAAGCCTTTGTCAAGGTGCTTTACACTTCTTATGGTTGCATCATGAAGTTCGCCCCTGAAAGACTTTTTTGCTGCTCTTGAGACAAAAACGCGGCTCAGTTCGTACTCTAAATCCTGATTGAAAGTTTCCCAGGGTCTTTTGAAACGGGGTTTTTTATCTTTTGTATAATCATAATTTTCAAGTTTTGCCGAAACTGTGGACAAAAATTTAACCATTCCCTGTGTAGAACAGGCAATTACTGCTGCATCCTGCGCATGATGTTTGTCGCTTTCATCTCTGTTTTTTATAAGTCCCCATTGATTACGCAAAAAAGCGGTAAGTGAGCCGTTTCTTGTTTCTACCTTTAAATTATTGCCAAAATCAAGATTTTCTTTTATATAGTCTTTGACAAATTTGGCAATATATCTTGTATCGTTTAAATTTCTTGATTTAAATCCCTCTTGTTCGTATTTTTTCTTAGTTAAGCGATTAACCTTTGGTTGCTTTAGATGGTAAGATTTTACACGCTGTACAAAATCATACCATTTATCTTCACCAATATATTCATAAGGTATTTTATTGCTCTTTTGCCTGTTTTCATCAGTCAGACAAAGAACTTTGTTATTTAAACTGTCGTCAAAGCTTCTTGAATACGGAATAATATGGTCAATATCAACATAATCCTGCTCGGACAGTCTTTTAGGGTCAATATGTTTGCCTGAATATACACAGAAACCACCCTGTTCTTCCCATAGTCTGAACTTTAATAAATTGCTTTTGGGAAAATCAGGGTTTAATCCGTTTTCAAGACATCTCTGGCGCGCCTTTTCTTTTTCTGATTTAAATTCTTCCTGTAATTTTTGAATATTGCGTCTTTCTGTCGCTGTTTTTGATAAATCTCTTGACATTTCTATAATGATTGAATCCAGTATTCCATATTTTTTGATTAAAGCATTAACGACCTTTCTGGTTTGAGAAATTGCTCTGTTTACAACCGGGTTTACAGTAAGCTCTTCCTGGCTGAGTGCGGGCAGTAATGACTGCTTTGCCGTATTTTGATTTTCGGTTTTGTAACCGGCAAGTTCGCAGGCTTCTGTATATTTTTTACCGTCCAGCATATATGGAATCAGTTTTTTCATTGCTTTTAGCGAAAGATGGGAAGTTTTACTCATAGAAAGCTCTTTTATGCTATCTATAACTTCTGCGCTATAGCCGTATTCTTTCAGCTTTTCTTCAATGCTTTCATCTGTTTTTTCACAGGTTAATACATAAGCTATGTTGTCAAAAAAGTCTTCATCATCTTTTATGGAATCGAAATATATTTTCCCTAAATTTCCATTGCACTCCAGTGCTTTTCTAATTGAGTGATAGTTTTTGAATTCAATCAATACTGCCGTTTCCGGGTCGACTTGTTGACCCTTGGAGTCTGTTTTTGTGTAATTTAAGTTTAAAAACCTGATGTCATCGTCCAGATATAGTTCTTTTCGCAATTGTTTATATGTTACTTTTGATAGTTTATTTGCCAATCGGACTGCATCTTTTATTTCTGCGGAAGCTAAAAATCTGGTATCGCCCAAATCGTTTATTAAGCGCAGGTTCACAAGTTTGTTTAAGGCGCTAAATTTTTCCGATGTATAAGCACATTTCGGTGCTCTTTTTTCTTCCGGCTCAAAAGGACAGGGTGTTTTTATCTCGATGGTTTTCAGGGGCCGTTGATAAAAAGCTATCTCTTTATAGCCTTTTTCGATTTCATTATTTGCGATTGTTGAGCCCAGTTTGCGCTGCATTTCAAATATTATTTCAATTTCTTGCCTTAGTAAATCTCTTGCAATGGATTTGTTGTAATTGCCGGATTTATTGCGTTTTGCCTCGCCATTTGTATATTTAAGTGCAAACATTTCACCAATGGTTCTGTATTTACCTTGTTTAAATTCTTCCGTTGTTTCTGCTATAGATTTTAATAATTCACCTTCCCTTTTTGCTTCTTCGGATTTTCTAACAGACTTAAAACCTCTGCGTTTTGCAATATGCATAAGTATTCTATACAGCTCTTTATTGTCAAGTTTTCTGTTTAGAGCTTCTTTTCTTAAATCCCAGACATCTGTTAATTGTTCGTGTGTATCATAGATTTCGGCAATTTCTGTCTGTGTAATAAATTGTTTTTCTAATAATAATCTTCTTATGTTATACAGGCGGCAGCTTCGTCTGGACAACCTCCTTCTTGCGCTTCTTGCCTCTCTTCTTGGTGCGGCAAGTGAGGCGCCTGTTTTAGGCTGTTCTGCTGCAGTAAATATCCTTGCACCTAATGCCAGAAATTTGCCGTTAAATTTATTTTCGTCCAATTCAATTACGGAATACCCGACTGATGAAATACCAATATCAAGACCCAATATTTTAACCATTTTTAATCCCTTATTGACAAAAAAACTAAATAATTTATAATATTACCATACAATAAATAGTTTTGAAACGTTACTATAATAAGAAAGTTTCGTGAAGTTCTGTCCGATAATTTTATCGGACATCTTCTTTTTGCGGCTTTTTCTAAGCTTTTTAACAGTAAATGTCATCATCTTCGGCAAGGTTATTTGAAATATATTTTTCAAATAAATCAACTAAACCTAATGCCTTGCCTTCGGTGGACATTGTAACTGTTTCAAACGCGCGTTTGTTAAAGCAAATCGCCTCATCTCTGCCATAGAGAACGGTAATACGCTTACAATTGTTTTGTTCAAGGCTTGTTATGAGATTTGCATGAAATACTGCACTTAAATTGTAATCTTTTATTTTAGTTAAATTAAAATCACACAAGCCAAAGTTTTCTGCTCGGGCGCGAATTGCATTAAATCCGTATTCCAGTCCGTCCATATTCCAGTGAACAAATATCGGATTACTTAAATTTTGATAAAAATCAACAAAATCTTTAAGCATTAGCTGTTCGCTTTCTATCAGAGATTTACCCTGTATAAGGTAATTATTCAGAGCAAAAGTGTGCAACTCTCTTGTCCCATAATTAACTGCTGCAATAGAGCATATTGTAGGAGCATAAGCTCCTCCGTTATAAAATCCGCTACAAGAATAATGAATTGTGTAAGCGTCTTGCTCTCTGCCTTTAATTTGTAATTTTATTTCGTCCATATTTTAGCCTCCTTTGTAATTGTACAGACATAATAAATTACGACTGCGACAAATATGGACGCATGGCTATTGAATTTTCACCGGTATTCTCCTTAAAATTTACACAAAGGTGCGGAAAAATGTTAGATTTTTCGTAAATTTATACCGCTATTAGATTTTTAACATTAGTTTTAGGCGGATTGCCGAACATCTTTTTGTATTCACGGCTGAATTGCGTCGGGCTTTCATACCCTACTTTATAACCGGCCGTTGCAGCGTCATAGTTGCCTGAGAGCATTAATCTCTGTGCTTCATAGAGTTTTAATTGCTTTTGATATTGAAGCGGGCTTACCTGTGTTACTTTTTTAAAGTTTCTGTAAAACGATGATGGAGCCATATTTACGCTCAAGGCGACTTCATCCATGTTGAGTTTTTCGCTGTAGTGTTCTTTTATCAGAGAAATTGCCTGTGCTATCTGGTTTGAGCGTGTGCCTTTAGTATTAATTAAACGCAATTGGCTGCCGAGAGGCCCTGTCAAAAGTCTGTAATAAATCTCCTTAATAATAATCGGCGACATAATGTTTTGTTCGGCTTCCGGTTTTTCAATAAGCTGTGCCAGACGGTAAAAAGAATCCAATAACTCTGCATCCGTGTCAGCAATTGCAAGAGCTTTTTCTTTATTATCAACAGCCTGAGGAAGTTTTGTTTCCAATATCAGATTAGAGATAATATTAGAATCTAATTCCAGAATAAGAACAACAAACGGTTTATCCTCGCTTGCTTCAGCTACGCGGCTTGAAACAGGAATATCCGTACAGGATACAACATACTGACCTTTTGTATAAACAATGTTTTCATTTCCGTAGAGCATGTGTTTTACCCCTTGTAAAACAAGAATACACGTCGGGTTATAAAAACATCTCATAAATTCTGTAGGATTGTTCCGTCTTACTATTCTTACACCCTTTATAGTAGTCGGATAATTTCCAACATCAGGTATGTTTCTTAAAATTATATCTCTTACTGCGCTATATTTAGATTCCACACCTAATCCTCCTTGCAAATATTATAGCAGAAAAAGCAAAAAATGAGAGAATTAGATAAGAAAAAGAGAGAATAAGGTCTTAAAAATTTTTTAAAATTGTAAATAATAAAACATGAG
>DVIU01000032.1 GCA_018711035.1 Candidatus Scatousia excrementigallinarum
GCGGGTGAGGAGAACTCGAAGAACCTCGCATACAACCGCTACTTCAACCCTACTACCACGTACTACCGCAACGGCATCACCCGCAGCAGTAGCGGCCTACAGGCGATTTGTCTGGGTGATTAATTGTTCAATTGTTCAACTTAAGAGCGGTGCTATGTCGCCGCCTTTTTTATTCTTGTTGACTTTTTTTATTTGTGGTACAGTAATTTTGTATAAGAAGGTATTTTTTACGTTTTTATAACTTTGACAAAAAGAAGGAGAAAATTATGTCAACAAAAGAATTTTTTACAAATTCTGAAGAATTGAAGAAGCTTTATTCAGCTGCCCGTGCAACTATTACAGCTCCATTCTTCGGTAACAATGTAGAAGAAGTTAAGTCTGTATCCGAAGCTTACAAACTTGCTAAAAACAGCCCAGGTACTATCGAATTAACAGGCATGCCTGTTTTTAAACCTGAAAAAATAGGTTTACCTCAAGGGGCTAATCAATTATTATTTAACGACGGTACGGTTGTCGGCCGCTGTGCTGCTGCCAGAAAAATCGTTGGCGAACCTAATTGTGATTTGAAATATTTGCTTCCTATCATTCGTGAAGCTATTTACAATACCCGTGACAGATTAATGTACAAAACTGAAGTTGTTGTAGGGTTGGAAGAAGACTTTATGGTTAAAGCCCACCTTATGATTCCTGAAGGATTTGAAAATATTATGTATTCATGGATGTTGAACTTCCAATACATTAACGAACAATACGCTCAAATGTACGCTGATTCAAGAGAACTTCCTGACGGTGACATTTTTGTATTCTCAGATCCTGATTGGTCACACCCTGACTTCCCTTACGGGTTGACTTTCTTTGACCCTGAACACAACTGTGCTGCTATTTTGGGTATGAGATATTTCGGCGAACACAAAAAAGGTACTTTAACTCTTGCATGGGGTTGTGCTGCACGTAATGGTTACGCTTCCTGCCACGGCGGTATGAAACGTTATAACCTTGACGGCGGTAAATCATTCCAGGTTGCAGTATTTGGGCTTTCCGGTTCAGGTAAATCAACAATTACTCACGCTAAACACAATAACAAATATGATATCACAGTTCTTCACGATGACGCATTTATCATTAATGTTCATGATAAATATACTATCGCTCTTGAACCTGCTTACTTTGATAAAACAGCAGATTATCCAATCGGATGTGATGACAATAAATATATATTGACTCAACAAAACGCAGGTGCTATCCAATTAGCAGACGGTAAAGTTGTTTCTATCACAGAAGATATCAGAAATGGAAACGGCCGTGCTGTTAAATCTAAACTCTGGTCTCCAAACAGAGTTGACAGAATTGACCAGCCTATCAACGCTATATTCTGGTTGATGAAAGACCCTACAATTCCGCCTGTATTGAAATTGTCAGGTGCTTCATTAGGTTCTGCTATGGGTGCTACTCTTGCTACAAAACGTTCATCTGCTGAAAGATTGGCAGCAGGCGTTGACCCTAACGCTCTTGTTGTTGAACCTTATGCTAACCCATTCAGAGTATATCCATTGTCAACTGACTATACAAGATTCAAACAGTTAATCGCTGATGGCGTTGACTGCTACATCTTGAATACAGGTGAATTTATGGGTACTAAGGTTAAACCTGCTCATACATTGGGTATTATTGAAGCTATCGTTGAAGGTACTGCTAAGTTCCACAAATGGGAAAACTTCTCTGATATCGAAATTATGGATGTCGAAGGCTTTGACGCTTCATTCTCTAACAAAGAATACGCTTCTCAATTCGTTGCTCGTATGAACGATAGAATTGAATTTGTTAAATCAAGAGAAACTGAAAAAGCCGGTATTGATAAACTTCCTGCTGATGCATTGGAAGCTCTCGAAGCTGTTGTTAAACAAGCTTCTGCTGTTGCAAGCGTTTAGTTCTTAAACCAATAACTAAAAATACGGACTCATTTCGAGTCCGTATTTTTTATCTATTTAATTCATCTAAAATTTCTTTTGGGAGATCCATTTCCATAATTTCTTCTTCTGGCACAACTCTGCGTGTAGTCGCAGGTGGCTCCGGTTTAATATTGTAATCCTTAGGCTTCAGACCGAAGAAACTTTTAAATTTATTCATTCGTTGATGTCTGACTTCTTTTTTTAGAATAACTATTGCTTCATCGTATAACTGTGCAAGCATTTCCGATTTTGTTAGGTTTGTTGCCGGCTTAAATTCCGAAGCAGACCCGTTTTCAGTCAAAGATTTTAAGTTAAGAGCATCGGTATGTCTCCTTTCGACTTTTCCGCCGACTTTGTAGGCTCTTGATTCATCTTTTAATAAGACTTTTAATGCTTTTAAAACTTTCAGGTTTCGTTTGTCGCAATCAGGTAAGATAATTCTTTCACGAATAAGATTTTCCAGCATTTTGTGTAATTCTTCTTTTGACTTCATCCCTGTTTGTTTCAAAAGTCCTTCAATTCCTGCTTCATAGGATGTAAATCCATACGTAGCACTAGAGCCCAGTTTAGATTTTAAAAGAAGATTTCCTTGCAAAACCATATTTTTTTCATTCATTAGGCTGGCGTACTTTTGGGCATAATTTTCTAAATATTTTTTGCCTCTGATTTTTAAGTATATTCTTTCTCTAAACGGTCTAAATCCCAGTCGTTGATATAGAACATGTTCAAGCTCATGACTTGAGGTATTTACAGCCTCCTCTGGCCTCATATTTTTTATTCTCAGACTCAGCAGGCTTTTGTTGCTTTTAGGCCCTGGAATAACTGCTGATTTCGATTGTTGAAAAAACATTTCTGCAAGGTCATCAGTAAAGTTGAGTTCTTTTGCGGTAAATTCTTTAAATGTAGCCAAATCA
>DVIU01000033.1 GCA_018711035.1 Candidatus Scatousia excrementigallinarum
CGTAGAAGTCTCTCAGTAAAAGGATTTACATTGGCTGAGGTGCTGGTAACCCTTGGCATAATCGGGATAGTCGCGGCTATGACATTACCCGCTTTAGTTCAAAACTATCAGAAAACCGTTATTAAAAATCAGTTTAAAAAGTCTTATAACATTGTCCAGAACGCATATAAAATGGCTGAAGCGCAATTAGGATTTACACCGCAGTGTTCATATGGATATGATTGGGTTGGAAACAAATGTCTTGAATATGATAAAAATGGAAACTGTATAAAATATGACGGCAGCGGTAATGGTGCAACTGCAAATCAATCTGCTGATTGTAGTGTTCTGAAAGAGCAATTAAAAAAGACTTACAAAATAGTAAAAATCTGTGAGAAGAATGCATTGAAGCAAAATTGTATACCTGTATATAAGGGAAATGACACTGTGTATAAAGAGTCTCATGATACTGATGATGATTATGATGCGAATGTAAGTACTTCAGGTTGCAGCGGATGGAGAGAGTCTCCTATACATAATAACAGAGAGGCATGGGATTTAGCTGACGGAACCATAATTTTATGGTACTCGAATATGTTATTTGCACTTGATGTAAATGGAATGAAAGGCCCTAACAAGTGGGGGCATGATTTGTTTCCTTTCAGACTTTACAGACCGAAGTCAGGCGGGCTGAAAGTTGAGGCCGGAGGCTGTGATATAATTGAAAAAGGCGGAGTTTCAACAAAAGAAATGCTAAAGAATCTTTATAACAGGTAATTAAACAATATTAAACGGCATTTCGTTTTTACCGATAGTTTTTAATTTTTCAATACGTGCTTTTACAACCGGTGCTTTATGAGAATTAGGTTTTTTCAAAAGAAATTTTCTGTAATATCTTTGAGCCTCAATACGTTTTCCGAGTTTATCAAAACACGTGCCTATTCCTAAATAGGCACGGTAAAACTCGGGGTTGAGTTTTAAAATCTTGTTATATAATAGGCTTGCCTCTTTATAGTCGTTTAATTTCATAAGTAAATCAGCTTTTTTTTCATACGCTTTTACAAATTTTGGCGAATTTTCAATAAGCTTTTGATAAATCATTAGTGACATATCAGCTTCATCGCACATTTCATGAGCGATTCCGAGCTGCAAAATCGCTTCAGGCTTTTCAGGGTTTATCTGAATAGCCTGAACAAAACTTTTAATGGCTCCGCAGGGGATTCCTTCCGCAAGGTGACACAAACCGAGTTCATAGTATGCCTCATAGAAGTCGGGTTTTATTTCGGCTGCTTTTTCTAAATATTTTATGGCTTTGGCATAATTTTCAAGTGCCTTATAGCATAAGCCGAGCCCGTAGTAAGAGTTTTCGTCGTTACGGTTAATTAAAATAGCATTAAGGTAGTTTGAGGCAGCTTCCTGATAAGCATTTTTTTGACGGAGTGCGTCCGCAAGCATGCAGAAATCAGCCTGAATGCTGTTTTTTGCCGGGGTATTTTTTGTTTTTAAAGATTCTTTAGCCATTTATCCTCGCTTTACATTATAATTCTACTTTTTTTTCGAATTGCGTAGAACAATCTAAGGATTTATTAGAGTATCAATCGTTGGATTTATTATTTTTCTTATGGTATAACTTTAATATGAGATGGCTTTTAATATTAATGCTAATGTTAAGCGGGATGTGTGTATTTGCTGCCCCTGAGGAGGTTTCGCTGGAGGGTGTAAAGCCTGAAAAGATTGAACTTCCGAAAAGCGACGTTAAGATGAAAACTTCGCTCATTCTTAACGATACACAGGTCATGCAGGAACTTGTCAAAATGCAGAAAGAAAAAGACCTTGAAGATATAGAAAAACTTTGGAAAGGTACTGTTGAAAATAATCAGGTTATCGAATTTGCACTGAAAAAGCTTGCGACTCCGGAAAGCCAGAGAAGAATTCATTCGTCCTTGATGTCTAAAACTTTATCCGCACTTGTTGCCGGAGCGTCTTTTGCGCCTTCCATGATGGGGGCTGATTATATGGTTCAAAGCGGAGCTTTTGCCGCAGGACGTCTTGCGCAGAATCTTATTAATAAAAAAAATCTGCCTACCGAAGTTCCGATTACAGACACCGAGTTAATTGAACTTGCGGGGCTTATTGAAAATTTGCAGGATAAAATTATTAACGCATATTATAATTATAAAGGTGCACTCACACAGCTTAAAGAAACGCGTTCAAAGTTGTTGCTGTACAACAAAAATTATACTAACGCGCTTGAAAAAGATGATTTGTTGGAAATCACAATATCATCTTCTTTGTATGATAATATGGCACTGGAAGAATTTTATTACCTTCAGAATGCAAAAAAATATCATCTCGAGCTTCAGCGTCTGGCGGGTAAAAAGGTTGTAGACAGCCTAAATATGTACCAATACAACTACAATACAACGTTGTTTAAAGGAGGGGGCAAAGAATGAAAAAGTTTTTAAGCCTTTCTCTTATAATTTTTGCGTCTGTGCTGCCTGTTTTTTCGGTGACACTTGAAGATATGGAGCTTCAAGGGCCTAAACCTCCCGCATATCGTGTCGGGCTTACTGATAAACCTGAAAATCCTTATGTGGAAGTTAAGCAGAATATTGAGAAAAAAGAAGTTAAAACCGATATTGAGCATGTAGACCCGGGCGATTTGACTTACGCTGATTTGAGTATAAAGAAAATGTCTCAGGAGATTTCAAAGGAACTTGAGCTAGAAGAAGATGATATGATGGGGGATTTGTCGCTTTTATGGCAGGGGGCTGCATCCAAAAGTGATACAATAAGCTTTGCCCTGTATAAACTTGCAAACCCTGATGAAAACAAACCTGACGAAAAATCAGTAAAAAAAGTTTTGATGAATATTGCGAGTATGTCCACCCTCGTGGGTGCGGGCATGGGTAATCCTATGCTTGCGACAGGGTCAATTCTTGGAAGCAGTGTTCTCGGTATATTTGCACAGGATACCAAAGCCCTAAACTACAAATATACAAAAGTTACGGATGCTGATATGATTATACTAATACGTAAAATCGAAGACTTGCAGCAAAATACCGTTAACCTTTACTACGATTACATGACAGCGAAGAAAATGGTAGACTTGCTTACAAAGGTTACAGAGCAGCGTAAAAAGAACTATGAAGCTTCACAGGAGCAGTCAAGAGAAATTATTCTTATTACCGACGCTTATTACAGAACCTCAATTGATGACCTGAATAAAGCCCGTGCAACCTTTAATGCCCGTCGTGCGGCACTTGAACAGTTTGTCGGAAATGATATTTTTACCCAGTTTGAAAAAGCTCTTATTGAAAGAGATAAGAAAAATGATTAAGTTTATTCCGTTTGAAGTCCTTACAGGTGCAGAAAATATGCAAAAGGACAGCGATTTGCTGGATTTTGCTATATCTGAAAAACTCGATTATCCGGTATTCAGACTCTACGGTTGGCGTCCTGCCTGTATTTCACTCGGCCGGAACCAGCAGGATTCTTTTATAGACAAACAGTTTCTAAAAGATACCGGCATAGATTTGGTTAAAAGGCTTACAGGCGGCCGAGCTTTGCTGCATGATGATGAAATAACATACAGCTTTATCTGCCCTGTTTCCTATTTAAAGCATGGTGAAAATGTTACAAAATCGTATATCGAAATTTCACATCTGCTTATTGAAAAATTTGCTAAACTCGGAATTGAACTGGATTTTGGCGGTACAAAACAGATTAATACGAAATTTGACTACTGTATGTTAATTTCAACTGGTGCTGATTTATGCTATAAGGGGAAAAAACTTATCGGTTCAGCCCAGTGCAGAAAAGAAGGTTATATCCTTCAGCACGGTTCAATATTGTACGATTATAACCGCGAATTACTGGAAAAGATATTCCACGAAAATGTCTCTACAGAAAGCATTACCTCAATAAAAAAAATTAACCCGTCTTTATCAAAACAAGATATAATCGATGTTTTCAGTGAAATGTAACAAATGTTAAGCTAAATTTATATAAAACATGCAATTTTTTAACCGTGAAATTCTTTATATATATACAGGGGATTTAAAAACACCAGGAGTTAAAAGATTATGTCATTCAACGGGGTAACAAATATTCCAAATATGGTTGCGTTCAACTTCCTAAAACCATGGTCTTGGAGTTCAAACTGGGGAAACCAAATTCAGTTTAACTATCAGGATATGGATGTTCCTCCGCAGATTGCTTATATGGCTCAAAATGCCATGAACCCTACTTTCTGGGCTAATTATAATTTATCATACACATCTCAGCCGATAATGCCGTTTAATCAGACTGATGCTATGAATCAACAGGCTATTAATAATGCTTACCAGCAGGGTTATCAGCTCGGAGAAAGAATGAAAATTCAGGGTACTATTCAAACTGTTTCCGGCAATATTACATCTCTGAAACAAAGTGTTAATTCTCTTCTCGCAAGAGAAAATTTACCTGCCGATAAGAAACAGGAGCTTGAAGATATCAAGAAAAAAATAGAAACTCTTGAAGAAAAATTCAAAAAAGTAGCTGAAAAAGCACAAACTCAGGATGCAGTTAAAACAAAAGAAGAACTGGAAGCAATCCTCGGTGAGCTTTTAGAATTGACAAATAAAACAACCGAAATTGCAAAGAGTCTTCCTGCAACAGAGCCTACATCTGCGACTGCTCCTACATCATCTACCGGTGCAACTGAACCGACATCAGCTACTAATGCGACACAACCAACTGAACCAACTGCTTCTACAGAAGAAGCAACTCAAAAATATCAGTTGAATCAGGTTTGTTTAATGCTTGATAAAGCTATAGACGGCCCCGGAACTGATTATGACGGTGAACAGGGTATGAAAACAGTTCTTGAAGCCTTTGTAAAACCTGAAAATGTTATTGAACTCTGGAATCAGTGGAATAACACTTACGGACAGCAGGGTTCATATAAAGATGATGAAGACGGATTCATCGAAACATTGATGGATGAATGTGAATTCGGCCAAAAAGAAGAAATCGCAACTATACTTATTAATGCAATGGAATTAAGAGCACTGCAAAAAGGCATTAACATTGACAGCGAGCTTGCTGCTGCAAGAAAAGCCGCAAAATCAAACTGGCTCGGCTGGAGCGATAGTGATGATATTCAAAAAACTTTAAAAGCATTATATGAAAAATTAAAATAAAAGTTTGTTTATTAATTCCTCAATTTGAAAAGGTGAAGCAGCAACAATGCTGCGGTAAGTAGT
Source organism: Candidatus Scatousia excrementigallinarum (assembly GCA_018711035.1). GTDB lineage: Bacteria > Cyanobacteriota > Vampirovibrionia > Gastranaerophilales > Gastranaerophilaceae > Scatousia > Scatousia excrementigallinarum. The sequence continues at coordinate 5,226 of DVIU01000033.1, forward strand.
GTAGGTTATTATATACAGGCCTCCTTGTGTTTATAAGGGAGGCTTTATTTTTTTAAATAGTTATCAAGGGTGCCTGACTTGTATAATGCTTCCAAATCAGTATATCCGCCGATGTAATTCCCGTTTATAATAATTTGCGGAACAGTGGAAACAGACCTGCCGAACTTTTCACCTATATCTTTGCACATTTCTTCAAAACAATCCCCAACAATATGTTCGGTGTATTCAAGTTTAAGCATATTGAAAAGCTTTTTTGCCTTAACGCAGAACGGACATGATTCTGTTGTGTAAATATCAATTTGGTTCATATAAAAACTCCTCCTTTATTTATGTCAATTATAATACAAAAACTTAAAGAACTTAATGTATTTTGTTGAAAATAAACTTGTTTATGAGATAATTTTGATGAGGCTAAATGTAAATAGCAGAAGTACACAATTATATAAAAAAGGAAAAACAAAATGGCAAGAAAAACTCCATTAGAAAAAATCAGAAACATTGGTATTGCCGCTCACATTGATGCAGGTAAAACCACTACTACTGAGCGTATCTTGTTCTACACAGGTAAAACCCATAAAATCGGTGAAGTACACGACGGTGCTGCCGTAACCGACTTTATGGAACAAGAACGTGAAAGAGGTATCACTATCCAATCCGCAGCAGTTACTGCATCTTGGAAAGGCCACCAGATTAACGTTATTGACACCCCGGGACACGTTGACTTTACAATCGAAGTTGAACGTTCTCTCCGTGTATTGGACGGTGTTGTTGCCGTTTTCTGTGCGGTTGGCGGTGTTCAATCCCAATCAGAAACAGTTTGGAGACAGGCTAACAGATACGAAGTTCCTCGTATGGTTTTCGTTAACAAAATGGACAGAACCGGTGCTAACTTCTATCGTGTAGTTGACCAGATTAGAAACAGATTAGGCGGTAATGCTCACCCTATCAGATTACCTATCGGTGCTGAAGACAAATTCCAGGGCTTAATCGATTTATTTGAAATGAAAGCTTATATCTATACTAACGATTTGGGTACTGATATTAAAGTTGAAGATATTCCTGCCGATATGCTTGATCAGGCTAAAGAATACAGAGAAGCTCTAGTTGAAGCTATTGCTGAAAATGATGATGAGCTGATGATGAAATACCTTGAAGGTGAAGAAATCTCTATCGATGAATTGAAAAAAGGTCTGAGAAAAGCTGTTTGCGATAACAAAATCGTTCCTGTTACATGCGGTACAGCATTCAAAAACAAAGGTGTTCAATTGCTTCTCGACTCAATCGTTGAATTAATGCCTTCTCCTGTAGATGTAAAAGCTATTGAAGGTGAACTTGAAGACGGGACTAAAGTTGAAAGACATTCTTCTGACGATGAACCGTTCTCAGCTCTTGCTTTCAAGGTTATGACTGACCCTTACGTAGGTCGTTTAACATTCTTGAGAATATATTCTGGTAAATTGACTTCAGGCTCATATGTTCTTAATGCAACAAACGGCAAGAAAGAACGTATTTCAAGATTGGTTCAAATGTATGCCGATCAGAGAATTGAAGAAGATGAAGTTTACGCAGGCGACATTTGCGCGGCTGTTGGTTTGAAAGACACTACTACAGGTGATACATTGTGTGATGAAAAATCTCCAATTATCTTAGAAAGAATGACTTTCCCTGAACCTGTAATTTCAGTTGCAATCGAACCGAAAACAAAAGCTGACCAGGATAAAATGGGTATCGCTCTTCAAAAACTCGCTGAAGAAGATCCTTCATTCAGAGTTAAATCAGATACTGAAACCGGTCAAACAATCATTTCCGGTATGGGTGAACTTCACCTTGATATCATCGTTGACCGTTTGCTCAGAGAATTCAAAGTAGACGCTAACGTTGGTAAACCTCAGGTTGCTTACCGTGAAACAATCCGCGGCAACGCTGATCAGGATTCTAAATTCATCCGTCAGTCAGGTGGTAAAGGTCAATACGGTCACGTTAAAATCAGAATTTCACCGGCTGAAGAAAATGCAGGATTTGTATTTGAAAACAAAATTGTCGGTGGTGCTATTCCGAAAGAATACATCGAACCTGCCAGAAAAGGTATGGAAGAAGCTCTTGAAGGCGGTATCTTAGCAGGATTCCCTATGATTGACGTTAAAGTTGAACTTTATGACGGTTCTTACCACGAAGTTGACTCTTCTGAAATGGCATTTAAAATTGCCGGTTCAATGGCTATTAAAGAAGGATGCCGTAAAGCTAAGGCTTGTATCCTTGAACCTATGATGAAAGTCGAAATCGAAGTTCCTGAAGAAAATACAGGTGATATTATCGGTGATATTTCATCACGCCGTGGTCGTGTTGAAGGTATGGAAATCATTGAAGGTACAGGTATCCAGAAGATTAACGCTATCGTTCCGCTGGCTGAAATGTTCGGTTATGCAACAGATATCCGTTCTAAAACTCAAGGCCGTGGTACTTTCTCAATGGAATTTAAATGCTACGAACAGGTTCCTGCAAATATCGAAAAAGAAATTATCGAAAAGTCAGGAGTTGTTGCAAAAGACTAGTTCCATACAACATAAAACTAAAAAAGCTCCCGAAGAATCGGGGGCTTTTTTTTATTTGCAGAATATGATATAATTAAGAAAAGAGATAAAGGAGGAAACTATGAAAACACTTGATTTAATCGTATTTTCGGGGGGGGGGGCGAACTAGATTCCTCTCAGGAAAAGGATTTACACTGGCAGAAGTTCTTATAACATTGGGAATTATAGGGATTGTAGCAGCAATGACACTGCCTGTGCTTGAACAAAATTATCAGAAAAGAATAACTGCAACAAGGCTGGAGGCAACTTATTCAATGATTAAGCAGGCAATAAGAATGTCTGAAGCCAAAAATGGTGATGTTAGCGAATGGAATTTTGACAGCTTGAAAGAAGACGGCTCTAAGGGTGTTAAGTTAACACAAAAATTCGTTAAGCAATATATCGAACCATATTTAAAAATAGCGCACAAGGATGAATTTGCTTATTCAAGTGCTCCGTATGAATATAATTATTATTCTTTGAATGGGAAATTAATTTCTTCTAGTCATACTCATTATAGTCTTGCATTGAATAACGGTGTTTATCTTCACTTTAATGCAAATTACGGAGATGATAACGATAATAATTTTGTTGAATTAAGAATTGATATCAATGGAAAACAAAGACCAAATACTGTAGGTATAGATACGTTTTTTATGCATATCTATCCGGAGGTTAAGTTTTATAGAGAAGGTGAAAAACGTGATTCCCTGCTGGAACGTTGCAAAACACCTGAAACCGGGGGAAATGTTAGTTATCAAAACGCCTGCGGTGCATTAATCCAGGCGGACGGCTGGGAAATAAAAGACGATTACCCTTGGAAATAATATTCAATTTATGTATAATAAACTTTATTGGAGGTTTATTATGAAAAAAGTTGGCGTTATCGGTTTGGGACTTATCGGCGGGTCAATTTTTAAAGATTTGAAAGCTCTCGGCTATGATGTTATCGCGGTTTCAAATTCACAAACCGGCGAAAGAATTTATAAAAACTATGAAGTTTTAAAAGACAGAGATATAGTTTTTGTTTGTTCTGCCATGAACAAAACTCTTGCAATTCTTGATGAATTGGAAAATGTTATTGAACCGCATACTATTGTGACGGATGTTTGCAGTTTAAAGGAATTTGTCTGCCGGAAGAAACGTTCTTACCGTTTTGTTCCTTCACATCCAATGGCCGGTACTGAGCATAAAGGATTTGAAAATTCTTTTCAAGGGCTTTTTAAAGGTGTAAGGTGGGTTGTAACTCCTGTATTCGGTGAAAGCAGTGAATTGATTGATTTAATCCATGCTCTTGGTGCAAAGCCGGTTATTACAACTCCTCAAAAACATGATGAAGCTGCTGCTATGATTTCTCATATGCCTATGGTTCTTGCACAGGCATTATTTATGGCAGCACGTGAAAACCCTCTTGCAATGGAAATGGCATCAAGCGGCTTCCGTGATATGACAAGGCTTGCTCTTTCAAATGAGGAAATGGCCTGTGATATGGTTTTAATGAATTCTAAAAATATTGAACACTCAATTCTAAAATTATACAAATCAATGGGTGATTTAATCGGCGAAAATTATCCGCAAACAATCGCAAGAATTAAATCAGAGCGTGCTGAAATGTTTACAAAATAAAAGAAGCATTCTGGTGGGATTGAATGCCTCTTTACTTTTCAGAAAATAATTAATGCAAATTATACGTCTGATTTTAAAATATTGTGTCCCAGTCCTGCTATAAAACCTACTACTGCACCTGCTGCAATAAACCAAGGTGTAGAGCGTTTTGCTTTTACAACATTTTTATAAGCATTTGAGCAGGCTTTATTAAAATGATGAGCGCGTGCTTGTACCGCAGAGACTATATTTTTATATTGAATTTTTTCAGTTTCATTTAAACCGGCTTTTGAAAGCATACGGAAAGTATTTTTTTGAACATTTGCCTTAGGATTAGTCTCTAACAAAGCCTTGTTCGAGTCTACAATTTTTATAAACGTATCTTGAGCAAGAGTTTTTTGAGGAATCTTTCTAATATCTTCAATAGCTTTATTTTTTGCTTTTCTGGATTCTTTTTTGATAATATCCATAGCACCTTTAAATTCTTCATCCATTTCGTCAGAAGTCAAAGGATACCATAATTTGCCCAGATAACCGGCAGCTCCGCCGATAGCAGTTGCTTTTACAATATTAGAAAAATTATTTCTATTTGAATCTACAGTTTGTGCTTTCATAGTTAATAAACCCTTACTTAACTAAGTACCTCGATAATCACACCTGCTCATTAAGACTTTTTGAGAAAGTCTCAATCGAAGTGTTTATAGGTGAATTTGCACTTAAATATTTTAAATAATTATATCCTAAATAAACTACCTAAAACTGAGTAATCAAATCCATCAAGTATGATAACATGATATTATTTTTTTGTCAATACCTTGATGAAGTTAAGTAACAACATAACAATTACAATAATTATAATATAGGTAAAATAGTGTTTAATGGTATTTTGTCCCATAAGCAGGGAAGCCAGAGCTCCTGCAATGATTGCAACTGAAGTGAGGATTACGACGGTTTTCTTTTGTGAAAAACCGGCATGCAAAAGCTTATGGTGAATGTGTTCGGCATCTGCTACAAAAGGTGATTTACCTTTTGAAATTCGTCGTAATGACGAGTATGTGATATCCATAATAGGCACAGCCAGAACTACGAACGGAAGCAGAATTGCAAATGTAGCAGCTTTCATGACGCCTGTAATAGATATTGTTGCAAGAAGAAATCCTGAAAATAATGCTCCGCTGTCACCCATAAATATTTTTGCAGGATTAAAGTTATATGTTAAAAAAGCAAGCATGGAACCTGCCAGAATAAATCCAACAAGAGCAATAATAGGATTCGGAGGGGTCATAGCAACAGCGATTATTGCAAGTGTAATAGCGTTTACGGTTGTAACAGAACCCGCAAGTCCGTCAACACCGTCAATAAAGTTTAAAGCATTGCTGATACCGACTATCCAGAGCAGAGTTATCGGATATGACCAGAAACCTAAATCAATTCCGCCAAAAAATGGTATTGTATTGATTTGTACGCCTAAAAGGTATACCAGAGTGGCAATTGAAAGCTGTATAAACAATTTGAATTTTGCATCGAGATTATAAATATCATCAACCAGTCCGAGAAGAAACATTAAAGAACTTCCGAGAAGAATTCCTGATAAAAGGCTTCCGTAAGGGTAATAGCTGAGAAAAACCAGACAAAGGAATGTTAACATAGTGCTTGTCCATATTGCTACACCGCCAATTCTTGAGATAGGAGTTGTGTGGATTTTCCTTTCATTAGGCAGATCTACAAGTCCTTCTTTTTTGGAAAAATTTATTACAAGCGGTACCAGAAATACTCCGAATATATAAGCTATTATTGTTCCTATAATGTGTGCATGCGTTAATTTAATAATCATCTTCTTTACTTACCTTTATGCATTATATAATATCACAAAAATTAAGAAACCTTAACAATATATCAAATGTTACAAAATGTAAAGATGAATTTAAAATAGGCTGAAACCCAGTTATAATGCCTGATAGGATAGGATAGGATAGGATGGATGGGCGTACTGTAAAGCTTTTGAGGCATGTGCCGATAGTCACATTATAAGAATTAAAAAAGGAAAGGGATAATATGGGACTTTCGGCATCACAGGCAAGATTATTAAGTATTACAGCAAGGCTCTCCGACAACGAACTCAGAACTCAAACGCTGACTACTGCGAAAATGTCGCTCGCCAGCAAAACAAGCGAAGCAAGCTCAGCGTATTTAGATGCATTAAACGAAACGCAGCTAATGTTTTCAACCTATGATACCGACGGCAATAAGGTATTGCAGAAATTAACAGGAACAAGCCTAACCCAATACGGGATATTGAAAAACCAATATGGAATAATAAATACCGACGGTCAGATAATGGTATCGGAAACAGATGCTAATAATTATCTGGAAAGCGCAACAATGGGCGAATTTCTTGATAAATACGGAGTAGCAACAGTAGAGGAGCAGGAAAAAGACAACCCTGCCTATATCGATAAAGCGACATCAATCTGGGGTTCAGACTGGAAGAACTGGGTGACAAACGGAACCGGCAATCCCGGAGGTTTAATAGCAAAAGAGCCGCAGCAAAAAGATTTTAATAAGATAGAAGAAGTTCCTTCCGCAAGTAATGAGATTTATGAGGCTGTTACTAATTCAGGTGGCTGTTTGGGTAATACAATTGACGGTGTTTCTGGTCACCAAAATTGTTATATGCATGTATTATCAGACTTAATAGGCCCTGGCAAGCATACGACAAGTGACGGCCACGAATTTACTATATACGAAGGAAGTTGTGACGAGCATAGTAACACCTGGTGCTGGAATACCGCTCAACATCAAAACCAGGCAGATTGGGATTCTATACATGAAATGATTAAAAATGCGCATTGCTCGGGAGATGTAATTGAAGGCGGTACCGAAACGGTTGATGTTACTTATGGCAGCCAAAATGCAACAGTTACTGCCGGAGGACCGGCTTCAGATTCTAATATGACAATTTATCAAAGAGCAGTTGACTTGCTTTGGGAAGTCCATGATGAATATATTATTGGTGACTCATATGGGGGGCAAGCTTCCCCTGAATCCCTTCAGAAATTTTTCTATTTTATTGAACACGATTTGAAACAGATGGGTACAGAGATTAAGACGGTTCCGGACGTAGAGGCGTGGGAGAAAGCGCACAAAGAATGGGAAGAACAAGTAGCGGAAGAAATAGAAGAATTTAATAAGATAGATCCAATAATAACGGAGCAGGTAATAGTATACAACGACAAAGATCAGGGTCAGTGGTACGTAAACCTTTGGCACCGAATGAACGGCCCAAGCGA
>DVIU01000034.1 GCA_018711035.1 Candidatus Scatousia excrementigallinarum
CGTCCACCACCGGACCCGCTGCGCCGTTCCCGGAGTTGATCACCAGCTTGAGCGGCGTGAGGTTTTTGACATTGATATAACCGAACAGGTGATCAACGTAAGCGTCACGCAGGTTGATTTGCTGATAGCGACCGCGTTTGGTTTCATCGACGGGAGGAAAGTCGTTGGCTTCAGCCAGACGCTGGACATCGCGCAGTCCGGTATCGCCGCTGATCGGGCGAGCCCCCTTGCGAACCAGCTTCATGCCGTTATAATCCATCGGATTATGGCTGGCGGTAACTTCAATGCCGCCATCCACGCCGAGATGGAACGTGGCGAAATAGATCTCTTCAGTGCCGGACATGCCAATATCCAGCACATCGACGCCCGCATCCTGTAAACCTTTCGCCAGCGCCAGTTTTAAGGTTTCGCTGGTGAGGCGGACATCACCGCCTAACACAATGGTTTTCGGTTTGAGAAATTCGCCATAGGCACGCCCAATGCGCCAGGCAATATCTTCATTCAGTTCTTCGCCTAATTTCCCGCGAATATCATAGGCTTTAAAGCAAGATAATATATTCATTTTTCAATTTACTTAACGTTTGATTTATTTAAAGAAATAAATGAGTAATTTCATTTGCGCCCATAACGATCCGATAAACGCACAATATCATCTTCCTCAAGATAAGGCCCGGAACGCACCTCAATCAGATCAAGAGGAATTTTCCCCGGGTTTTCAAGACAATGACGTGCTCCTAATGGAATAAATATAGACTCATTTTCACCAATTAATCTAGTATCACCATTGATGGTTACTTTAGCCGTACCAGCCACCACAACCCAGTGCTCTGCACGGTGATGGTGCATTTGCACTGATAGACCTTCACCGGGTTTTACTGTAATACGTTTTACTTGATAACGATCACCGCTATCGATTGAATCATACTTACCCCACGGACGATATACCTCACGATGTTCTTGATACTCAGGACGACCATCTGATTTGAGTTTTTCGACAACTTTTTTAACATCCTGTACAGCATCACGGTGAGCTACTAGTAACGCATCTTTAGTTTGAACAATTACTAAATCTTTCACCCCGATTGTGGTGACTAAGCTAGACTCAGAATACACATAACTATTTTTAGTTTTGTAATTGATCACATCACCGTGGCAAACGTTCCCTTCCGAGTTTTGAATACTTACCTCCCATAAAGATGACCAAGAGCCAACATCGCTCCACCCTGCATCCATAGGTATAACGACAGCATCAGATGTATGCTCCATAACAGCATAATCAATAGACTCATCTGGACAGGAGGCAAACGCTTCCTCGTTAATTCGAATAAAATCAAGATCAAAACTCATCTCTGATATCGATTTTTCGCAAGCTAATAGTATATCTGGACGATATTTTTTAAGCTCTTCAAGATAACGTCCTGCGCGAAAAAGAAACATCCCACTATTCCAGTAATATTCGCCATTTGAAACATATTCTTCAGCTGTTTCAATATCTGGTTTTTCAACAAAACGCTCTACTTCGAAAGCATAATCATCACTTTCAAGTTTGATTTTTTTTCCACGTAGAATATATCCATACCCTGTTTCAGGCTTATTTGGCAGAATACCAAAAGTTACAAGCTTCCCGACATTAGCAAACGGTATCGCTTTACTAATAGAGTTTCTAAATGCTATTTCGTCAGTAAAAACATGGTCTGCAGCTAATATTAGTAATAATGGATCTTCATCTGAGTGAATTGCTTTTGCTGTTAACGCAGCTAACGCAACAGCTGGGGCTGTGTTACGTCCTACAGGCTCTAATATTATATTTTTTGCTAACTTCTGAATTTGTAACAACTGCTCAGCGACGATAAACCGATGACTTTCATTACAAATAACAACTGGCTCACAGTTTGTAATACCATCTAGTCGCATAATGGTTGATTGCAGCATTGTTAATTCATGTTGCAAGGAAAGAAATTGTTTTGGGTAGAGTTCTCTTGACAACGGCCACAATCTACTGCCAGTACCACCAGCCATTATTATAGGGATTAATTTTTCATCAACCATTTTTTTATCTGTTCCTCTAAAATTAAATGATACTTAATCTTATAGTTCGGTTTACAACCAAATGAATGGGCTAATCTTAAGTTTTCGCAAAAAGAGTTTTGATTATATAAAAAGACATTATCATCTTTATGCTCTCTGAATGCGGATATATTAGTTGCTAATACATTTTTCCCACACATACGACCTTCAATAACAGGGCGACCAAATCCTTCGTGATTTGAATGCGCCCACACAAATGAAGCATTAATAATTTCGCAAAGCAACGCACTGTCTGAAAGAACAGGTAAAATAGAAACATTATTAATATTAAGCGATTTTAATATTTTTTGCGCCCATTCCTGATGTCCCCCTAACCCTATAACTTTTAGATGATGAGAATAACAAATATTACATCCTTTCCACAATTCCATTGCTTTTGTAAATTCTTTATTTGTTCCGTTGCCAGATATAAGAACAGCATATTCATCCTTTTGAAAGAACTTACATTTCAAATTTGCCAATTCACGCTCTAAAATATAGAATGAATTGGGGAATAGATATACTCCACATTTTTTTAACCAAGATACGTTTTTCCCTATTCTTTGCGTTGTTCTAGATACAAAAGCCACATCTCTTTTTAAAAGAGTATGCACTCGCTGAGTCAGAACAATATATAATGCAGATAAGCTTAATTTTGATTTGTTTTTTTTATTTGGGATAAAATCATGTATAATCAGCAAACTTTTTCCAACTATAGCGGATAAAATAGAACATGAATTATAAGGATAAATAACCTTATCATAACGTCCAAAAAAACAAATTAAAGGCATTAAAATTTGTTCACTAAAAACAAACAACAGATCCAATAAAAACCTTGGCATTTTATTTAATGCATTTGGACATTTCCATTCATTAACTTCACATCCTTCTTTCTCTAAACCTATCTTTAAGTTAGATGAATAAATAGGTATACCTCTATATAACACCCCGTTATAAAAATTAAAAAGCAGTATTTTTTTCATTTTGTATCATTACCTGATTGATATTTTCCCAATTATAATGCTCATTTAAAACTTTTAATACACCAGACTCTGAAGGTGATTTTTCCTTCGATAATTCAAAGGATTCGATATTCCGTATAAAATCCGCTTTACAGTTTGCAACCATAGCAAATTTTTTTAATTTTGGTATTGAGTCTAATACAACATTTGTTGTGATTACAGGAATTTCTAAAGCAAACGCTTCTAGTACTTTATTTTGCAACCCAGAACCATCAAAAATAGGAAATACCGCCAAATCCATATTCGCCAAAAAATTAGGTAAGTCATCTATAAAACCATGAACAATTATATTATCACCATTTCCTAAATCACGTACCTTTTTGCTTGGTTTAGCACCAATAATATGGAGTTTATATTTACCAACTTCTAATTGCCTAAATATATCAGCTAAATATTGAGCCGCTCTAACATTGGGATAATAACTCATATTACCCCAAAATGACAAATTCACAACCCCATCACTTTCGTTATGATATAAGCTTTCATTGCGCACTGGGATTGTCACTCCATTAGGAACAACATTAAATCCTTTATTATTTATATATTTGCCATCTCTTTCTGATATAATTATTTTAACATCAACTAAGTCATATATTTCATTCTCAATTTTTTTAAGCTTCCGGCTTTCACTTGAACATATTTTTTTCAATAGTAAACCTTCGGTCGCTGTACGATTTTCCATATTTAATGAAAGTGCATCAACATAATCACAATATATCGAAATATCTAAGCCAAGCTGATTCTTTAATTCTACAGTTTTCTTTATTAAATATTCCAACCTAACCAATTGAAATATAATCACATCATATTTATTTGATATTATTAACCTTCTAAGTTCTTGCCACGATTTCATATCGTTATACATTGCACATTGAAATGCTGTATCTTTACCGTAAGATATGATGTTTATTATTTTTTGTAATTTTGAAATTTGACTAGACATACTCTCACTTATGTATAAGTCTATATCCCCTCTAGATACAGGAGGAGCTTCAATAGAAAATACATCTATCGAGTGGAACTTTGAAAGTGATTTAATTTGGTTGTATGCTCGGAGAGCATCGCCAGTCAGTAATGGCCATGGAAAGCGTGCACTTACATATAATATTTTCATAACTAACCTTGAAATTCTACATAAAAATGATCGTTAAAGCTTCAAATTAATATTTCAGTATTGATCTTACCAAGCAATAGTGGACACGCAGCTAAGTGAGTATACTCTCAGTCAGAGGAGACTCTCACATGGCAAAAACAGTATCAACCAGTAAAAAAAACCATAAACAGCATTCGCCTGAATTTCGCAGTGAAGATCTGAAGCTTGCGGAACGCATCGGTATTGCTGCCGCAGCCCGCGAACTCAGCCTGTATGAATCGCAGCTCTACAACTGGCGCAGTAAACAGCAAAATCAGCAGACTTCCTCTGAACGTGAGCTGGAGACAGGGCAAGATTACGAAAGCCCGCTCCCCGCAAGGACTGACGCCAGATAGTTTCTGTCCATGGCTGCTTTTCGCATCTTACGTCTTAACCCTGCCTTGAATACCTTATCATTCGTCAAAATATTGATAGCGATGTGCCGTATCCCTGAAAATAATTCTGCTGCGTTTCCTCTTCTTATTTTGCAGCCGTCTTCATTCATTACCACATCCAGACGCCAGTGCAACTTATTCTCCACGTGCCAGTTGTTTCGGATTACTGTGGCGAAATTCTCTGCGGTTAAATCAGCAGAACTGATGTAATATCTGGCCGTCATTTCTGGCTCTTTCTTTTGTTCTGCTATTATTGAACGAGAGGAGACTGCCACGCATAATTTTTTCAGTCCTTTCCATTCAAACGTGAAATCAATAAGTTCATCAGGGACATCGCAAACAATATGAAGACGGTTTTCTTCTCTGCCGTGACTCTTTTCACTAATTGCGTAACTGTCATGCTCTGGATTATTTAATTCTTTCAGCGGAAATTTTTCCTCAAAGGCTTTATTAAGCCGCCCTGGT
>DVIU01000035.1 GCA_018711035.1 Candidatus Scatousia excrementigallinarum
GGGGGGGGGGGCTTAGATAACGCCGGCGGGCTGTTTCACGCTTCGGAATTATTCCCCTTACACGCTTTTACTTTAGCTGATGTTTTAATTACTCTTGGTATTATTGGCATTGTGGCGGCTTTGACTTTGCCCGCTATTGTTAATAATAGCAGAAATAAACAACTTGAGACAGGTTTAAGAAAAGCTTATTCTGTAATAAGCCAGGCTCTTGAAATGTATCAGGCACAAAACGGTGAAAGAATCAGGGCAGATGGACAGATTGCCGCACAAAGTTTAAAAAAAACAATTATGCCGTATTTTATAAATGCTAAAGATTGCGGCTCAGGCTCAGGTTCTGATGCCTTCAAGGCCTGTGTCCCTAATAATGCTTATGTAGATGAAGAAAACAGAAAAACCGGAGTTTATAAGACTTATAACGGGAAAAAGGAAATCTCAATGGCCTTTTTTGATGACGGACAGTTTATTATAAATGATGGAATGACAGTATTATTGGAAAACACCAGCAATTCTACTACACTATTTATCTCTGTGGATGTTAACGGATTTAACAACAAACCGAATAGATTAGGACAGGATTTGTTTACATTCCAGATTGATTCAAAAGGTGCTTTGAGACCAATGGGAGCCGAGGGAACTTACTATGTAGATACCTATTGCTCGGTAAGCTCAAGTGACACATTAAACGGATTAGGGTGTACATACAAAGCTTTAACTGACAAAGATTATTTCAAAAATCTTCCTAAATAGCTATTTCCACTCGTATTTTTGACCTGTTGCAACGTCTTCTATTTTCACATATTTTGAAAGTATGATTTTGGCTTCCAGGTCTGTACAGTGGCATGGAAAAATTCGCTGCACATTCTGATTACGCAAATATACACCCAATCTGTTGATTTCTTCTTCCTCTTTGTTAATGAGGTAAAGACCGCCTATAACAGTATTAATTCTATTTATTCCTGTAACATATTTTGCGTGTTCAATAATATTATCAATACCACTGTGAGAACAACCGGATATAATTACCAGTCCGTCTTCTGATTTATAAACAAGTGCGGATTCGTCAGGTGAGTAATCCGCCGTAATGTTTTTAGGCTGTGGAATCTCTCCCAGATACATCAAATTATGCGTTATCGGCATTGGTTTATTGGTAAGAATAAGGTTAAAAAATTTGTCCATTTCATCTTTTGACAGGTGAAATGCTTCATTATCAAGAATATTACTGTCTTTTGGCTTAAAAACGTCAGGATGTGCAATTATATTTTTTGCAGGAAAATCTATACCGATATGTTTAAATTTCTGATAAAGAGACTGCAATCTCATAAGCCCGCCTACGTGGTCAAAATGACTGTGAGAAAGCATTATATCGGTAATATTTGCCAAATCAATCTGCATATTATAAGCATTTTTTATAAAAGCATCGGTTGTGCCGCAATCAAAAAGCAGCTTTGTATCATAGTCTTCTATAAAAAAAGACAGCCCATGCTCAGAAATAAGGCAGCTACCTGCCTTTGAATTATTATCGACCAACACAGACAATTCCATATATACATTTTAAATCATGTTTCAGGTTTTGTCAATTATTAATACATTCTCTGTACTACAGGCAGGTCTATTCCGCCGCCGCAGAATGAACGTTCTGTCAACCTTATGCCAAGGCAGCCCTGATGTCTTTTAAATTGCATTCTGTATGTTTTTCTTATCACTTCATCCACAGTCGATTTATCATATTTTTTATAGATTTCGTCCTGAGGAATATTCTTTTCAAAATACATTTCCAAAATATCGTCAAGGACAGCGTATTCGGGAAGTCTATCCTGATCTTTCTGACCCGGATGAAGTTCCGCGGACGGTGCTTTGTCAATTATTGCCTGAGGGATTATTTCTCTATCTTTATTTATGTAATTTGAAAGTTTATAAACATTTGTTTTTGTAAGGTCGCAAATTAAGTTTAAACCGCCCGCCATATCACCGTATAAGGTACCAAACCCCATAGCACATTCAGACTTATTGCCGGTTGATAAAAGCAGGCTGTTTGCACGGTTTGAATAAAACATTAAAATCAATGCTCGCAAACGCGCCTGTAAATTTTCTTCAGCAAGATCATGTTTTGATTCACGGCCTTTCATAAAAGCTTCAAAAAGCGGGGTTATAGGTTCAGTAACAGTTTTCATTCCAAGATTTGCTGCAAGTTCCAAGCTGTCTGTCACACTGCCTTCTGACGAATACATACTTGGCATTAATATCCCTGAAACATTTTCTGCACCGAGTGATTCAACTGCAATTGCTGCGGTAAGCGCACTGTCTATTCCGCCTGACAGACCGAGCACCACTTTTTTAAATCCCGTATTTTCACAATATTCTTTTAATGCAAATGTTGTCACGTCAAGAACCTGTTTTTCAATATCTTCATAAACAAATTCTGACTGTTTTGAGAAATCGACATAAGTTACACCTTCTCTGCATAAAGGAAGCTGTGCTATTGGAACACCAAATTTATTTTTAGCAAAACTTCCGCCCGCATAAACATTTGAATCAGCCATCCCCACAGCACTTACAAATATGAAATCAGAAGACGGCTCTATGCTATCTGCAAACTCTTCATAGGAATTCATTGTATAGTAACGGTTTTTTGCAAGAATATATAAATCACATTCGGCTTCATTAGTATAAAAATCTGCAACAAAGACCCGTTTTCCAGATATATTATAAAAACCGTCAGCAGAAAGTGAGACTTCTCCCCGGTCTATTAAAACATCACCGAGCAAGATGGTTTTGTTTTGGAAATTTGCGGCAAATTTTTTATACATATCGGACTGAGCCTGATTTGCCTTCTCGTCAAGCAACAAATCCTTCCCGCCGAAATCTTCCAGTCCTGCCTGAGGGGCTACTATCAAATCAGCAGAAATATCTTCAATTTTTTCTGCTATATTTTTATAGTTAAATTCAAAATCACCCGTCTTGAATCTTGTCTGTACCAGTGCAATTTTCATAATATATTCTCCTTATTCGGAAATGATTTACTCAAGTTTTAAATAATTTACCTTTTCCCAGCTTAAATCCAGATATTTAACCTTTGAATCTACAAGTTTAACCTGAGGAAGGATTGAAGGTATACGCTGAATTCTGTCATAAACTCTTTCATCAGGTTTGCCCAAACGAATATTAACTGTTTTGATTTTTACATAAATATCGTTCGGATTTCTAAAATCTATATATTCTACAGGTTCCTTTGAACATGTTTCAACATATTCAACGATTGTCTCAATCTGTTTTATCTTTGCTGCATTCCATTTTGTATAGTCGTCTCCTTTGTTGCCGTATGAGAGAACTTTAATTGTATTAAAATCCTTGCTCAAAGGTAAATATTCACGTCCTATCATAACTCCGTCTCTTGTAAATGCGGCAACAGGCGGAACTTTTATATCCGGAGATACAGTAAGAACCGGAACACGCTCTTTAACGATAATTTGCAGTCTTGCAGGAAATGCATAACGCCTTATATACACATCTTCTACAGGTGTCAGTTTTTTCAGCTCTTTTTCTATGGCGTCAGTCCTTGCCATATAGATAGGAACATCCGGCACTTCACTTTTCTTTAACAAAGACATAATTTTATAAGACTTTACGATTTTATTGTTTATTATGGTAACAGAATTAGTGTTTGAAACTGTAAATATATTTTTGTTTAAATACCACTGGGGCATTTTGGAAATATAAACAAAGGCGCACAAAAGCAAAACCGTCATACAAAAACGAAAGAAATTGCGAAAGACACTTTGCTTTTTTCTGCCTTTGCGTAATTTCCTTTTTTTACGGACATTTTTAACCAATCTATCCGGATCAATTAATTCATCCTGTTCGTTTTGTTCTTCGTATTCGGACATTCACTACCTATTTATTTAGACCTGCACTGTTTAATATATTTAAAACCAAATGATCATAATCTATTCCCATTGCTGCTGCTTGTGCCGGCAAATCGCTGGTAGCAGTCATTCCGGGACTTGTATTAATTTCAAGCAAGTATGGAATATTATCTTTCATCATAAAATCAACTCTTGAAACACCTCTACATCCTGCTGTTACAAAAGCTTTAACCGCAACTTCTTTTACGCGCGCAGTTACTTCATCTGATAAATGTGCAGGGACTATAAATTCTGACATTCCGTTTTTATATTTAGCCTCAAAATCATACCATTCATTCTTCGGACGAATTTCAAGGATTTCAGTGGCAAAAGGTTCTCCTTCACACTCTAAAACCCCTACTGTAACAAAAAAACCGTCTACAAATTCTTCAATAAGTACATCCTCGTTATATTTAGCGGCGAGTTCATAAGCAGTTTTCAAATCTTCAGGACGCTCCACCTTTGTCATACCAAAACTTGAGCCTTCACATACAGGTTTTGTAAAGAGAGGATATTTTAAATCTTTAGTTTTTTCAATAACATCATCGCCTTTTCTTACAAAAGCCGATTTCGCCATTGGTATCTCTTTACAGGTCGAGAGGATTCGTTTTGTAAATTCTTTGTTCATACAAAGAGAACTTGCCATTACGCCGCAACCGGTATAAGGAATCTGCAAAATTTCCAGAAGTCCTTGAATACATCCATCTTCACCATATTTACCGTGAAGTGCATTAAATGCGTAATCATATTTTCCGTTTTTCAAAGTTTCTGCAATATTTTTATCAACAACAACGAGTTCGGCATTATTAAATCCCAGACGCTTAAGAGCGTCATAGCATCCTTTTCCCGAACGCATTGAAATCTCAGCTTCGGATGACATTCCCCCGCAAAGCACCGCAATCTTTGCATTTTTATTTATCATATCATTTTTAATTTCCTGCATATTTCAACCTCTTTTTCATTATTTCCACCCAGATATCTGACTTCGGGCTTCAATTCTATACCGAATTTTTCTTTAACGCCGCTGTACATTTTATACATTATTTCTAAAATATCAGTTGAGTTTCCTGCCCCGTCATTGATAATAAAGTTTGCATGATTTTCCCAAACATGAACCCCTCCGACCGATAGATTTTTTGCGCCGGAAGCCTCAAGCAAGCGTCCGGCCGAATCACCTTCCGGATTTCTGAATACACTGCCGCAATTTGGAAGTGCCAGTGACGGTTGTTTTGCGTGTCTAAAGTCCAGATTTTCTTTCATGCCGGCCTCAATTTTTTCACGTGATGCGCGCGTAAGTTCAAATTCTGCCGATAAAATAACAAAAGATTCTTTCTGGCAGATTGAAGTTCTGTAAGAAAACTGCATTTCATCTTTTGACAGCTTGAACAAGCCTTTTTCTCTTGACCAGCAGTTAACACATACCAGAGTATCGCTTATTGACTGGCCATGGGCTCCGGCATTCATAAAGCATTCTCCGCCCACTGAGCCGGGAAATGCAACCATAAACTCCAAACCGCTTAAACCTTCTTTCGCTGCGGCTTGCGACAATTTTGGCCCCTTTAAACCGCATTCGGCCACAACCGAGGTTCCGTAAATTGAATAATTGTTCATTCCCGTAGTAATAATGATAACTCCGTCATACCCTGCGGCAGAGACAAGAGTGTTTGTAAGGTTTCCGAAAACTTTAAAATCAGATTCCTGTTCTGTTATCGTGATAAAGTCAGATATATTTTCCGGGAAATAAACTTTCTTTATTTTCCCGCCTGTCTTAAAACTGGTTAATCTGGAGACATCAAAATTTTCTTCAACCCGCAACGTTAGTCAACTCCTTATCTAAAGCTATAAGCTCTTTTCCAAGAGCAGTAACCGTACCGGCTCCGAGCCCTATAACTACATCTTTTTCATTCAAATCCGGAAACATTACATTAGCAACAGATTTCATATCACCGCTGATATATTCACAGTTTACGCCTTTTTTATTTAAATCTTCACAAAAGACCTTTGAATTAACACCCTCAATTTTATCCTCGGATGCTGCGTAAACATCGGTTACAATTACTTTATCAACGCCGTCAAACGCTGTGAGAAATTCATTCCACAGATTTTTTAATCTTGTATATCTGTGAGGCTGGAACACGGCTATTATGTGTTTGTCTTTAAAACTTAAAGCCGAAGATAATGCAGCTTTTATTTCTGTCGGATGATGGGCATAATCATCATAAATAACAGCACCATTAGCCACACCAATCTTTTGAAATCTCCGTCCCATACCGGTGAATGTTGCAAAATGCGGTTTTACAACTTCTAAATCCACACCTGCCTGATGAAGGCTTGCAAGAACGGACAGGGCATTATAAACATTATGGCGGCCTTTCAAGATTATCTTCAAATCAATAAGAAGTTCATTCTTAAAGTAAACGTCAAAACTTGTATAATCTGATGTATATTCAATATTTTTTGCCTGATAATCCGCACCGTCAGAAAGCCCGAATGTCATTGTTTTATGACCGTGCAAACCTTTTGAAGCTTCACAGTCGTAATTTACCAGAACAACACCGTCATCAGGCATTTTGGAAATAAACGATTCAAAAGTTTCGAGAATTGATTGAAGACCGTTTTTATAAAAATCAAGATGGTCTGCCTCAAGATTATTTATAACAACAACATTAGGAACATATTTGACGATAGTTCCGTCGCTTTCATCAAGTTCTGCCGCAAAATATTTACCGTCCTGACAATGCGCGTTAGTATCAAGTTCAGGAATGATTCCTCCTACAACATAAGAAGGTTTAAGGCCTGCTTTTTCCATTACATAAGAAGAAAGCCCGCTTGTTGTTGTTTTACCGTGTGTTCCCGAATATCCCAGAAAGAATTTGCCTTCCCTTGAAATTTCAGCCAGCAAATCCGAACGATGATATATAGGAAGCCCTAGTTCTTTTGCTCTTATCATTTCAGGATTATCCTGACGTATTGCTGTGCTTGCTATTACCACACAATCTTGCGGTACATTATCGGCACTGTGTCCAATATGAACATTTGCACCCAGTTTTTTAACTTTTTGCACATACTTTCCGTCACACACATCAGAGCCGGATACCTCACATCCGTTTTCTAATAAATATTTAGCCAGCCCGCTCATTCCGACTCCGCCTATTGCTATAAAATAATATTTTTGTCTATTCAAAACTCTCATCCCTAATTAAATGTGTTCTATTTCTTTTTTAATTATATTACATAAATATTTTTAGTGATGTAATCTTTACCTTTTGTAAAAATATTTTTTATAATGGCAACTTATTTTATTATAGTCTTTTAAAAGAGTATGAATATCAATTTTTTAGCTTCTGTAAAACTGGTAAAAATTCCTGCGAGATTAATTTACGGCAACGGTTTGAAATTCAATATGGCTGATACCCGCAGCGGAAAATATCTCGGCAAAATGAAAGTCACGCCGATGACTCTTGTAAACAATCCTTTTTATAAAAACTCAAAACCAATTAAATCACTTTATATTAATGATTTATGGATAATACCGTTTGCCAGAAGACACAATGCGGGAGCGGAGTTCGTAAAATTCGCCAAATATCTTAGTAAAAAGAATAATTGCGAAGGAAGAATTTACACACTTGCCTATAACTATGAAAACCCGGGCACCCCGCCTCATAAGTTCTGGCGAAAAATGGGATTTGCAAGCACATCAAAAGAAGAAAACCTTATTCTGGACGAAGCAATAAAAAATCATGCATCTATACCCGCAGATATGTGTATGGGAACAACAATGTTTCTGGAGAAATTTTAATGTTTAATATATACAGCCATAAGACATATTCTAAAACTTATCTGAAATTTGCAGATAGATTTTGTAATATGATTAGAAATAAACCTCAAAACCGATTTAAAACAAAACTATTATGCCAGATAAACGGTTTTAATTCTATACTTCAATACCCGAAGAATAAAAAAATTCCGGAAAGACTTATTTACGAGCACAAAAATCCCGAAAGCAGAGGCTGGTTCACCATGTTTGATAAAGTGGATGTATTAGGCTGGATGAAAGGAGAAGTTATGCATATTACGAAAGCGGACTTTTACCCTATGGAAAATTATAATACATACTTTATACACAGACTAAATGCAGCTACTTACGGGATAAATGTGGGGAGTGATTTTATTAAATTTGCGAAAAAACTAAGTATCAAAAATGGCTGTGAAGGACGCATTTGTCTGGTTGCAGCAAACTCAAACCGGCCGCCACACATTTTTTATAGAAAAATGGGGTTTGATTGTCAGGATACTGAAAAAATGGCTTTATTGGACAAACTTATAGAAAGGGCAGCTTTAAAACAAGAAAATATCAAGACTCCGCAAATTTGTGAACACTGGGTTCTTAATATGTTTTTAAAAAAGCCCTGATTTCTCAGGGCTTTTTATTTTTATTTGACAACAATATTAACAAGCTTTTTAGGAACAACAATTGTTTTTACAATCGTTTTACCATTGGTTAACTCTTTAACCTTAGGGCTGTTCAATGCCAGTTGTTTCAATTCATCTTCCGAAGAAGCTTCATCTGCTTCGATTTTATCCTTTACTTTGCCGTTTACCTGAACGACAAGAGTAATTGAGCTTGCCTTTGCAAGGTTTTCATCCCATTCACACCAAGGTTCTTCGTGGATTGAGGATTCCCCGCCCAAATCGTGCCATGCTTCTTCTGTCAGGTGAACAGCTACAGGAGACATCAATTTCAACAACGTAACTATTGCAAAGCTCATTACATTTTTATCTTCTGAATCAAGCTGTGATTTCTTACCGCGCCATTCGTATATTGCGTTCGTAAGTTCGCGGTATTTTGAGATTACAGTATTGAACTGGAAGTCGTTTGAAATATCGTTTGTAATTCCTTTGATTGCAATATGAACACAACGAACCAAATCATCATTTTCTTTCTTCAGAGGGAAATTCAATTCGTATTTCAAATTAATATCATCCGCGTTTGAGGCTACCAGTCTCCAAACTCTGTTTAGGAACTTGTAACAGCCTTCAACACCTGCGTCAGACCAGTCAAAGTCTCTTGCAGGAGGTGAATCTGACAGAATAAATAATCTTGCAGTATCTGCTCCGTAGTTTTCAAATATTTCATCAGGGTCAACAGTGTTGCCTTTGGATTTTGACATTTTTGAACCGTCTTTTAATACCATACCTTGAGTCAAGAGGTTTTTAAAAGGTTCGTCAAAATCAAGAAGACCTAAATCACGCAAAGCTTTAGTGAAAAATCTTGAATATAACAGGTGAAGAATTGCGTGTTCAATACCTCCAACGTACTGGTCAACTGGCAACCAGTGGTTAACTTTGTCTTTAGCAAACGGCATTTTATCATTTTTAGCATCAGCATAACGCAAATAATACCAGCTTGAACAAATAAAGGTATCCATTGTATCGGTTTCGCGTCTCGCTTTTCCGCCGCAGCAAGGACAGGTGGTTTCAAGGAATGTTTTTGAAGTCAAAATCGGAGATTTTCCAACAATTTTGAAATCAACATCTTTTGGAAGCAGTACAGGTAACTGGTCTTCCGGCACAGGCTGAATGCCGCATTTTTCGCAGTAAACAACCGGAATCGGAGCACCCCAGTAGCGCTGGCGTGATATTAACCAGTCACGTAATCTGTATTGGGTTTTAAATTCGCCGAATCCTTCTTTTACAGCTTTTTCGGTAATAGCCTTTTTCGCATCTTCATTTTTCATTCCGTTAAATTCGCCAGAATTTACCAGAACACCTGGTTCCGTATAAGCTGCGTCTTTGCAGTCTGAAGGATTTTCAGGATTCTGGATAACAACTTTTAACGGTAAATTATATTTTTTAGCAAAATCAAAGTCACGCGTATCATGTGTAGGAACTGCCATTACAGCACCGGTTCCATATTCTACAAGAGCATAGTCCGCTGTCCATAACGGGAAGATTTCTCCGTTAAAAGGATTTTTACAGTGCGTTCCAAGCGGAACTCCGGTTTTAACCCGTTCGGTCGAAAGTCTTTCGATTTCCGTCATTTTACGGGCATTCGCTCTGTATGCTTCAACGGCTTCTTTATTTTTCGGAGTTGTTAATTTTTCAATATCTTTATATTCCGGCGCAACAACAAGATAGGTTATGCCGTGAACTGTATCAGGCCTTGTTGTATATACAGGAACGTCTAATTTCTCACCATTCGGAGCGTCAATTACAGGGAATCTGAAAATTGCACCGTGTGATTTTCCAATCCAGTTTGCCTGCATTGTTTTTACGTTATCCCCCCAGCCTGTGAGTTTATCAAGATCTTCAAGAAGAACATCAGCGTAATCCGTAATCTTTACAAACCACTGAGATAAGTATTTTTTCTCAACTTCATGGTCGCATCTCCAGCATTTGCCGTCGATTACCTGTTCGTTTGCAAGTACTGTCGCGCATTCGTCACACCAGTTTACTGCGGCTTCTTTTTTATAAACAAGTCCTTTTTTATATAATTGTAAGAAAAGCCACTGTGTCCATTTATAATAATCCGGTTTGCAGGTAGTAACTTCTCTGTCCCAATCATAAGAAAGACCTAGCATTTTTAATTGTTTTGTCATATATGCAATATTTTCTACAGTCCATTTTTCAGGGTCTGCGCCGTGCTTCATCGCTGCGTTCTCTGCCGGAAGCCCGAAGCTGTCCCAGCCCATAGGATGTAGAACATTGAACCCTTGGGCTTTTTTAAATCTTGCAATTACATCGGTAATCGTATAATTTCTGACATGTCCCATATGAAGTTTCCCGGACGGGTACGGAAACATTGATAATGCATAATATTTCGGTTTGTCACTCTCATCCGGAGTTTTAAATGCTCCTGTTTCTTCCCATACTTTTTGCCATTTTTTTTCTATTTCCTGAGGAAAATAACTTTCTTTCATATTTATATTTTCTCCCTAACTCTTCTGTTAAAAAAGTAGCACAAAGATAATTTCGACGCAAATACTATAATGCAAATTATAATAATTACAATTTGTTAAAAATTTGCATTACATGCATGACAAACTCTCTCCATTATTTTATTATTATCTCAACGGAGGTATAGGATAGTATGATTGAAGAAATTGTTACTAAAAAATCAGATTTTGATTTAACGTCAAAAAGTGCCTTTTCTCACGGGGATGAAGCTTTCACTTCCCGCTCGTTTGCAGCACTTCTCGCTAAAAATATTATCCCTTATTCTCATAAAAAATTAGCAGACAACTATATTATTATTAAAAGAGTATTTAAATTTCAGGCAGTTCAAAGCAGAATATCAAATACCGATAAACAGCTTTTAGCAAAATACGATTTTAACACGCTTGAATACACTACGATTAAGCAGATGTACGAGGAACTTGCATTACTGCAAAAATGGTCTTCATCAAGAGATGAAAAACTAAAAAAAGATGCGGATATGATTATGGAAATCCGCACCAAGGAATTGAAATTTATCGACGCAAACAGCTATGCAAATATTTCCAATGAAATTTACAAAGGCTATATCGCGCTTGAACATTATTTTGAAGAAATCAGCCGATACAAAGACAGCAAATAATAAAAAAGGTTTTATTTACATTTCTTTTTGCCATCCCAGCTTAAATCACTGCATCTCAAATAATCCATATTTTCGTTATACAGAACCCAGGCTGTACAGCCCAAACCGCCTTTATGTTTTGCGCAATAGGCAAAACTTAGCCTATGCGGGTTATCCAAATCACCGCTATCCTGAAGTGCAGTTCCATAAGGAAATATCCTATCCTTAGTTAAGAAAAATCTAAATATATCCTGACCACTTTTATTTGGAGTTTTCAAACAATTAACGTCAACTTCTATAATGCCACAAATATTCTTAACCTGCTGAACATTCCCAAAACTGGCCATACATTGCTCCTGCCAAACCTTGAATGACAAACAGGTTCCGTCATTTAAAACAACTTTTGCAGCTGTTTCTTTTTGGGTATCCTCATTACCTTCAGAGTAACAGCCTTTTTCACGTGTACCACAGTCTTTTATAATTTTTAACCAGGGTTTAAATTTATCAAGAATGTACTGCCCACCATCATCTTCCATATAATAAGGAAGATTCCATTCATCAGGCGAACCGTCATTGCTCAATACTCCAAGATAAGCCTGTGAGAGGGTTGAATAAGCTTTTTTCAATCGTGCTACCGTAGTCTTTTCAGTATTTTTTTGTATGATAGCCGGTAATGTCATAGACGCTACAACGCCTATAATTGTAAGAGTAATCAATATTTCGGCAAGAGTAAAACCGTCATTTAGCCTTAAACTACGCTGCCCCCCCCCCCGAAAT
>DVIU01000036.1 GCA_018711035.1 Candidatus Scatousia excrementigallinarum
ACTCCCTGAATGTAAAAAAGTTCTTGTGCAGGATTTGCAGTCGAAAAGTGCATATCTAGCCAGCTACGACAAATTAATAATAGCAACAGGCGCACGGCCGTTTCTGCCTAAAATAAAAAATATTGCTCTAAACAATGTATTTACAGTCAGACGTATTGAGGATGCAATTGCTATAAGAGAAAAAATTGCGACATCCAGAAATGTTGTAATTGTCGGTGGCGGTTATATCGGTATCGAAATGTTAGAAGCCTTTGTAAGGCAAGGACTGCATGTTACATTGATAGAGCGCGACGAGCATATTATGTCAATATTTGATTATGACATGGCTGACTTAATAAAAGAACAATTAATGTCTATAAATAACGGTCAATTCGAAATTCTAACTTCTGAGACTGTTACTGAATTTGTAGGTGACAATAACGGGGTTAACGGAGTTATTACAGGCAGCGGAAAACGTTTTGAGGTTGATATGGCTGTGATTTGTGCAGGAGTAACACCTAATGTTGATGTTGCAATAGATGCCGGAATTCAGCTGGGCTCAACCGGTGCTATTAGTGTAACACCTAAGATGGAGACTAATATTCCTGATATATATGCTTGCGGAGATTGCGTTCAGGAATACAATATTGTATCCAAAATGCCTACATGGATGCCGCTTGGTTCAAATGCAAACAAAGAGGGTAGAGCCGCAGCAATGAATGCTTGCGGATTCCCGGAAAATTTTCAGGGTGTTCTTGGCTCAGCAGTAACCAGATGTCTTGGTTTGACAATGTCTATCACAGGACTCACCGAAATCGAGGCGGTTGCAGCCGGATTTGAACCGGTTTCTGCAAAGGTTACAAAATATGACAAAGTCGGCTATATGCCTGATGCAAATAATATTACATTGAAACTTCTGGCAGATAAAAAAAGCGGACGTTTACTCGGTGCACAGGGGGTTGGTGCCGGTGATGCGGACAAACGTATTAATACTCTTGCAACTGCTCTCCTTGCAAAATTAACTGTAGAAGAATTTGTTAATAATGATTTGACATATGCTCCGCCTTTTTCGCCCACTATTGACCCGCTTTTGAATGCAGCTCAAATTTTAATGACTAAGGTCGGACAAGAGTCCTGATATATTTAGCAATACCTTCACCCATGGAAAAACAACTGGACTGAACCCTCAATGCACCTTGTGCCATATAATCAGCAGATAGACATCTTCCTGCCACAAATAAATTGTCAATATCGGCAGACATAAGGCATTCTAATGGAAGCTGGTACTCATTATAATTTTGCAGTGTAGAACGGTTTTGCTTATTAGAATGTACATCAACCGGATAATCAGATATTACAACAGGATTATCAAACTTTTTCCCTGATTTTAAATCATCAATCGTGTAAATGTATTTACCCCTAATTCTCCGTGAAACACGTACTCCAAGCATATCCGCAATATTTGATATGTAGGCGTTCTTAAAGCCCGGAAAATATTTTCTACAGAATAAAAGATATCTGTATATATTCTGACGGGCAATAAGCAGAGCCTTTGATATATTTTTAACTTCAAGAGAATTATTATAGTCAATTATGCGAGGGCAATTAAATGCTACTGTGTCAGGCATTCCGGGTACTGTAAATATCTGAAAATAATTGGTATCATAGCGCTTTAGGATACCATGTTCGACAGCATCCGCAAATAGAGGCTCCAGAGCCCATTTCTTGTCTTTATCCCAAGTGTAAGCGGTAGAAAGGTGTATATGGCCGTCTATATGCTCAACAGTTGTAACATTTCTGTCAGTGTCATAATTCTTAAGCCATTCTGAAAAAGTCATTAAATCAATCCCCGCCATCATAAATCTCAACGTAACCGGCTGAAATTCTTTTTGTTTTTCCAAAAATCTGCAATTTGAAATTTTTCCAATTTCGCAATTCCCTGTCGAATCTATTACATATCTCGCTCCGATAGATACCGATAAATTTTTATTTTCCATATCTATCTCATCGGTAGATACCGATAAAATTTCTTTGGAAATTTTTATACGCTTAATCTCTCTGTTTTCAATCTTTACGCCTATAATGTGTGTATCAAAAAAGACTTCCACATTGGCTTTACGCATTAAATTGTCCAGTGCTATTTTAGTAAGTTCAGGATTAAACCAGGCAGGGTTGTTCTGATAAGTTGTTTGACCGCCCAGAGAGCGCAATTCTTCAATTAAATCTGTACGAAAATCAGTGTTTATCTGGTTATTACCGGAGCGCATTACCGGAATCACCAGTCCTGAGGTTATTGTGCCGCCAAGATGTATATTTTTTTCGATTATAAGTGTTTTTAATCCTAATTTACCTGCCGTATAAGCGGCTGCGCAACCGGCAGTCCCTCCTCCGACAACGACTACATCGTATATCATACTTCCTCCACCTGTTTTTTGTATTCTTTAATGTATTTTGAGCTTGAGATAAGATTAGAATTTTCAACTTCTTTCCGGTGTGAAGCCAAAATCTCCTCATTAAGGCCTGTTAAATTTTCGTCACGGTAAAAGATACCTGCCCGTGTTTTAATGAGGCCTAAATCGTATTCTGAGAGGTCATGTTTTATAAGTGATTTATTTTTAACAGCAACAGTGCCTGTAAATTTTTTCAATGAATAATTAAAAGTTTTCCCTACATAGAAACCTGCATTTATAAGAGCATTTCTTACAGCAGCAGAATTTGAATAAGTTAAAATCATTCCATTTTCATCAAGATGTTCGTGAAGAAGCTTGAAAAATTCCAGTGTCCACAAAGCAGGACACTTTGCAGGCGTAAAAGCGTCCAAAAAGATAAAATTATATTTGTTGTTATCATAAAGCAATTCTTTTCGTGCATCATTTAATTTTAGGTCAAAATCAAAGAGAACGTTTGTAAAGGCTTTTAAATCGTTTTTATAACGATTTGATAGGTTCCGATAATATATATTATGTAAGAAGGCGAATAAAGGCCTTAGAGGGGTATAAGAAGACCTCTTTTTTCTGTCTAAGCTAAATAAACGGCATATATCAGCTTCAAAAAAAGACCTGTATTTTTTTGAATTCAGTATTTTTGAAATTTCAGAATTTTTTAAAATTTCCGGGTAATTTTGGACTATTTTTTCATAAAAAAGAAAATTAATTGAATTATGATATTTTATATAATTTGCAGCAGGTTTATTTAACATTTTTGAAATTTTGTCATTATAGAAAGGCAATTTATAGTTTTCCGGCAGATTTTTTTTATTACAAATTACGAATGGCGATAAAAATGCCAAAATTTTATCAATATCTATTGCCTTAATATAAATATTAAAGAATTTTTTATCAGATTTGTTATCGGTATATATCTTTCCGTTATAAGTTGAACTATTAATATTATCGGTATATACCGTGTCGCTATATGTGTTTTCAATGAAAAAATTTATGAAACTTTTTGAGTTGTATCCGATTCCAAAACAGATATCTAAAATTTTTATTTCGGAATTTTTCTCGAAAAATTTTTCTAATCCGGCAGGAAGTATAAATTTCTCGTACGCTTCTGTAAGCGCACCATAAGTTGAGTGATAAATATCATTATCTGCTTCGGAATACAGTCCTACTGAACCATCATTGGTAAAATACGGGTATAATTCATACATACTGCCATTATACACCCCTATTGCAATGGTTCAAATATGTTAAATATCGCAATATATTAAGAAAGTAGAGCTTTGCTGGTTGATTTTTTATATTTATGATACAATATCTCAGTAAAGTAAAGAGGAAGATATGAAAGTAAGTGTAAAAGTACCGGCTACTACAGCTAATCTCGGCCCCGGCTTTGACTGTATGGGGCTTGCACTACCTATTTATAACACAGTTACTATAGAAGAAACAGTGCTTCCGGGCACAGGGGTAGAAATAAATGTTATTGCTGAAAATCAATCAGCAGATGAATTTTCGCTGGAACATATTCCTATGGATGAAAACAGTATTATATATAAAGCAGTTGAACTTTTGTATAATTCAATTGGTCAGACTCCAAGTGAATTAAAGATAACAATACACTCTCAAATACCCATAGCCAGAGGTTTAGGAAGCAGTGCATCAGTTATTGTCGGCGGATTAATTGCTGCTAATGAATTGCTCGGGAAACCGGCGGATGAGGCAGCTTTATTGTCAATAGCGACCGAGGTCGAAGGACACCCTGATAACGTTACACCGGCAATTGTTGGAGGTCTTACATTAACGGCCGGGGAGGATGATGGAAGTATTGTCTACAGAAAAATAGATTGGCCTGAAGAATGGACTTTGACAGTATGTATTCCTGAGTATGAACTTGCAACAGATATTTCCCGTTCTGTTTTACCGAAGGAAGTACCAATGCAGGATGCAGTTTTTAATGCGCAGCGTATGGGGATGTTTATGCAGGCGATCCATACGAAAGATTCTAAGTTAATGAAACTGGCATTAAAAGACAGGCTCCATCAGCCTTACAGAATGAAACTGGTACCAGGATTGGAAAAAATTGCGGAACGTTTAAAGCATGAAGAAAATGTGCTTGGCTGCGTGTTAAGCGGAGCAGGGCCGTCAATACTTATAATTTCAGAGAAAAACAATCTTGATAAAATAAAATCAATTGTAAAAGAAGTCTGGAATGACTTAAACGTAAAAGCCGAGCTTATTACCTTGCCGGTTGAAAAACAGGGTGCAGTCGTTCTTACTCCGGATGAGTAGTTATTTCGTCTGATGTAATATTGTAAAAATAATAAATACTTATAATGTGTAGACAACATTATAGGTGGTTTTATGTTTGTTAGTGTTTCAGAAAGATGTGTAGGCTGCGGTATATGCACTACTGTTAGTCCTGAAGTCTTTGATATGATGGGCAACTATGCAATTGCGAATCAGAATAAGGTTTGCGGAAATGAAGAAAGCTGCCTTGATGCCGCTATAAGCTGCCCGTACAGTGCTATTGATATTCACGAAATTTAAACAAAAATAAAAGGTTCGGCGGTGGCCGAACCTTTTGATTTATTAACCTTGTCCTGTGTAATCCGGGACAACATCTTTTCTTGAATCTTTTTCCATTTCTTTTGCTGATTCGTGCTGTTCTTTGATTGTTGCCAATCTGGATTCAAGACTTGCTTTTTCCATTGCGAGACTTTCTTCAAGATTTTGTAACGGCTCAAGCTGCATTGTTCGGAATTGTTCAAAAGATTCATCCATCATAAACTTTTGCTGCTGGAACATAATTGAATTATATTGCTGGGCAGCCTGATATTGATTATTAGCAGTTTGCATTGCCTGTGCATCATTAGCATTTATTGAAGATTGACCGGTTTGTGGATTAATTCCAAAGATACTTTGATATGCACCATAATTTGCGGCCTGCATTGAAGCATTAAACACTGAATTTTGATTTTGCTGCATACGGGTTAACTGCTTCTCCATTTCGCCCACTTGCTTTTGGACTTTGTTGTGGCGAAGCATTACGCTGGTCAACTGCCGCTGTAGTTGAAGCTGCAGTTTTTTCGTATACATTTTTAAGTATCCGCCAGTTAGTATACCCATGTCGAGTCCTTCGTGTTTATTTATTCTCTTAAATATATAAAGTATATAATTAAAGTATAATTGCCTTTTTCAAAAATTTCTGTAATATTTCTTTACATATTATTAGAATAATTGTTACAATACAGTTTGCATATTAATGTTTTTTTCTATAAAATTGTTATGAATAAGGAGGGATAATGTTTAAACAATATTTTACGCTTAAAAACATCATATTTCTGCTGCTGGTAATATTTCTTATATATATTATGCCCAAAGTTACAGGAATTGCGCTATTATTCTTTGCCGCATACGTAATTGCCTGTGCTCTGAACCCTTATGTTACCAAAATGCAGGAAAGGTTTGGAAGAAACACTGCATCAATTATTGCAGTTCTGGTAGGAACTGCTGCTGTTTTTGCATTATTTATTCCTATATTACTCATTGCCTACAAAGAAATACGAACCTTTATTATGTATTTCCCGCAAAAACTGGTAGCTGCAATACAATATTTGACTTCTTTCAGCATATTCGGTTATAAACTTTCAGATTTAATTTCAATGGATAATGTGGTGGGAGCTTCTCCTGATGTAGCACAGAATATTGTTAACCACTCCTGGTCGTTTACTCTCGGAATATTTCAGGTCGCTGTCGTTTTCATTGCTTTAACAATGATTATTTATTATCTGCTTGCGGATAAGGATTATTTAAAGAAGAAATTTATTGAATTTTTCCCTGAAAATCTTAAAGGTAAAGCCTCAGAAATACTTACTAATATCAGTAATAAAGTCGGGGGGTATGTGAGAGCACAGATACTGTCAATGATTTCTGTAGGCGTAATGATGATGGTTGTCCTTGTAATTCTCGGAGTTGATTATTCACTGCTTCTGGGCTTAATTACCGGTATATTGGATATTATTCCGCTGCTTGGCCCTACTATTGCTCTGGGTGTAATATTGCTTATTGCTTATCCGCTTGGAGTCGTAAAGATAGTTTTAATTATTGCAGGTTTCCTGCTTGTACAGCAGCTATCAAATTACATCGTACGTCCTATTTTATTTGGTAAATTTATGCAGTTACATCCGCTTATGATATTTTTAGCACTTTTTCTGGCCGAACAATTTTTAGGTTTCTGGGGTGTAATCTTATCACCTGCAATTGCTGCAACTGTTTGTGTATTGATTGATGAACTTTATTTGGCACCTATCAATTCCTGCAAACTTGAGGATATAGAAAATGAAAACTGCTGATATATTTTTATACAGTCCAAATACTAATAAAAACGCTGATTTTAATATGTGGATGGCGTTTCCCGGGCCCGAATCATTCGCACTGTCCTCATTA
The DNA here is from genome assembly GCA_018711035.1 of Candidatus Scatousia excrementigallinarum. Classification (GTDB taxonomy): domain Bacteria; phylum Cyanobacteriota; class Vampirovibrionia; order Gastranaerophilales; family Gastranaerophilaceae; genus Scatousia; species Scatousia excrementigallinarum. Next base: position 6,867 of record DVIU01000036.1, read on the forward strand.
GGATATTTATGGATGTTTAAAAATATTGATGAACTGGAAGATGTAAATATTGAAGCGGTTTATTCTGACACGCACATTGCGCACTTTAAGCCGGATGAACTCGGGCTTATTGGTTATTCATTTACGTTTGATACAGATTTTTTAACTATTTTTTCAATGCTTGAAAAATATAAGATCCCTTTGAAATCTAAAGACCGCGGCAGCGACTTTCCGCTAATTTTTGCAGGAGGGCCGGTAGTGTCAGCAAATCCGGCACCTTATGAAGAATTTTTTGACTTTTTTATTATAGGTGATGGCGAAGATGTTAATTTGCAGGTTGTTAATATTTGCAAAAACAACAGAGATAAAAATAAAAATGAGCTTTTAAAAATGTTGAATGAACTTGAAGGTGTATTCGTACCCTCATTCCCTGCAAAGTCTGTTAAAAAACTTACAAAACGCCTTGAAGAATGTATTTATACTCCTATAATAAGTGAAAGAGCATTCTTTAAAAATACATTTATCCTTGAGGTTGCGCGTGGTTGTGCAAACCGCTGCGGATTCTGTCTTGCTTCGTATTTAAATCTTCCTCTGAGATTTATGCCTTATGAAGATGTTATAACAGCCATTGAACTCGGCCTGCTTCATACGAATAAAATTGCACTGCTCGGTGCTCAACTGAGTGCGCACCCGCAATTTGACAAAATTTGCGAACATATATACAAAAAAGTTGAAAATGGTGCAAAAATAGAAATGAGCGTATCTTCACTGCGAGTGGATGCAATCACCCACGATATTCTAAAAACTCTCGTTGCTACAGGCCAAAAAAATATTACTCTGGCAATTGAAGCCGGCAGCGAAAGGTTACGCAGAGTAATAAATAAACATCTTGAAGAATCACAAATTTTGCATGCCGTAGATATAGCTGTTAATGCGGGTTTAAAAGGATTTAAATTTTACGGAATGATAGGCCTGCCTACCGAGACAATGGATGATATTGATGAAATGATAGTGCTTGCTAAACGTATTAAAGATAAATATAAGGGATTTAATATATCATTCGGCTTTTCCACCTTTGTGCCAAAGCCTAACACACCATTTCAGTGGTGCGGCAGAGAAAATACTAAATCGCTTGAAGAAAAGTCTGCATATCTTAAAAAAGAAATGCATAAGCTTGGAATTGAAATATCTGTATCAAGTGCAAAATGGGATTACTGGCAGGCTGTACTTTCAAGAGGCGACCGTACATTTGCCGATTTTATAGTTGAAATATATAAAAGTGGCGGAAAGCTTGGTGCTTTCAAAGCAGCAGCAAAAAAATGCAATATAAATACTGATTATTATGCTCTTGAAAATTATCCTTACAATAAAGAATTGCCGTGGGATTTTATAGATATTCGCCCCGGCAAGGATTTCCTCATTAAAGAGAGCGAACGCCTGCTGAATTACAACGGCGTATAGTCGGAATAAACAAGACTTTTCCAGCTTTCATAGTAACTTATCTGGGTAGCACTGCCTGTTTTTATGTATATATGCTGTAAAGATGAATGCGGAATATCAAGTGCGTCACAAATTGCAGCTTTTATGACGTCAGGATGTGTGACAATTAATATACGGTTTCCTTCATTTTTTTCAACAATATTATTAATTTCTTTCCCGACTCTTAAAATAAATTCACTAACAGATTCAGCATCTTCCGGCGTTCTTTTCTCCGGTTCAGAGATTAAACGTTGAAGTAATTCGGGTGATTCAATTTCTACCTGTTCAAATGTCTTGCCGTTAAAGCTTCCGCATCTTCTCGGCTTAAGATTTTCTATAATGTCAAAATCCTTCTTGTAAATTTTGGCAACCATTTTCGCTGATTGAAGACATCTGGTTGCTGGAGAAGAATAAATTTTGTCGTTTTTAACCCCTCTTTTTTTCAGGTAATCGCATATCCGCTGCATTTCTTCATATCCGTTTTCAGTTATAGGAGGATAGTTATCAACATCCGAAAATCTGAATTCATCAGAATAAATTGTTGCCCCGTGGCATATATAAGTTATTTTACATTTTCTGCTAAAGTACATATTTTTACCTCTTTATTTATTATAGCATATATTTTTGTTTTTGGTGTATTATGGTAATGTATATTAAGGAGATTTATTATGAGAGGAAAAGCATTTAAGTTTGGCGACAACATTTCAACTGATCACATAGCTCCGGGAAGACTTTTTCATTTACGCTCAAACCTTCCCGAATTTGCAAAACATGTACTGGAAGATGCTGACCCGGAATTTGCATCAAAAATGGTAAAAGGAGATTTTGTTGTGGCCGGCAATAATTTTGGACTCGGGTCTTCGCGTGAACATGCACCTCAAATAATAAAAATTGCAGGAGTTGGCGCGGTGATTGCCAAATCTTTTGCCAGAATTTTTTATAGAAATGCCATCAATATCGGCCTTCTTGCTATTGAATGCGACACAGACGGAATTAATGCAGGTGACGAGCTGGAACTTGATATTGAAAAAGGAATCCTCACAGACCTGACAAACGGTGCCATTATCCCGATTGAGCCGCTTCCTCCTGTTATGATAAAAATGTTGAATGACGGTGGATTAGTAGAACATATTAAGAAAAACGGCGGATTTAAGCTTGATTAAAATCCATACAGTTGACATCTTTTTATGCTCGTAGTTAAATAAAAATACACATTACCGGAATTTTCGTGCTGAAATCCAGTAATGTCAGTGAAGCAGAGCCGTAACAAGAAGCTCAGGCACTATTGAAAGAATGGCTCGTTGAACCGGAATGCGTAAGGGTTTCAGGTTTCAATCTTCACGTAATCAGTTACTAAATAAAGGAGAAAAAAAATGCCTACAATTAACCAGCTTGTACGTCAGGAACGTAAAAAGCTAACAGACAAAACAAAATCTCCTGCTTTGATGGATTGTCCTCAAAGACGCGGAGTATGTACAAGGGTTTACACTACAACCCCTAAAAAACCAAACTCAGCTTTAAGAAAAGTTGCAAGGGTTAGATTAACAAACGGATTTGAAGTTACTTCATATATTCCGGGTATCGGCCACAACCTTCAGGAACACAGTGTTGTTCTTATCAGAGGAGGCAGGGTTAAAGACCTTCCGGGTGTTCGTTATCACATTATCCGTGGTACTTTAGATACTGCTGGTGTTGCTAACAGAGCTCAGAGCAGATCTAAATACGGTGCTAAGAAAAATGCTAAAGGAGGTAAGAAATAATGTCTAGACGTTCTAAACCGGCTAAAAGAATACCTTTAGCAGATCCGGTATACAACAGTGTTGATATATCAAAATTTATTAACCGCATAATGAGACGCGGAAAAAAATCATTAGCTGAAAAAATCTTCTATGCAACTATGCAGAGAATCGAAGAAAGAACTAACGAAAAGGCTATGGAAATCTTCCAAAAAGCCCTTACTAATGCTACTCCGTTATTGGAAGTTAAAGCAAGACGTATCGGTGGTTCTACTTATCAGGTTCCTATTGAAGTTAAAGCAGACAGAGGTTTTGCTTTGGCTTCTTCATGGTTGATTGAAGCTGCTAAAAAACGCGGCGGTAAATCATTCATCGATAAATTAACTAACGAATTAATCGATGCTTCAAATGGTTCCGGTGCAGCTTGCAAAAAACGTGAAGACACTCATAAAATGGCTGAAGCTAATAAGGCTTTTGCTCATTACAGATATTAATTTTATTATTAATATAGTTAAAAAATCCCGTCAAGTCGACGGGATTTTTTATTATATTTTTTTTGCATCAGCTTCGGGAGATGTTGTAGTTCTTATACCGTATGTTTTTTCGAGTGTAGATAAGACAGAAGGATTTATTACATTTGGCGGGCAGTGTGAAAGAAATATATTTTTAGCACCGTTTTCTTTTAGCTCAATAATCTTGGATATAGAACATGCATCACATTTTGTAAGAAAAAACGAAACTCTTTTAGAATCCGGCGGCACTTTATCAAACAAATATCGAAGTATACTGTAGGCAAGGGCCAAATTATTTACAACATTAATTCTCAATACATCCGGGTAATTAAAAATATATGAAAAACTAATTACAAAAGTTTTATCAGGCAGATGAGCAAACAGGTTTTTAAAATATAGTTCTTGCTGCTTGCTGTAGTTTGATATTCCTACAATTACGAGCTTTTCAATATCTTTATTGTTAAATTTTTCCGCAATTTCAGATAATTTTTCGTGAAGAATTTCTTCATCAAATCCGACTTTCTCACTTTCACGTTTTTGTCCTTTTGCAAATCCTTTGGACTCATTTGCTGATTCAATAACAGGTGTGAAGTCACTATTAAGAATTTGCACGACCCCTTTAGGCTTAAAGACTTCCGTTGTGAAAAGCCGGCCGCGATAAAGATATTCAAGATTTTGAGAAGAATTTTTTGTAAGAAGTATTGCACCGGGAAATGTTGCAAAATCAAGAATACATTTATCTGAACAACTACCATAGTGTCCTTTAAGAGACGGAAACTTCCTGAAGTTTTCAAACGTATGTGCAATTAATAAGTCACCATGGGTATAAATGTCAATATCAGACTTTTCCGCGTTTTTAAGCAGTGCATACAATTCGCTTAACGAACCTCCTGATACAAGAATTGCCTTACCTGCATTTGTAGAATGAGAAACAATTGTTTCAACAAGTTTTCCGTACTGCAATTTCTGGGCCTCATAAAGTTCATTTAGTACTCTTTCATCAATGTTTACAAGTTCTTTAATTTTATTTTTTATTTTTGTTAATGAAATTCGGCCTGAATTTAAGGTATCAAGTCCTTTTAAAACCTCAATCTCAGCCTCGCTGTCACTACCCCGGTTTTCTTTTAGTTTAACAATATTAAGGGAAACTGATTTCAACACTGACAAAAGAATTTCGTACATATTCTTTTGCTGAACTGACATTTTATTATATTTATTAAGGAATATTTTTTCACCCTGAGATATAATTCCGGCAAGAGTCATTTGCGGGGTTATATCCAGCCCGAATTTCAATTCTTCGCAGGAAATTTTCTTCTGTTTACATATATTAAGATATTGTCTTTTTGTTTTGATAAGAAAAGCATATTGCTTGCCGACTAACCCCAGCAGCTGCTCATCAGTGTAATCCGTTGTAGAAACCAGTGTGGAAAGACTTTCTACAATATTTGCACTAATCTGAGAAATATCTTCTCCGAATTTATCAAGCATCAGCGCATAAAAAGAAAGCTGTCTTAAAAATATAATCAAGACTTCCTGCAAAGAAGAAATTTTCGGTGCTATAGAACAAGCACCGCGGGCATTGCATTCATTGTATTCAGAACTGTCATCTCTGTAATAATTATAGAACATTTCTAATATTCCTACGCTAAATTTTGTTCTTATTTCTTATGTAATCTATAATAATATCAGACTCATACATTTTTTCACCGTTGTCAGTGTCAACAAGAAAAGGCACCTGAGCCATTTTTCCTATTTCCATTAATTCATCGTAATTTTTCGGGTCTGTTATATCTTTATGATTAAAGTCTATATGATTCTCCTCTAAAAAAGACAGAACCTTTCTGCTGTATGGACAGGTTTCTGCATAGTACAAATCTAACATTCTCTATCTCCTTTTCGTATATATTATAAATTCAAATAAGAATTTTTTATCCCCCGACACGATTGCATAAGAATAATTTTTATATTAAACTTTATGCTATGGATAAGAAAAATATATTGGTAGTTTTTGGTACAAGACCGGAAGTTATTAAGCTGGCTCCGGTTATTTTAGAATTAAAAAAGTACCCGGAAAAGTATAATGTTATAGTTTGTAATACAGAACAGCAAAAAGAACTTTCTAACCAAACCCTCTCATATTTTGGTTTAAAGGCTGATATTAATCTCGATGTTATGAAGCCGAACCAATCTCTGCTGGAAGTTCAAACAAGAATTTTAACTGCTCTGAACAAAGTTTATACAGATAACAAAATTGACGCAACTGTTGTTCAGGGTGATACAATGACAGTTCTTTGCGGAGCTCTCGCAAGCTTTTATAATAAAATACCGGTATTTCATGTTGAAGCAGGATTGCGTTCGTATGATATTTACGAGCCGTTTCCTGAAGAAGTTATGCGCCAGATGACATCACGCGTTGCAGAACTTCATTTTGCTCCTACAGAAAAAAACAGACAGGCTCTTTTAAAAGAAAATATAGATGATAAGAAAATCCATGTTGTAGGTAATACTGTTATAGACGCTTTATTTTGTTTATCAGACAACACAATTGCTGAGGCGTCAAAATATTTTGCAGAAGAAGGAATAACCGTTGATGACAAACTTGTACTTATAACCGCTCACAGGCGTGAAAATCACGGTGAGAGAATCGACAGGATTATAGAAGCAATCAAACATCTTGTACAAAAATATACTGACCATACGTTCGTTATTCCCGTTCACCCGAATCCGAATGTAAAAAATAAAATTCACGAGAGACTCGGAAACTTTACTAATGTAAAATTGCTTAATCCGTTGGATTACCCGTATCTTGTGTATTTAATGAAAAATGCAAAACTGATACTGACCGATTCCGGCGGAATTCAAGAGGAAGCACCGTCTTTCGGATGTCCTACTCTGGTTATGCGTTACGAAACAGAACGTCAGGAAGGTATTGAGGCAGGTGTCTCTACTCTTGTCGGGGCAGATTATGATAAAATCACTAATTTAAGTGAAAAAATTCTTTCAGGTACAAGAGAAAATACCAGATTAAAAGCTTCTAACCCATACGGCGACGGAACTTCCGCTAAACAGATTGAAGATATTATTAAAAAATATTTTAATATTTGATAAAATATAAAAAAATCCGCCTCATAATTGAAGCGGATGATTAAGGATTATTTTATTTAGGTTATTTATCTATCTCTTAAAATTTCCTGTAGACATATTCAAAAACGGAATCGTGTTTCCCATCATATATTGAGGAAGATGTCCATCCCATTTTTGAACTGCCTCGTATTCAACAAGTGCTTTGTTTTGAGTAAGCGCATTTGCTCTTATTGCCATGGATTTTGCTTCTGCTTCGGCAGTAATAATTTTCTGCTTTGCTTCTTCCTGAATTTGTACTGTTCTGTTTTTAGCTTTTAATGCTTCCTGTTCAGCCGTAACTTTGCTTTCAATGGCTCGTTCAAAACCGCCCGAATAGTTTATATCAGTTATTTGAAAACCTGTAACATTTATGTAGCGTGGTTCAAGCTGTTTTTGAAGTTTAGCCAGAATATCCACCGTGGCACTTTCTCTGTTTGCAACTAAATCCTGAGCATTCCAGCGTCCTATGACGTCTTTAATTGTACCTTCAACTACCGGCATAAGAATATTATCCACATATCCTGTACCTACTTCTCTATACATTTTGTGAGCGTTTTGTGGCTGTAAATTATAGTTTATCACATAAGAAATTTTAGCCTGTTGAATATCTTTTGTGTACAAATCAGTTTCAATGTATTGTTTCTGTGTTTTTACATCCATGTTTTTGATTTTAGAAATAAAAGGTGTAATAAGATGAATACCTTCGGTATAACTTTGAGGAGAAACCTGGCCGAGTGTTACCTTTACTCCTCTTTCGCCAACACCGACAATTGCAATAGGATTACAAATTACGATAAATACAATCAGCAATAATGTCACCATAACCGGTGTTGCTAAACTTTTTCCTTCCATAAACGAAGCCCTTTCTTTTATATAATTTTTAATTAAATCAATTTGAGCGTTTTTTTGCTTTCTTGAACGTTTATTAGCAAACTTACGATGTTTCAATTTGTCAGCTAAAACCGGCAGCAACAAAACTATAACAACTGCTAAAGCGAATATTAAATCAGCTTTCATACTAAATTAACCCCATAATTCCAAGTAGAACATACGCTGCGACAATAAATATAGCAAGTATACCAAAACCGTTTAAAATAGCTTTTCCATGCTTTTGATAAAGGTTTACATTAAATATATAACTGCAAACAATAATTATAATATTTGTAATTATAATAAGAGCCAGCAGCAGCAACAATACTCTGATTGCCATTTTCCGTCCTACTTCCTATTTATTAACTACTCTCTGAAGATGTCTGATAGTGTCAGCCCGTCTGATTGCTTCTTTAACGCGTGGATTTTTAACCTTATAATCAATACTAGGTATTGTTAAAAGTTCTTTACGATAATTTTTGTACATTTCGATTTCTCTGTCACGCATATTTTTCTGAATGGCTTCTGCAATTTCTTCATGCGGATCGTCTTTGATATTTTTACTCATAAAGAATATGCAGCTTAAACCAATAAACGCAACTATACTCCATATTAGCGTATTACGTGAAATTGCATCCGAAACAACTACTGGAGAAGATGCCGGTGTATCAAATATTATATTTGAATTAGATGCATTTGCAGCATTAATATGAACTTTAACAGAGTTTTGGCCGGAGTTTTCAACAATGACACTGTCTGCATCAGAAGTATTTTTATACATAGTAGTCAGATTATTTGCCGTACTAACCCCTTTTATATCAAGAGTAAGTTTATTTTGACCTTCTGAAATTCGTTTTACACTTGCGAGGTTATCA
>DVIU01000037.1 GCA_018711035.1 Candidatus Scatousia excrementigallinarum
TGGGCTCCGTCGCCCGAGGAACCGATCTGGGCTCCGTCGCCCGAGGAACCGATCTGTGCTTCGTCGCCCGAGGAACCGATCTGTGCCACGTTGCCTGAGGAACCAATCCGGGCCCCGTAGCCTGAGGAACCGATCTGTGCTTCGTCGCCCGAGGAACCGATATGGGCTCCGTCGCTCGTATCTACATTAACAGTCGGAGCTCTTTTGATACATTTTTCATACAAGAAGTCGATACCCGCTTTTATAAAATCTGAGAAATTGAGCTTGGCTCCGATATGAATTTTTGTCGTGGCCGTTTTGTCATTATCAGAACGGCATCTACCCAGAGCCGTAACGCGGTGAATCGGGATGAAGTTGCAATCATCATCCAGCATCGGACGATAATTAAGCACTGAAAAGGGTGATTCGCAGAAATGAAATCCTTTTTCGCAAACTTTAGGGTTCGCATCTTCTTCATAAGTCTCACCCTCCTCGAATTTGAAGCCGCGACATGTCATATCAGAATCGAAGCCTTTGAAGCCATCGATACACTTTTCCTCCCCGAACTCTTCCGGAAGAATCACATTGTCTCCGAACGATACGTGCTTGAATATTTCTACTATTTCAGAAAGATCGAAACCTGCAATCCCGCATCCTATTTTCGTTACGTAGAATATTAAATCCGGGTGTATTTTGGTGAAGTCCGCGAAATCCTTGACGGAGCGTTCCAAATCCGACAACTCTACTTTGTGCATGTTCTCGTCCAGCGTCGGAATAGCATAAGATCGCCCTTGCAATCCCTCGCCTTGCCCCATAACGGCACCGAACTTGTCGAGGGCGACGCGGGCAGCGCCGCCGACATGATTACCGGCCTTGTTACTACCGAAAACGAAGACCTCATTCGGCTTTAATTCCGTGATGTTCTCGGGAGTAAATACTTTATCTACCATGTGTTCGTAAATTGTTATAATTTAAATTTAAAGAAAAAACATTTGCCACTCGGATCCACCACAACGACTTAGCGTCCTGTATGGAAGTATACAAAATAAAAAAAGAATTCTGCATCGGAAAAATAAGTAAATAAAAAAGGATACCTTAATGGGCTAAGGCATCCTTCAGAGATAGAAATAATAAGCGTTGGCGCGCATGAACGAGATTCCTCATCTTGTTCCTATTTCTGTTTTCTCGTTTGCGAAGATATAACATTATACCGTATTTAGCAAATTTTGCCCATAATTTTTTTTAACATGACAAACAATGTAATCGGTTCGGGAATACTCCTTCACTCGTTGTTGCCGTCCGTCGCGTGTCTCGATTGACACCCAACGCGAGACTATATCCATGCCGCCCTTGCGCAGCCGGCTGACGATACGTCGCAACTCTGTAGTGCCGAACATATCCCACGCCCGTTTCACCGTCAAGCGGCCGCCTTTGCGGAAATAAGCGGCTATTTGTCTTTGAGGATCGTGTGCCATATAATCGAAGTTTTAAGTTAGTCAAAAGAAGCCCGGACCGCTGAGAACTACTAATCTCCGAATAATTGTTTAACTCATACCATGAAATCAGCAGCCCGGGCATAGAGGGACGACTATTGCAAAAATTCATAAATTCAGTTTAGCCAAAATTCAAATTCGGGTCGCAACAGTCATCCCCTTAGCGTCATAGCGGAGACATTCAACCCCGCTATGACATAGTCATTTATCGCCGCCCTTTCGTTCGCTCGTATCATCGCGTTCCTACATTCAGGTGATGGCTCTTTCGCGCATTTCGGCTATTTGCTTACTCGCGGCCGCGTCTTCTCGGTGGCGGCACACAATGCAGATACGTTGCAGGCGTTGGTCGGAATGGTAACGGCTCCGACCGCCGGAGAGTTGGTAACGGCTCTCTGCCGGAGAGTTGGTAACGGCCTCTCAGTGCCGGATCGCTTTCTGCCTTACAGGCTGGGGTTGTATTGCCAGCGATCGAACCCCTCACCTCATAGGGTGGCTATTAGCTCCCGTGTCGGCGGTCAGGCCGGCACGGAACAAGGGTATCCGAAGGTCTTAAAGTTTGATGATTCGGATGCTTTGAACATCGACGGATGCGTCCACTTTATATTGGCCTTCGACGTCGGCAAAGCGTTTCATTTCCTCAGCAGCTAAGACAAATTGGCTTGCCAACTCCTTCATCGCTGATTTCTTCACGCGGCGTCCCCGCCACCATCTCCACACTATTTTCATTACTTATGTGTTTAACAGTCTATCCACCTTGACTTTCTCGTCTCTTTGCCTCCGAGCTCCAACGCCATACGGCGAATACGATCCGGTTGTTCCCCGGTCGTCGTACCTCTCTTATTTGTAAAACTCCACAGGGAAAAGGTTATCGGCCGTCCAGTTGTTGTCGCCCGTGGAAATAACAGGTCAGAGAGAACGGATAGAAAGCCAAGTATATGAATTACAAGAGATACTCCTTTCTAATATTGATCGGTTGTTTGATTCCGGAAAATTACTTTTGGAATTTCCTGAAAAAGATTTATCAATCAACCGAAAAATTCCCAACTACTCATTTTTTGAGAATTTTGGGATTGATATGTGCAACATTCACATTAATGATAAAACGGCATTTTGTTTAATGCCATTTCATAAAAAGTTTGACAAAGTATATGCTACAATAAAAACAGCTTGCCATCAAGTTGGATATACGTGTTTTAGAAGTGATGAACCTTTTAATCCCGGCAACGTATTAAGGCAAATCCTACAAATGATAACTTCAACAGAAATCATCATCGCTGTTCTTGATGGCAAAAATCCCAATGTATTTTATGAGATTGGCATAGCCCACAGTTTAGGGAAAACAGTAATTCTTGTTGGCAATGCTAAAAATCCCGATGATATATCATTCGATCTAAAATCTGAACGATTACTTTTGTATAATGCACCCAATGATTTGCAAAATAAACTAACCAAAAGCCTTCAACAATTACATTATGTTTAGTGATGAACAAAAAAGAATAGTAGCCAAAGCTATCATTGAAAAACTTGGCCAATATGAATGTCCGATGTGTGGGTGCTCCCAATTCTCGATAATAGAAGAATTTGGACTTCATATGATGCGCCCTATGAGCAATCCGATTAACGTATCATGGGGTATCCCATATATAATGTTGGTTTGTGGGAAATGTGGTTATATGTCTCAGCACAATGCCATCTCTCTTGATGTGTTAGACCCTGAAACTACGCAAACTTTAAAAATGTAAGTTTTTAATATTTGCGTAATTCAAATTATATTGATGCCAGCCCCATATAGTTTCACACTTTCAAACCCGTCGATTTCAGTTATTTCTGCGGTTTTTTGTGGTGTGGATGCAAATTGAGACGCCCCACAAGTTTTAGGTAATATTGCTTATATATTTGGGGTCAGGGTCAGGTTTAGATGTACAAAGAAGGATAGCAGGGATAGCGTTGTAAGAATAGTTGACGGGACTTCTCATGTTAATCTTTAGCAGAGTATTTACGCGTCTCCTCAATATCGGAGAACATCTGGCGCATTCGTTTATCGTGGGCTTTTATTGACTTGTTGAAACGATATTCACCAACCATTACCACGATAAACGTAGCGAAAATAACAAGGAAAGAAAACCAAATCAGAATCATAGCTTCAACGTTTTTGCAAACCTCGGAACTCTCGGCATAACTTCAAAAAATCTGCTTATTATTTTGCGGGGGGGGGAATTTTGTAACTTTGCAGCATCTAACCAATAACTTATTACATTATGAAAAAATTATTTTCAATCACATTATTGTCAATTATATCATTATTTTGTGCTTGCAATAATGAGGATGAATCACAAGCAGAACCACTAAAAGTAATATTTGATGTAAGCAACCTTAATCTTGAGGTAAATGAGACATATACATTGCATACGATCGTCGTAAGCGGAAATATTGTGCGAGAGGATGCAGTGTGGGATTCATCGGATAAAAATGTTGCTACTGTCGACAAAGGAATTGTTACCGCAAAAGCACCCGGACAAACAAGTATTCTTTTAACATATAAAGGACAACTTTGTGCAACATGTGAAGTTACAGTAGAAGAACCCATAGCATTAACTGCAATTACATTGGATTCACATGATCTTAATTTTCTCGTTGGCAAATCCGACGTAATCGACACAGGCACATCCTATATTCTTGATGTCTCTATTGAACCAGAGAATGCCCCAATGCCTGAGTTTGAATGGGAAGCTATGAATAACGATGTCGTAACATTCCGGACTGCTTTTCAGGGAGAGAAATGTGTCGTTTATCCTATAGGAATAGGCACAACCACCATAAAAGTTACAGCCAAAGGAACCTCTCTTTCTGACGAATGTACCGTTACAGTATCCCCCCGACATGTAACAGGAATTACTTGCACAGAAAGCTTATCACTCTTTTTGGGTAGTAGTCGACAATTAGAGGCAAAAGTCATACCCGATAATGTTTGGGATAATTCAGTGATATGGGAATCGTTAAATTCGGATATAGCAACCGTGGATGCAAGCGGCAAAGTTTATGGTAAAACATTAGGAGCAACTGAAGTCGTAGCGAAAACGAATGACGGGGGATTTGAAGCTAAATGTCAAGTTGAGGTTTGTGAAATTGACAAATTCGTTACAGCGAGCAGTGTGTGTGGTACAAATGGAACAACAGCTACATATTTTTATAGTTATTTAAGACTTCACTTCAACACGAACGTTGATAGTCCCGTTCATCTTTTATCTATAGCATTGTATGATGAGTTCGGTAATTTAGCAACCTCTGGACGTCCTGATATAATTTGTAATGAGTATACTAATATATACAGGACGAAAATTCATCCACCTCTTCCAGATGGAAGTTTCGATTTTGACACATACCCAGCCCATGGGTGGAAATTTATAATCACCTATGTTTGGAATGACAAACAGTACGAATTAATTCATATTAACCAATAGGATAAAAGGAAAGTTGCAGATGTTATTGCTCGAAATAATAAATAAATTTTATACATAACGCATGTAGCCAAAAAAAAGTCCCGTTCATAAATGGGACTTTTTCTGTTTACGAGTGGTTGTTATTGAATGTCAAATACTCTCTGCGCATTTATTGATCCTCCGCGATAGATCGTACAAGGCATTACGAAGGATTTCCTTTTCCGCCTCACTAAAATCGTCGGGTTTACCGTTATTCATACCATCCATTTTATGATAAAGCCACGACCGCGATTTACCAAAGTACCGTTCCGATATTTTAGCCCACGATACATCTAATAAAATATCGGACATTTTCTGTTTTACCGTTTTTCGGTTTTGTTTCACTAAAATTTCCATACGATCTATTTTTATACCTCCGACCAATCGGCCGGAGGTGGTTGTTTAATCTCTGTCTAATAATTCTTGCAAAATCATGTTTATATACCATTCTTGCTCCTCTCTTCCATTGGGATATGCCTTATGGTAATTACGAATAGATTCTATCAAATCCCACTCTTTTTCGGTTAGTTCTACATTCATATCGTATCTACTGTTGGGTACTACAAATATAATACACTTTTGCGTATTACGCAAATATTTCTACATCATTTTTCCATTCCGATTGAAAAATGTATATTTGCATTGCTAAAGTTCATGTAGTGTAAATATATCCACCATTTGGATATATTGCATCTATTTATACAGTTTAATCTAACTGCGTCGAGTTCGGTAGCGGAAACGCCCGACGGCTTGCATATAGGGCCGAGCAACTCGTAACGCAGTTTTTTATTGCTAAACCTATATGAAAAAGCGCATCGAACGTATGGGCCGCATCAAGGCGGCAACTCCACCAATGTACTGCGTCCCCAAGCGCAGCGACCTGTCATTAATCGGATCTGCTTTCGAGGCGGCGGGGTTTCGTTGTGTCCGTATCCACACCGAATGCGAGGCAGAACACCGAGCCAAAGGCGGCGATCCCCGCCGGCACGGAATGCTGGTGCTCGACGGCGACCGGGTGATTCTCGAAATCATCCGAAGCAAAAAAGCAGAGTGTAAGACTGCGAGACCCGCCGTATAAGATTGGCTCGAAAAGACAAAAAAGAAAGCCGAGGGAACTCGGCTTTTCTTATTTTATTTAAGGACATAATCGCAATGCCCTCGAAGAGACTGTTTTATAGGATTTCCCATTGAATACAGATAAATTAACAACCCTTCTTTGCGTGCAAATTTAATGGGAGCTATGAAATCCGAATCACCGGCTATGAGCACTATTTTGTCCACCGTATGTTTTGTTGCCATAGTGGCCATGTCAAGACCGAATTTCATATCTACACTTTTTTGCTTGAAATCCGGCTTCATTTGCTTACTGTATATATCTTGTTTCCATCCTGTAAACGACAGCTCGCCCAAACGAAGCGCAAATCTATCCATCGCACACAAGGCGTCAAGATATTTATTTTTCATCGCATAGCCGGTACTTACAGAGTAATCTACACTATTTCCTGCGACATCTTTAATCGTGCCTCCAAAAGGCCTACAGTCGTAATAAAACACGCGGAATAAAATATCCTCCGTTTCGCCGTTTGTTTGTCTCTTGACAAGAGCCATAACGTCATTTACGGTTTGCCAGACATCTTTTGGCTGCGGATTCCTTTTGTTAATTTTTTTGAAACATTGCCAAAAAAAACCTCCGTCGATTAAAATGTTTACTTTGGTCGTCATTTATTTAATATTTTGGTATTTTAATAAAACAATTAAGCCACCCTCGCGAGTGGCTTAACGGCAGACCTATCTGCATCGGATTTTTTTTGCCAGCCTACTGGCTTCGGATTATGGCACAAATATAATGCGCCATATTTCAAAATGCAAATCTTTTGCCGATTTTTTTAAATTGCATATTATTCCCTTTTCTTCCTTATCTTTGAAAATAAAACAGTAATTACCCCTTACTCCTCCAGCTTTATTTTGATCGGCTTGCTGCAATGCGGGCAGGTGATCGCGTTCGTCAGAATTACAAGCAATTTCATGATAAGATGTATAGTTAGAAATTACAGAGCTATTTGCCGATATCCACCCTTACATCATCAGGGAAAAGTAAATCTAATTGTTGATATTGCTTTGGAAATGCGGCGTTGAGCATTTGCATGAATTTAGTCCAATCATACCCCGAGGCCCGTCCTAATGCCTCTACTGCTGCTAAATGCTCTTTCAACTTCGGACGGCCTACCTCTTCGGTTAGATGCTGATGATGGCGATCTTTTTGCGTTCCTTTCCCTGTTTTAGGATTCACCTTTTGGAGCTCAGTTAGCACAACGGGGGCAAGACGTTCATAAACAATATCATTGATCCACGTTCCGACAACACCCGGACGCTTATGGGTCATGGTCCAATTCCATCCATGCATCCGATATATCATTTCGAAGAACGAATCATTGAATGTCTTGACCCATTTGCTGGCTTCCTCCGATATGAATTGCGATAAGAACTGCTGAAGCTCGTCTTTTGCCCTTTTCTTGTCTTCCTGATAACCGGTGGCTTCATCGACAAGGGCTATGATTCCAACCTTTGCAACAGCCCTGATGATTATATCGGCGTTGCGCACTATTGCGTCATTATTAAAAACGCCGGCACGATTCGCGTCAATTACAGTGGAACATATGTCAATAAGTAATGTTACTTCATATCCGTTCGCGCTTGATTGTGAGCCACCTGCGTCTATTCTTTGGAATTTTATAGGCGATGATAGTCGATTGATAATACTATCATCGCCGGCATTCATATAAGCGGAAATGCCGTCCATGTTACAAAAACTTCGCATCCATTGGCCGCTCTTGCTTTCATAACCTATCGCTCTCTGCAATCCTCTACCCGAGAATACTCGCGTGCCATCTTCTAAAACATAGCACGGAATCTCTAAATAACCCAATTTCAACGGTGTCTTCTCAGACCCATAAATAGCCTTTAGGATCTTTGTCATATTATTACTCAAATTTTATTCCCATTCCTTTACCTCCAGCACCGTCCCGCACCGAGGGCACGTGATCATGTTCGTTGCATTATTTGCTATCTTTATTTCATTAGCTTTTTATCTCGTAATTCAATTGCACGAAAATTCTTGTCCGTTTCTTTTAAATTCAAACGTTTCAATTGTTCCTGCGCCATATTCCGAAGTTGCGCATATCGTGCAATCTTATCCAGCCCTTGTTTATTGAGTTCTGAATTCATCGATTCGAGATTTGCAAGGACGACAAGTTCATTTATGCTTGCCATATCTCGAATATTCAGCCCTTGCTCCGCATATTTAGGGTTTGCCTCACGCCATTGTTTTGCCGTACATCCCCAGAGAGCCAAATTCAACATGTCTGCTTCTGTCGAATAGGCGTATAGTTTTTCACTTTCATTCAATGTTGGTATTACAAAATCTCGGACTGCGTCAGTGTGAATAGTATAATTTACTTTACTTAAAATTCGCTTCACATTCCATTCCCCTAAAGAAGGGTGCGATTCTATCTCTTTAAGACGCTGGTATTCTTTAATAAGATAGAGCTTAAAAGCAGGGCTCAACCATGTGCCAAACTCGAATGCAATATCTTTGTGGGCATACGTCCCTCCATAACGCCCGGGTGTTGATACAATTCCAATAGCTCCAGTCTTTTCTATCCATTGTTTTGGGGTAAGTGTGAATGAATTTGCCCCTGCATTATTTCTAAAGGCGTCGAATTCGATGCCTTTAAAATTGGGATTATTTATTTGCTCCCAAAGCCCCAAAAATTCAATCGTCCCTCGCAAACGCATCCAGTTCTGAATGATATAGTTTGTTCGATCTGCATCTTTATAATGAGCCATATCGGTTAAGCAAATATAGTCCTCCCTACCGGCTTGTTGCGAAACCGATACCTCCACGTCATTGACGTTTATTTTTTTAATTGTAACCATACTTATTCCCCTTTCTCTACTTTAATAAGTTTCCCGCAATGCGGACACGTAATCGTGTTCGTCGGTTGAGGGGCGAAAAGCTCCGGAACAGATACATTCAATCCCACGGCAATTTTTTCGAGTGTTTCAAATGTGGGGTTTCCATTAGCAGCTTTTGCCAAGCCAACGGGCGTCATTCCTATTTTTTCAGCTAAATCCTTTTGCGTTATGCCTTTTTGTTTGCACAACTCTAATATTCGAAATTTTGGCATTATACTAATCATTTAATGGCTTTAACTATGTACAAAGGTAGTAAATTTCCCATATAATTATAATAAGATTATAAAAAAATATACTTATAGTGTAGTTTTTATCAATTTTTATTTTGATTTTATTATACTATTAGTTATATTTGCAGTGTCAAAACCAAACCAAAATATAATAAATTATGAAAAAACAATTTTTATCTGAAGAGCAAAAGAAACACAAAAAAAGTCTCATAAAATATTTCTTAGATAATAGTAAATACAATACTGTTGCAGAAGTAAAAAAAGAAATAAGAGAAAAAATTAAGAGTGGTTGCGAAAGTTGGGACGCTAAAATTGTAGTAGACCCTGTAATTATTATGTACAATAATAATCCGCATTTTTACCTTGGTAGATGCTGGTTAATATCGTGTCATCACGTTGCATATGGTCATAGTGAATATATTTTGTAATTATGGTAATATTACATTATTGACGTCAAACTGAATAATGAATACAATAAGTATATAACAAGAAAATTAACCTCTAAAGTTAGCCGTTCGGGTGGCTATAAATAGACCTTAGGCCCGAAGCGTGGCGGCACCTGCCGCCGGTGGTAAAAATAATAAGCTATGAAAATACGCAAATCTACCCCAAAAGTCAGCAGAGAAGCGGCGATTAAAATCACGATGAATACCAACGGCGTATCGCGTGAAATCACCGAGAAATACACCGATAGCGAACTGCGCGAGGTGCTGCGTCTGCTCAAACTCAAAGCGAACTTCTAACCGATATAATGATGAAACGGACCGACCTTTCAACGATCATGCGCACGGCGTGGCAGATATGCCACACGACGGGCGAAGCCTTTGCCGAATGCCTACACAAGGCATGGCAGGTGTTCAAACTGAAGCTGAAGATGCACGCCGGCATCGTGCAGTTCTTCTACCTTAAATCGAGCACGGGCGAACTGCGGCAGGCGTTCGGCACGCTCAAAGAGGACTTATGCCCCGAAACGAAGGGCGCCGACCGCAAGCCGAACAAACACCTCGTAACCTATTACGATACGGTTGCCGAGGACTGGCGGTCATTCAGAATGTTCAATCTTGTAAAAGTCATATAAAATGAGACCGACGAAGTATGTAGAAAAGCGCAGCGACTTGACGCTGCTTAAAGAGACGTTCGAATTAACGGGTGCAACGTGCCACCGCACGCGTCTGAAATGCGGTTGTGAAGTCCGCCAAGGTGCGGACAATAATCGCGACGGGGTGCTGGTTGTCAAGTACGATACAGTCGTACTTGAAATCATCCGCTGCAAAGGGTGCGCGAAGAAAAGACCTTGAAAATTGCGATTCTTCAAAAAAAAAATCGTATTTTTA
>DVIU01000038.1 GCA_018711035.1 Candidatus Scatousia excrementigallinarum
TTGCTTCGCAGATTATCATGGGTGGAGCGCCACGCGCTCCCGCTGAAAGCAAAGCATTTTACAACCCGACATATACACATATTTTATGTTTTAGAGTAAAATGTGTTCTACTGAGGCCCACTACGGGTACCCGTTTCAATAATATTTTCCGCGCGGAGCAGGGCGAAGACCGTTTAATTCCGCCGACGTGCGCGAAGTTGTAAAAATTACAAATTTCGCTGTTGACAGATTTCCGCATATAATATATAATGTAATATCCAAGGGGCTGTTCCGGCATTCGACGGGGAATGGCGGGCGGAGTAAGCATACCGAAGGCTCGTCTTCGTAAAAACGGAAATTAAAATTAAACGCAAACAACAACAAAACCGAGAGCGCTCAAACTCTCGCCTTCGCTGCTTAACTTATAGCGAAGTGTCGGGCGGGTAGGTCCGCGAACCCGTTCCGGCATCATCCAGCGGAACAGGGCAACCGCATCGCCGCGCTGCGGATTGCAAGACCAGCGGCTCTCCGATAGGCAGGCTTGCCGTTTGGCCGGCTTAAAGGGAATAACAACAATCGGCTAAGTATGTAGAAGTCGCCGCTTCAAGTTTTTCGGACAGGGGTTCGACTCCCCTCAGCTCCACCAAGATTAAAAGTCGACATTTTCTGAAAACAGAAGGTGTCGACTTTTCTTTATGTAAAAAATATGTTATAATGAAACAAAAGAGGGGAAATAAAGGTGAATTATACAAAGCAAGTAAGAGAATATTGTGGAAAACATAGTAAAGGATTAATAGACATTTAGTACGATTGGGTATCGAAAATTCATGTTTGGAAATTTATCAAAATTTTGGAGGTCATGTAAAGTGAAAAATTATTTTGAACATGAGGTAAAAGTTAAATTCTTTGATGGAATTTTAGAGCATAGCTGTGAATGGCAATGGTTTATTAATTATATTGAGAAAGAGTTTAAAGGATTTAAAGATATTACTAATTTTCAAGACTTTTTGAACTCATATGCCGAAATAAAAGACGTATATGCTTATTTAATTAAATTAAACAGTAGTATAGGTGGATTAAAATTTGAATTTACTACTACATGGTTAAAACAAATTTATCTATGTACTCAAATATATAGCGGTACTCGTCAAATTAATGATGTTTGGAAAGAGTTTGATAATAATTTTATTAAGCATTTTGCTACGATTATTCACATTACAAAGCTTCAAAATATTAAAGAATCAAGCCAATATATTTTTTCAGCGTTAATATTCATGCAAAACAATATTTTTGAGCTTTTTGATTTAAGCATAGTAAAAGATAATGAGCAGTTAATTTTAAAATGTTTAAGTGAAATCAATATAAAAGATATTCAAGATTTGATTAGTAGATTCAAAAATAATATAAAAGAAGTAATAATACCAGCCAATTTAAAACTTTTAGAAGAATATAAATCTAAAATTTTAAATGTTAACTCGTTTAGTTTTCAAAAATTCAGTTTACCAAAGGACATATCTTGGGAAGAACAGTTTGTGTTTGATATGCTTCAGACAGAAATATCTGGAAACGAGCTAATTCCATTGGCTACATTTAATGGTGTATCGACACCTGATATATCACGATGGACAGCTCCCATTTTAGAGAAATTAAATAAATATTTTAATGATGAAACTGCATCATTTATAATTGAAACAGTTCGATGTATTTTGTATAAAAAAGCACCATCAGCTAAAACCATGGAATGGCACTTTAAGTTAGTGATAAGTGATTTGAGGAATAAAAATGAATTAGAGCCTTGGCATGAAATAAAAAGTTCATCATTGCTTTTTATTGGCCTACTATTAAAAGAAAAAATTGTTTATCAGAGTGTAAAAAACAAATTCATGCAGCAATTTATTAGGGAATTAAGTAAATTTAAAGATCTCAATACAATATTGCAGTTTAAAAAACATAATATTCTTTTTTCAATTCAACAAAAAGAAAAACTGGATGAATATAACAATAGTTTAGCTAATAATATCAAAAATATAGAAAGAACTCACGAATTTTTAGATTATTGTAGAAATGATTTTGTAGTAAATGGTATACGAGATGAAACATTAAAAATTATATACGATAAGTTTACTTCTTTTATCGAAAAAGAGGATAATTCAGTTAGCATTTCAATGTTGTTTTATTCTTTCATGCAATTATTATTACGACTGTCATCAAATTTGTGCCTTGATAGACTTAAAGTTAAGAAACTTATGATTTGGTTACAACAACTATGGCAAAATGATTATTATGATCGATGCTTGAAACTAATGCACACGATTGGTAGTTCGGTCTCTATTTCTAATGAAGAAATAAATAAAATTAACGAAGTGTTTATTAAAAAACCGTTAATCGGGGCATTGTATTGTTTCCCAATTAAGAAAGACAGTTTATTAGATTTAATGTCAATGCATTCAAAAGCGGCATTATCTTTATTTTGTAGCATGCTTAACATTACAAGAACGTTTCCTATTGAAAATAATAAATTTCTCGATAGGCATACTGTAGATAATGCGTTTATTCAGCTAATTAGAGATATAATTACGAAAAAAGGCTATAAACTCTTGAACTATATTGAACCAGAAGTATTATATAGTGAAATATATAATGATTTTATACGCAACACACAAATGTATATGGCTATTTTTAATCAAGAACAGATACTTTATAAAGAGATTAAAAATAGACTAACAGAATATTCGCTTATTGATTTTGATGGGCACATTTATTTGGCACATTTGACACAATTGTTCCCGATATTAGAAAATAAAATTAGAGAATTTGGTATGTATTGCAACATTGTGCCATTTAAAGAAAAAGCGGATGAATTTTTACATATGAAAGATGCAAGTAGTGTTTTGCAACAAATATTAATGGATGCTTATAGTGAAACAAACGATTTCTTAAATGTAGTAGATTTCTTTTTTGTTTATCAAAGTATGTATAATGGAAATTGTTTGAATATTAGGAATGAGTGCGCGCACGGCAGAGAGTATATTAATTCAGACAGTTTGGTTTTTGGGTTTAAGGTAACTTTAATATGTTTAAAATTGATTCTTGATAGGATAGACCAAATAAAGAATGTTGAAAAACCGTTTTGCAATTTGGATTTTTAAAAAATTGGGCAGCATTTTTATCCACTAAACCAAAAAAAAGGACGTCCTGCAAGGAACGTCCTGTTTTTTTGGTAAAACAGAGGGGAGTGCAGCCCTGTGCAGGCTTGCGCCTGCGACAGGCTGCACGCGATTGCACCTTCCGAATTAAAGAGAAAAGATAAACGATAAAATTAACTCCGTGACAAAAGAAAATCGCTTTATAAGCGGACTGTGTCGTAAAAATGCGGCAAACTATTTTCTAACGGAAAATTTCGCAAAAAAACAGGAAAAGAAGCGGAAACGCGTGTTTTCCGCGGTCCTTTTCCTGTTTTACAATAAATATCGAGGCGGATTACTTGCCCTGCAGATACGTCATTTCGACCTTGTAGCCGTTTTCCTGCAGGCTCTGCAAAGCGCGCAGATAGCCGTCCGAGCGCAGGAAGAAGTACATGGTTTCAAACGTGCTTGCCGGTACGACGCTGACTTCCGCGGACGCGAAAATTTTGGCAAGGTCGAGCAGTACGCCCATCATCTCCCTGTTCACGGGAGGGGCTATGCGTACGGCGCGCCATCCGTCGTCGCGGGAGACGGCTTCCTGCGGAACTTCGTCGCTGGGACAGATTACGGAACAGCCTTCGTCGGTGTGTGCGAAAAAGGCGACGCCGAATTTGTTCAAATCAACTGGCGCATCCTGCCTGAAAGAGCAGATGCTGAAAGGTTTTTCTAAAGCTTGTATTATCATATGTATCACCCTACAATGACAATTATAGCACACAATCGCGTTGTTTACAAGGTTTTTTGCGAAATTGACATAATTTTAACAATACAAAACATAATGTTTTAAGTAATTGAGATTTTGTAAAAGATATATTTAACCGGGTGTAAAAAGAGGGTAAAAAAGCGGCGAAAACAGGCTCTTTTTCCGAAAAAGCGCAGACGGACAATGCCGCCGGCGTCATAAAACGGCGGAGGCGTATGCGTGAAAACCGTAACGAAAGGAAAAAACTGCCGGGCAGCGCCGGAAGCGGAGCATGCGAATTTTCACGCCTGCATTAAAATCCGTACACCCGTAGCGGACCTTGGCGGAACGCTTTTATCGCACCGCTTTCGGGCGGCTTGCCGCCGCGCTTTTGCAAAACGCGGAAAGTATGGCTATTATTCGGTATTTACTTTTGTAAAAAGGCGTGTTATAATAGTAAAAGAAGTGAAGGGGCTAAGCCCTTTGACTGCGGAGGGAATTATGCAGACATTACTCACGGAAGGCGATCTGCTCGATAATAACGGCAAACTTATTCAGGCGGGTTATTCCACCTATCTTGCGAAAAAATACGACAGGAGCAGGATAAACGCGTCGAAATTCAGAATCAAGGAGTGGGATTACTACGCGATTACGGACGGAGAAGTTTTTCTCTGCCTTACCATTGCGGATATAGGATATATTTCCATGGCGAGCGTTTCGCTTGTGGACACCCATTCCAGGGCGTTCAAAACGCAGTCGGCAATAGGTTTGTTGCCGCTTGGCAAGACGGGCTTTCCTTCAACTTACGAAAGGGGCGACGTTTCCCTGCGCGTGGGCGGAAAAAAGCTGTCCTTTGTCAACGACGGCATCTACCGCAGGCTTTATTGCGAATATCCCAAATTCCGCGACGGCAAAACGCTGGTCGCGGATATAACGCTTTCCCAGCCCCAGGCGGAAAACATGGTAATAGCCACCCCGTTCAAGGAAAACGACAAGGCTTTTTATTACAACGCGAAACTCAACTGCATGACGGCTTCCGGCTACTTCGAGCTGGGCGGCGCGCGCCGCGACTTCGACCCCGCAAAATCGCTGGCGGTGCTCGATTGGGGCAGGGGCGTGTGGACGTACGAAAATACCTGGTATTGGAGCAGTCTTTCCGCATACGTGGACGGAGAGAAGTTCGGCTTTAACCTCGGCTACGGATTCGGGGACACGTCGGCGGCTTCGGAAAACATGCTGTTTTACAAGGGTAAAATGCACAAGTTGGGCAGGGTGGAATTCCACATTCCCTCGTTGCCCGGCGGAGAAAGCGACTTTGAAGGGGAATGGAAGATGACGGACGAC
>DVIU01000039.1 GCA_018711035.1 Candidatus Scatousia excrementigallinarum
GTCGAGAGGTGATGCAATACGGTAAATATGATAGGACAGCGACTGAAAGAGCTACGCGAGGGCATAGGTAAATCGCAAGCATTTATCGCAAAAGAAATCGGAACAATAGCACAACCTGCGATATTCCGCTATGAAAACGGACAGAGCGACGTGCCAAATGCTATTTTGTTGTGGTACGCTGACTATTTTGATGTGTCGCTCGACTATATTTTCGGGCGCACGGACAGGCCGCAGGGCAAGCTGTACGACTACAACCCCAAAGCCTTCGACGACGAAAAGATGCAGCAGTTTGTGGAGATGTGTTTCGACCCCAAATCTCCCGCCAACGCCAAACTCAAAGAGGCAGTATTAAAATTGTTGCAGGAAAATACGGATTAGAAAAGTAATATGTTAAAATTAATTCAGATGAGGATTTAATATGAGTAATAGGGTCAAATTCTATGGTAAAGCTGATATGGCAAATGGATATATGTTGGAAAAGGCATTACCGATATTACAGCAATTAAAATTGTCCAAAGAATATGTAAACATTAACGATGTAATAGAGCTTTACAATGTATACAAGTTCATTAATGCGCAAATTTTTCGTAAAGACTTTAATTCGGAAGAAAAAGCCCTTTTTAACGAAGAAAATTCAAAAATAATAAACCAAATCATTGGACGTTTCTTTTCTAAAGTAGATAACGGTACTATAGCTAACTATTTTGGAAAAATAGAAAGAGAATATATTGAAGATGTCCTTGAACTTTTTGATAAATATAAAGTCCATAAAAGAATTTCTTGGGATTCTTTTAAACATTTCATTGATAGCAACCATATTCCTCTTTTTTATATTGTGGAATGTGAAAAAATAGTAAATACGTTTGACAACGACATCAAAGAGTTGATTTTAAAAGATAATCAATCTATAGATTTATTGATTACTAAATACTTAAAATAATCTCCAGCACGTCAAGTATTTTTACCAAAAAGTCTTTCCACTGAAGATAAGGAACAAATTGTTAAAAACTATATTGCTTCAGCCATGGTTCACCCTGGAACTCTTGAGTTAATAATTAATTTACCTGTAAACAGCGATTTCAAAATTTCTGATGATACGCGTTTAGCTGCAAAAAACAGATATGATCAAGAAATGGATAACCTTTTTGTTAAATCAGAAAATTCAGGATTTCAAACTACAATCGAAGCCGAAATTAATAATAAACAAAAAGAGCCAGTAATCATTGATTATAAAGAAAATAGGTTTTATATTAGCGTTAGTTCTAAATGGATAAGGGACAATCTTGATTACCCCACGCTGTTAAATAATTTTATACACATTTACAATTTTGTCGATAAAGAAAACAGGATTGAATTTATTAGTAAGCCAAACCAAATAAGCGCACTTGAAAGAGTGTTCATGGATACTGATTTAAAAAAAGTGTATATTAAAGGTAGTTTCTTTGACATCTATAACAATTTTGCCGTCGTTGCAATGGTTTCATATTGCGAATTTCTAGAAAAGGAGTGTAATATTCGGATAGAAGAAGTATTGCAATGGTTTTTCGATGAATATCTAGTTAGTGAGTTCAATATACACGACTTCATAGTTAATATGCCTTCTTCAGGAAGTAGCTATTTGGAAAAATGTAGAACAATCTGTTGTGAGTTTGAAAGCATATTAAAGCAATACGAAGCGCTTGTTAAGTTTGGAACAATTAATCATGATTTTATTGAACTATCTTCAAGACCGATGGATTATCATGCAATAAACAGCCTTATGCCTGATAAATATATTTACTTAAATGAAACTAATCAGGATTGCAAAAATACGCTTTATTTACTATTTTCTGACCAAACCATGTTAACATATCTTCCTCATCGTAAAGATGTTGAAGGATACAACTGCTTGTATGAATTACTTATAAACACTACGGTCAACATATCCGAATACGAGGACTACCAGCTTAATGATATTAAGTGGTTGATTATTAAAGGGATTTTGAAGCAGGATAGCCAAGGTAATTTGACTTTACATGATAAGCTGGAAGCCATCATTTTATGTGATCTATATAAGAATGGATTTATTTCTAACCAATTTTTAGAAAGATTTCAGTTAAATAAACCTTTGAAAAATTTACAACAAAAACGTTGGATATACAAGGAATCAAGCCTTTTTGCTAAACAAGAGTGTGATTATTTAGATTTCTACCTCAACAAATCAAAATTTACAAATGGGCAGGATTTGCGAAATACTTACTTGCACGGCACGCAAAGAAAGCGTGGAGCTGATATTGATTTGCACAGAGTAAATTATTACAGACTATTAATGTTTGTCGTTATAACCATAATAAAAATCAATGAAGAATTATGTTATAAAGATGAATGTATGGAGAAGAGCGATAAATGAAAGCAGTAATTTATGCCCGCTATTCGAGCGACAACCAAAGAGAAGAAAGTATCGAAGGTCAGATAAGAGAATGTATGGAGTTTGCCGAGCGAAACGGCATTGTCGTATTCGGTACATATATTGATCGTGCGCTTTCAGCAAAGACGGACAACCGTCCCGAATTCCAGCGTATGATCAAAGACAGCTATCGCAAGCTGTTCGATACCGTGCTCGTTTGGAAGCTGGACAGGTTCGCCCGCAACCGCTATGACTCCGCCTATTA
>DVIU01000040.1 GCA_018711035.1 Candidatus Scatousia excrementigallinarum
CTCCTTGTTACGCCTTCATTATATCATAGAATATATGACATATATGGTCAGGTATCAAAAAATAATTTAAAAAATTTTTAGCAAATTGAAAGTGATGCCTAATCAGCGATAGACCCTCATATATGCCGCAACTATTGAATAAAACTCAATGCCTAATCAAGGAAAAAAATTTGAAGTGGGACAAATGTGGTATTAAAACCAATGCCTAAGCAGGATAAGGAAGGTGGGATAATTCCCTCCTTCGACTCTCGACGCTTCTCCTTCAAAACAGAGCAGCGGGGCGGCAAATTTTGCCGCCCCGCTGCTTACTTTTTCTTAGGCCCCCGCGCGCTTATAACAAGCGGGAAACCCGCGTTGTGGATTTGTTTCTTTAAAGCTCAGACAGAATGAAGCACAAATAAAATAATTGCAGATTTCTACAAAAATTCTCAATAAACTATTGACTTGCAAGTGTTAGTAAGTTATAATAATACTATACGATACAGTTGGAGTATTTTTATGGAAATCAAGCGCGATATGTATTTAAACAAATTGATACGCCACAAGGGTAACGGTATGGTGAAAATTATTACTGGAGTAAGGCGTTGCGGTAAGTCATATCTTTTGTTTAAGTTGTTCCGCGATCACCTTGTTGAAAGCGGCGTTGCGCAAGACCATATAATTTCAATCGCTTTGGATGATTACGGCAACAGGGCGTTGCAAAATCCTGACGAGCTTTATAACTATGTAAAAAGCCGTGTCACAGATGATGGCGATTTCTATATTTTGTTAGATGAAATACAGATGGTTAAAGACTTTGAGGGTGTGGTAAACGGCTTTCTTCATATCTCCAATGCTGACATATACATTACGGGCAGCAACTCCAAATTTTTATCTACGGATATTCTCACTGAATTCCGTGGCCGTGGTGATGAAATACGCGTATATCCTCTGTGCTTTTCTGAGTTTTATTCGGTATACGGGGGAGAATTCGACAAAGCCTGGCTCGTGTACTGCAACTATGGCGGTATGCCATTATGCCTTTCTATGCAGACGCAGGAGGATAAGGCTAAGTATCTGACGAACTTGTTTGAAACGACCTATCTCGCCGATATAATCAATCGCAACAATCTGCGTGGAAATGCAGAGATAAATGAGCTGACTGACATCTTAGCTTCTTCTATCGGCTCGCTAACTAACCCGTTAAAACTTTCAAATACTTTTGCAAGCACCAAAAATGTAAAGTTGTCTGCTAATACCATTTCTGCATATCTTGATTATTTGCAGGATGCTTTTCTGATTGAAAAATCAGTACGTTACGATATAAAAGGGAAAAGGTATATAAATACGCCAGCGAAGTATTATTTTGTAGACCTTGGGCTACGCAATGCCCGCCTTGCGTTCAGGCAGCAGGAATATACTCATATTATGGAAAATGTCATCTATAATGAACTCAGATTGCGCGGGTATTCTGTGGACGTCGGCGTTGTGGATAATGTCGAGAAAGAGAACGGCATTTCGGTGAGAAAGAGACTTGAGGTGGACTTCGTTGTCAACCTAGGAAATAGAAGGTATTATATTCAGTCGGCTTATAATATTCCGACAGATGAGAAAATGGAACAGGAGCAGGCCTCGCTTCTTTCAATTAACGATGCTTTCAGAAAGATTATAATTGTAAACCAACAGATACTTTCGGGTTACAATGAGCAGGGGATATTGATGCTTTCCCTTCAAGACTTTTTGCTCGACCCGGAAAAGTCCATGAATTTGTAAGTTATTAAGATGCGTTCATATGGTAATGGAAAAACAATTATGGCTGAATCTAAAGAACAATTAAAGGCAAATAGCAAATATAGTGGTTCAGGTGGACTCACACGTGAACAATTTTTGTTTCATGAAATGCGTATTACAGCCAAGCTTATGAATAGTGGTCTGGATGATAAACAGATTGCAGAGGCCATAATAAGGGACAATTTATTTCAGTATCCAACCGAAAAGTCATTAAGGAATGTATTGGGCGGTTGCATAAGGAGACTGAAAGCTCTTCATGACGAAACCCTTGTAGCTGCCGTGGCGTTGCAACCCGTCGATGTGGCAAAGCAGATAGGCTTGTATGCTATGATGAAAAACTCAAGCCTTGTCTATGATTTTATGGTGGATGTTATCGGTGAAAAGTATAGGCTTAAAGATTTGTCATTTGGCAAAACGGACGTCAATGCTTTTTTCTTCAGGATACAAGAGCAGGACGACTATGTTGCAACCTGGACTGATTCAACTATAAATAAAATTAAACAAGTACTCATTAAGACACTTGTCGAGACGGAATATCTCGATAATATAAAAAGCAATAAACTCAATCCTGTTTGGATAGATTCAATATTGCTCAACTCAATTAAATCTAACGGCGATTATGCTGCATTGCCGGCGTTCAATTATTTTGAATAAGGAGTAGTTATGGCTAACAATATTAAAGAGCGCCTTGATAAACTTAAAGATAAAATACAGACAGAAGACTTTTTGCAGGGCAGGGGTCTCAGTAATGAAGTTAATATCTGGATGTTCTGCTATGAAGCTAAAGATGAGCAAATTGTAAGTCATACTGTTGAGCAAATAAAATCTGATACGCTGTTGTGGTGTCATATCCACGAATGTAATCTTTATGATATATTTATTGACATTTGCAGGGATAAGCGAATTCTGGACAGGATTGATGGGATGGAAGAGCGGAAGGGAACAGACTTTCTGCTACGACAATTGCAATCAAATATTACAGTTGAGCAGTTTGTCAAGAAAATGCAATATGAGATGACGCCGGGCAAAGATGTGCTTTTGATAACGGGCGTAGGCAATGTGTTCCCTTTTATGCGTATTCATGCGTTGCTTGAAGGGATGCAACCTTATTTCTCTTCCGTGCCTGTACTTGTTATGTATCCCGGTACATTCAATGGGTCGGCGGTAAGATTATTCGACATTCTTAAGCCCAATCCCTATTACAGGGCATTTAATATTATTTGATTAAGGAGAAGAACGATGATTATACGCGATATGTTTCAGGACGACATCAACCGTCAGATAAACGGCGTTATAAAGGTTGACCAGTCAGCGGAGGATGTTGTCAGACAGGAAGTTAAAGAATATATCATAACCAGAGAATTAAAGAAGCATATAATTACTTTCTTCAACTTTTACGATGATTCGTTTACCAAACCGACAGCGGATATTGGTGTGTGGATTTCGGGCTTTTTCGGAAGCGGTAAATCGCATTTTCTTAAAATGCTTTCGTACATACTTTCAAATAAGAAGATAGGCGACATATCAACCGTAGAGGCGTTCAGGAGCAAATTCGAGGACGACCCGGCAACGTTTATGTTGATTGATAACGCCACAAAAAACCTCACTGAGACAATTTTGTTTAACATAGACGTAGAGGGTCCTTTAAATAAAGATAAAACCGCGGTGATTCGTGTTTTTGCTAAAATGTTCTATAATCACCTCGGTTTTTACGGCGAGGATTTAAAGGTCGCGAAGCTCGAACAATTTATAGAAAAACAGGGTAAGACAGCCCAATTCCGCGAAAGTTTCAAAAAGCATAATGGCGGTGAATGGCTTGAAAGCAGAGCTTCTTATAATTTCTTTGAAGATGATGTTGTTGCAACATTGCAGGAAGTGCTCGGCATGAGCGAATCTGCTGCGCGTAACTGGTTCGACGGAACCGAAACTGCAGAAATAAGCATTGCACAGCTTGTATCAGAAATTAAAGAATATGTAAGCACAAAACCTAAAGATTTCCGTTTGCTTTTTATGATAGACGAGGTAGGGCAGTATATAGGCGAAGACACTAACCTTCTTTTAAATTTACAGTCGTTGGTTGAAGAACTCGGAAGCGTATGCATGGGGCAGGTGTGGGTCGTATGCACGGGACAGGAAGCGGTTGACGAAATTATCAGGGTTCGCCAGGACGAGTTCTCGCGTATTCAGGCGCGCTTTAAAACCCGCCTTTCTCTCACATCGTCGTCAGTAGATGAAGTGGTGCAAAAACGTATTCTCAAAAAGAAAGCGGAAGCGGTGCCCGTACTCGAAGAGGTTTACGGCAGGAATGACTCTGTCCTAAAAAATCTGTTTACTTTTACCGATTGCGTGTTGGATATAAAGGGGTATAGCGGGCCTAATGATTTTGTTATCAATTATCCTTTTGTGCCGTACCAATTTATTGTAATGCAAAAGGTGTTCAATGAAATCCGCAAGCATGGCAATGCTGGTCGCCATCAATCCAACGGCGAGCGCTCAATGCTTTCGGGCTTTCAGGAAACTGCCCAGCGCCTGCAAGACAGAGATGAAAGTACACTTGCACCCTTCTATATGTTCTATGATACTCTGCACAGCTTCCTCGATGGCGCTATCCGCAGAGTTATAGAGCGTTGCGAAAAAGCCGCCGTCAATGGCGACGGTATAGAGAAGTATGACGTTTCCGTCCTTAAACTTCTTTATCTTATAAGATATATCGACAACGATATAAAGTCCACAATGGATAATATCACTATTCTCATGGCTGATAATATCAATGTGGATAAAATTGCCTTGCGCGAAAAGGTGTGCGCATCTCTCGACAGGTTGTTGAGCCAGAACTATATAGGGCGTTCAGGCGATTCGTACAACTTCCTCACCGATGAGGAGCAGGATATTCAAAAGGATATTCAGCGCGAACAGGTGGATACTTCTGCCCTTGTAACGAGAATAGGTCAGATGATTTACGGCGATATTTACACTTCAAAAAAATATCGCTATGACAAGAAATATGACTTTGCTTTCGACAGTTATGTCGACGGCATATCAATCGGTACGCCGTCAAATAATATGCAAATAAAATTTTTGACCGTTGCTACCGACCCTACCGATAAAACCGAGTTGCGGCTCAGAACGCAATCTTCAAAGCAAATAACGGCAGTGCTTGCCGACACGCCTTACTACTCTTCGCTTGAAAGCGCTATGAAGATCCGCAACTATGTAAAGAGGCGCAATGTTTCGCAAATGCCTAAGTCTATGCAGGATATTATCCGCGGCAAGCAGGATGAAGCGACCAATTACGAAAATGAAGCTATGGCGGCGCTTCGTAAGGCGATAGAGGAGGCAGATTTCTACGTCGACGGCGAAAAGCTGCAAATTCGCGGCGGCGATGCAAAATCGCGCATCGATCAGGCGTTTGAATATCTTGTAGAACACGTTTACAGTGAACTTACGCTTATTGAAAAGAATTACGAATTTGATTCCGAAATACGCGAAATTTTAACTGGGCAGGGCCAGCAGGATATGGTGCCGCCCAACAGTAGCGCTGCGGCAAAGGTGGAAGAATTCCTCGAAATGCAGCAGGTTCGCCATTTGCCAACGTCTATGGCGGACATACAGTCAAGGTATCAGGCGATTCCCTATGGCTGGCGCGAAATTGATATAGCCGCCGTGGTCGCCCTTTTAATACGCAACCAAAAGGTCACTATTAAATATTCCGGCATGACTATTCAGCCCGACCACCCTAAACTTGTGGATATGCTCCGCAAGCGCACCGAAATGGGCAAAACGCTTATATCAAAGCGACTTGTTGTGGCAGAACAGTCTATGAAGCGCGTAAAATCTTTTCTGCGCGAATATTTTGATAAAATGGACGTGCCCTCCGACGAGGACGGGCTTATAAAGTTCATCAACGAAAGCTTTACTGCCCAGCTCGAACATTATCGTGCCATGTATACAAGGTTCCAGGGACACAACTACCCTAATAAGCAGT
>DVIU01000041.1 GCA_018711035.1 Candidatus Scatousia excrementigallinarum
TTTTATGAGGCTGATGTATCTAACCTTATCATTATTAATTACGAAGAACTTGATGAAAAAGATGAAGAAATTCAGGTTCCGAATTTCGTTCAGAATCTTCTTGTAGAACAGGATAAACTTGACGGTGAAGCTTTGAGTAAAATGGAAAAGCCGTTCGACCCTGATTCAATCTATGATATAGAAACAATTAATTTCAGCGAAATCACATGTGACTTTATTAGAACCGAAAATATCGATGTTTTCTTCCATGTAATTAATCGCCTGCAAACAGTGCCCAAAGGTATTATGGCAATACGTACTGCTCCTTTGTATGTCCCTTACTCACTTAAACTGGTTACTACAATTGCAGATTTGAATTTGTATAAAAATATTATTACAGTTACCTGCTATGACGAAATGAAGTATTCTCCGTATTCGTTCTTTAGAGAGCTTGTCTCTGCTATTTTTGAATATACGGTTTCTCAAAAATTGTTCTCTCAAAATGATTTTTCTATGTTTAAGTCTATTGACACCGATGGATTAATTAAAGACTTGATTACATTTACGGAACGGGATATTGACAGTTCCAGAGATACAAGATACACATATTTTGATATCTTTATGACTCTGCTTCAGGCAATACCTAATACGTTAATTTTCATAGAAAATTTTGATAAAATTGATACAAGTTCATATGATGTCTTAAAATATCTGTTTGAATCATTTGAAAAACTCGATATCAGTTATCTTATTCAATATGATAAAGATTTTTCGTTACACAAAGATTTGCATTTCCTGCTTGCGAAAAACTATTATACTGAAATAACACTTAAACCTACATCTTTTGAAAAAATGATTGAGGAAAATAAGGAGTATTACCGTAATATTATGGATAGTTTTTACTTCCAGCGTATTGCTAAATATTCTTTCGGCAGTATTCTTTTCCTTGATATTGCAATTCAATACCTGATTGAATCCGGTGTCTTTGAGGCTACAGATGATGCTATTAACCTTGTCAACCCTAAAACAATCATAATTCCGTCGAGTTTGAATAAACTTGTCAAACGGCGTTTAAATCTTTTGCAGGATTATCCGGATGCAATAAAATTCCTCGCGGAAGTCGTTTTG
Source organism: Candidatus Scatousia excrementigallinarum (assembly GCA_018711035.1). Classification (GTDB taxonomy): domain Bacteria; phylum Cyanobacteriota; class Vampirovibrionia; order Gastranaerophilales; family Gastranaerophilaceae; genus Scatousia; species Scatousia excrementigallinarum. Next base: position 1,108 of record DVIU01000041.1, read on the forward strand.
CTCGGGCCAAGAATTGATCAGGAGACAATTAAAAGTTTAGGAGTGCCTAACCTCAATGAAGTTATAGACCAGCTTTCTACTATGGGGTATATATATTTCTACAATAACTGTATGTATTTCCCTAACTATAATATTTTGAGAGAAAACCTGCTTGAAACATTGTCTCAGGATATGTTGAAAGATGTTGCAAAAGAATTGTTTGAAAAAGTTTTTGTAGAATCGATGCCGTCTCCTGAAAAAGCTTATCTATATAGTTTAATGGGAGATCACCAGTCTGAATTTAAGGAATGGGAACAGCTTGCAAAAATTGATATTTCGCTCGGTGATTTTAACTCTTATTTGAATTGTGCTGACAGAATTTTAAAAATTCTGGATATGAATACAGATGAAGAAGCGCAGGAAGATATTGATAAGTATAAGCTTGAACTGTATGAAAATATTTCTAATAATTTGTTTGATTATGTTCCGGAAAATACATTTGCTATTGCTGAAGAAACACTTGCACATCTTGAACATACCACTGATGCGGACAAAATTATAGCTCTGTGTAATAAAATGATTCAGGGCTGTTTGTTGTCAGGGAATTATATGCATGCGCTTGAACTTACGCATAAAGTTCTTTCCATGATGCCTAATGCTTCAATTGACCCTGCCGCTACTGATTTTAACCATTATTTCTTCCTGATGACACTTGTTCATGTGGAAATTTTGTTTAATATTGGTGCCTGGGAAGATTGTCTCGATATTGGATACAGAGTATTAAATGTTGTTAATCAGGAAAATCTGGCAAATCTTAAACCTGATTATATGACAGTTGAGCAATTTGAGGCTATTATTATTAATACAATAGGCTATGTTGCTGCTGTTAATGTATTGCAATTAAAAGGCAATGTTCAAGAATTTTTAAATATTGTAAGAACAGATTTAACTAAAGTGCCGCATTCATATGATATATTTATAGCATTTCAGGATTTGCTTGCCGGAAGAACTCCTAATTATGATAACAGTCTTGCGTCTGATGATAAATTTTCAGCCCCTATATTCCATATATTGGAAGCGTTTACAAGATGTACCCATGATTACAATGTGTTTGCGGAAGAAATTTATGAGGCAAAAATCCTCGCAAAATGTAACGGGTTATATCAATTTGAATTATTCGCAGATTTGATGATTGCCTACTGCTACATTAAACTCAATTCGCTTCAAAAAGCATCATTAATTATTTACAGAATTATTAAAACCGCAAACGAGAACGGTATGACGAACCTTCTTTATGTTGCCTGGTACATAATGAGTGAACTGAATCTTGCTCAGGGTAAATATATAGTTACTTACGGAATAGTAAATAATTCTCTTATACAGCTTGAAAAATCCGATGGTGCAAATGAATATCTTCTGTTGCTGTTCAAATATAATATGTATAAAGTTTTGAGATTCCGCGGTAAAGATGAGAGTGCACAAATATGTCTTGCACAGGCTCAATATCTTGCTAATAAACATGGAATTACATTTAATTTTGATACTGATGATAGTCATTATATACCAATGGAAGATCCTGATGAGGAATCTCTTGTTCCTAATAACGGTGAAAGAGAGCAAGTTAGTATTGATGTTACCAACGGACAAAAATCATCAGAACACTCAGACCAAAATAACTCTGAGAATAATGCCGAAAAAGAAAGCGAGGGATAATGAAAGTTTTATTTGCTGCTGCTGAAGTTGCACCTTTTTCAAAAGCAGGAGGGCTTGCCGATGTTGTTGGGAGCCTGCCGAAATATTTGGAGAAAGATGCCGAAATTGCTATTTTTACTCCGCTTCACGGATGTATTAATCAAGAAAAATTCGGGATAAAAGAACTTGAAAATTCGGAACTCTGGCTTACTTTCGGTAATATGGGACACAAATTCAGATTGTTTATGTGCAAACTTCCGGGTACAAATATTAATGTCTTTTTTGTACATAACGACTGGTACTTTACATGCTTTCAAGATGTTTATCCAAAATGGCTTGACCCGCGTTATGAACATGAAAGGTACATTGCTTTTTCACTTGCAGTAATGGAATATGCTAAGCTTTTAAATTTCCGTGCGGATATAATTCATGCTAATGATTGGCACACTGCAATGATTCCTGTTTATTTAAAAAGTAATTACCGTTATGATGAATACTGGCAGAAAACCAAAACTGTTTTTGAAATTCATAACCTTGCATATCAAGGTGTTTGGTTTGAAGATGTTCTTGATTTTGCCAATATGAGAAAAGATATTGTATATAATGAATGGGGCGTTGAGCATTATGGAAAAGTAAACTGGATGAAAGGAGCCATCAATTATTCAGACAGAGTTGTCGCGGTATCTCCTAATTATTCCCGCGAAATACTCACAGGTGAATACGGTGAAGGTATGGATTATACACTCAGAGGTGCTCAATACAAACTCCGCGGTATCTTAAACGGAATTGACTATGATGTATTTAACCCTAAAAAAGATAAGTCTATTGTCAAAAATTATGATGTAAGATCTGTTAAAAATAAAGAAGAAAATAAGAAAAAAGTTTGTGAAGAATTCGGGCTGCAATATAACCCTGACAGACCGCTGTTTGCTTTTATTTCACGGCTTGTTCCGCAGAAGGGACTTGATTTAATTCGTCAGGCTGAAAACGCTTTGAAAGCGGCAAATGCTGATTTTGTCTTTTTAGGTAACGGCAATTCAGATTATGAGAATCTATTAATCTGGCTTTCAAATAATTCTTCTAATATACGTGCATATATTGGTTACCGTGCGGACCTGGCAAATCTTATTTATGCGGGAAGTGACTTTTTCTTAATGCCTTCTAAATTTGAGCCTTGCGGTTTGAGTCAGTTAATTGCTATGCGCTACGGTTCTTTACCTGTTGTAAGAGCAACAGGCGGACTGGAAGACACTGTTGTCGGTTATCCACTGGCAGATTCAACAGGGTTTAAGTTCTGGGGATACAACGGATGGGATATGATGTCTGCCGTGAACTGCGCATTAAATGTTTACAAGGATAAGTATACTTTTAATGCAATGAGAAAATCAGCAATGGAAGCCGATTTTTCGTGGAAGAAAAGTTCTGTAGAATATCTGAGTATGTATAAGGAATTATGTAATTAGCTAAGGAGTTTAAAAATGTTTCAAAAATTGTTTGCCGCTGTGTTATTTATTGTCATCGGGCTTCTATGTTTGAATCCTATAATGAAAACGAAACTGACGTATTTATCCTGCAATCGTAAAATGCAGTGCGAGGTTTATTCTTATAATATATTAAAAGGCGGTCAAAAATCTATAGAAAAAACTTTTGAGTTTAAGACAAAAAATGTATTAGCTGAATGCGATACTTGGAAAGACCACAGCCACAACGGTTATCCGTTGCGTATAAGAGAAATAAGAGGAGGCGGTCGGTACATTTTGCATTATTTTAAAGATCAGAATGTTTGTCGTGAAAAAGCAAAAGCACTCAACAGCAATTTAAGATTTGACCGTGTCCGTAGAGAAAACTTTAATCTTTCAGATAACTTTATGATGGAAATACTTTTTGCAGTTCTCGGAATTTTTATGTTAGTCCTGGGTGTATTATGCCCGTTTATTGCTAAAACGGAAAGTGAATTGACGCCTGAAGAAAAAGCAAAAATTCCGGATATAAATAATATTATGCAGGAAAAAATCCAAAATTCTTTAGGGGCTGACACCGTAAACAATATACAACATGCGGCCAGCAAAGTTGAGGATTTCACAAACCATCCTCTTGTTAAATTCCTCCGCATGTTTATAAGATAGAATTTATTTATGGTAAACAGGCATTATAATAAACAGAATACGAGTCTGATAGGAGATTAAAACATACTTAACTGTTCCTGTTTTGAAAAATGCTTTCTCAAGAACGACGGGCGGTGATATTCGGTAAGTCCGTACTTATCAATTGCCGCCAGATGTTCTTGAGTTAGGTATCCTGCGTTTTTTGCCCAGCCGTACTGAGGATATTTTGCATCAAGTTCCTGCATATATCTGTCACGTGAAACCTTTGCCAGAATACTCGCTGCTGCAATTGAGGCGGATTTTGCATCCCCTTTTACAACCCATTTCTGTGAACACATATTAAAGTCTTTTATCATTTTGTTTCCATCGACAAGTACCAGAAATTTGGATAAATTTCCCTCTAAAGCTTCTGCCAGAGACGCTCTTTTTAAAACATCTTCGACAGCCAGTTTCATTGCTTTTAATGAGGCATTTAAAATATTGATTTCTTCTATTTCTTTTACATCAATGCACACAGTTGCGTTAATTGTCTCATTTAATATTATGTCATACAAAATGTCTCTTTTTTTCTTGGAAAGCTGTTTGCTGTCATTTAATACAGAAAGTTTCTCTATCAAAGCCCGTGAGCGTTCCTGAAAGCATACCGCACTCGCAAAAACACCTCCTGCCGCAGGCCCTCTGCCTGCTTCGTCAGTACCAATTATAACGTGATTTTTGTAATATAAATCGTACGCAAAAAGTTTTATAATATGCGAGTCTTTTGTAAGCTCCATTATGCCTCCATATCATCGAGAATAAACTTACCTATTTTACCCTCTCTGAAATCTCTCAATATATAAGCGGCAGTTCTTGTAATATCAGGTGCACCGCCAGAAATCAGCCAATTCCGTTTTAATGCGATATTTTCAATTGACATTTCTGCGTCTTCTATTCCGTAATATTCTCTAACCTCAGACGAATATTTTTCATCAAGCATTTCAAGTAACTCCTGAGCTACAGGCTCATTTGAATATGCATTTTCTGATATAGAATTAACAAATGCCAATTTTTTGGCAGCTTGCTGGTCGTCCTGTCTCATAGGTATAATCCCGGGTGTATCAAGTAGTTCAAGCTGCGGGTTAATCCTTACCCATTGCTGCTGTCTTGTTACACCTGCCTTGGCACCTATTTTTGTTTTTGAGGATTTAGTTAATTTGTTGATAATACTTGATTTGCCGACATTTGGCATTCCTACAACCATGACCCTTGCAGGACGTCTCAAAAGCCCTTTTTTCATAATTGCCTGAATACGCGGTTCTGATAGTTCGATTGCTTTTTTTATTATAATATTAAGGTCTTTTGAGTTTTTTGCATCACACAAAAGTACCGGCGATTTATACTTTTCCTCTAAAACCCTGACCCAGCTTTTTATTTCCGTGCGTTCTGTCAAATCTGACTTATTAAGCAAAATTAAACGGGGCTTGTCTCCTAACAACCCCGTAATATTTGTATAACTGCTTGATAACGGCAGTCTTGCATCAATAACTTCAATCACTGCATCTACTAAGGAAAGCTGTTCTTTTAGTTTTCTTTCCGCTTTGGCAATATGACCCGGATACCAGTGTATGTGAAGTTTATTTTCTTTCAATTTTTTCCTTAATTCTTGTTGCTTTACCTGAACGTTCTCTCAAGTAATATAATTTAGCACGTTTAACATCACCGCGTCTTACAACATTGATTTTTTCGATTCTTGGAGAGTGGAGAAGGAATACACGTTCAACACCTACGCCCTGAAATACTTTTCTTACGGTGATAGTTTTGTTGATACCTGAACCATGCTTTTTAATGATAGTACCTTCAAAAGCCTGAATTCTTTCTTTGTTGCCTTCAACAATTCTAACAAATACTTTAACAGTATCACCCGGGTTAACATCCGGAACTTCTTTTTCCATATAAGGTTTTTCTAATTCATCAATAATAGGGTTCATTTCTTTTTTTCCTTTATAATTTTACTTAATACTATTTCAAATTCCTTAATCGGCTATGAATATTTTCCACAAAAATATACCGACGCACGCAAGTATTGTAATCGTAGTACAAACGCGAAAATTTTGCAAGTAGCCTATTAATAAATGTTTACTTTGTGATATTATATTATTATGAAAAGTTTTATTGATAATATTTTAAAAAATAAAAACAAGAAAAAAGTTCTTTGTGATACGAAAAAGATGGGAGTAAATATTGATAAAAATGAATATTACGAGATAAAGCTCTCAAATTCTGCCCATCCTGAAGATATAGGAAGCAAGTTGCAATAATAACAGAGGAGAAAGTATGAAAAAGATTTTTACAATAATGGTAATTTTATGTTTGACTTTACCTGCGTTTTGTGCGGAAGTAAAAAATGAAAGGCAAAAGAAAGATGAAGTCCTGCTAAGGGGTATAATAAATTCGGATACCGGCCGTTTATCAAAACATCAGACTTCATTCAGGGAAGATTATTATTTGTATAAGCACAACGATAAAAATTCGATTTTTGCACAAATTGTCTCCCTTGAAAAAGAATATAAAAAACCTGAAACTCCGGAAGAAAAATTAAATGCTGAGTATCTGGCAAAGGCAAAAGATTTATATCTTTATCTTGCGGAATACCCGACAGATAAAGCTGTAAGTATTAAGTTTGTGGAGGAATTTAATTCCAAAAGGATAATAATCCCGGACAGTGATTATGATAAACTTGATGACGATATTGTCATGCTGATTGTTCTTATAAATGTATACAAATAGAGAGTATTAATACTAAAAAAAGAGGCATTATGCCTCTTTTTTAGTTTGGGCCCGGAGAGACTCGAACTCTCACACATTGCTGCGCTAGATCCTAAGTCTAGTGCGTCTACCAATTTCGCCACAGGCCCTTTTTAAATTTCCCTGCCTTTATTTGAAATCAGGCACAGTTACTAATTTATCGTAAGCGAAACTGAAAGTCAAGTCTGTTTTTATTGTCTTCCTACACAATGATATTCAAAACCTCTGCGATTCATTCGTTCTGCATCATACTGATTTCTTCCGTCAAATACTACAGGACTTTTCAGCAGTGTTTTAATTTTATCAAAGTCAGGGCGGCGGAATTCATTCCACTCTGTCAGCAAAAGCATGCAATCTGCATCCCGTAAGGCTTCATAAGAATTTTCTGCGTAAATAATTTTATCGCCCCAGATTGTTTTAGCCAGCTCAAACGCTTTCGGATCGTATGCTTTGACTTGTGCTCCATGTTCTAAAAGCGCGTTTATTATGGTAATAGAGGGAGCCATACGCATGTCATTTGTTTTAGGTTTAAATGCAAGCCCCCAAACTCCAAATGTCATTGCTGATAAATCATTTCCAAAACGTTTCAGAATCTTATTAATAAATATCTGTCTTTGTTCATTGTTAACTTCATCTGCGGCCTCAAGAAGTTTGTAGCCGCATTTATTATCTTTTGCGGTTTTTAAAAGGGCTTTGACATCTTTTGGAAAACAACTTCCTCCGTATCCCAAGCCAGGGAACAGGAACTGGGAGCCTATTCGTTTATCTGAACACATACCGATTCTTACCATTTCAGCATCTGCACCGACTGCTTCGCATATATTTGCAATCTCGTTGGCATAAGATATTTTAACCGCTAAAAATGAATTAGCCGCATACTTAGTCATTTCTGCTGATTTTACATCCATAATGATTACTGGATTACCTGTTCGTAAAAACGGCGCATATAATTCTTGCATAATTTCAGTAGCCCTTTGAGAGTTTGAGCCTATAACAACTCGGTCAGGTTTTAAGAAATCATCTACCGCCGCACCCTGTTTTAAAAATTCCGGATTTGAAATTACATCAAATTCGTGATTTGTCTGTTTTTTTATTATATTAGTAACTCTTTCTGCTGTACCCACCGGAACTGTGGACTTGTCTACAATTACTTTATAACCGTTTATGGCTTTACCGATGCTTTCGGCAACAGCCTCTACATATTGTAAATCCGCTGCTCCATCTTCACTTTGAGGGGTACCTACTGCTATGAAACATACAAGGGATTCTTTTACTGCATTTTGTAAATCGGATGAAAATTTTAGTCTTTTCTCATCGACATTTACTTTAATTAAATCATCCAGACCGGGTTCATAAATCGGTACAATACCCTTTTTCAAGAGTTCAAGTTTGCTGGTATCATTGTCGACACATATAACATAATTCCCCATTTCAGCCAGACACGTTCCGACGACAAGGCCAACATATCCTGTTCCGATAACACAAATTTGCATGATTTTATATCCCCCTTTTTATGCGCAAATTGTAACATAAAATCATTTCTTTTGTAAAACTTAAATTTTTATGAGATAATCAAATTATGTTGATTAGAGATTAGAGGACTTTATTTTATGGAATATATGCTGAAGAATACAATATCTAAGGATGCATTTAAGTACGGTTATCTGCTTAAAAAAATTTTTCCTTATATAAAACCTGTCATGGGAAGAGCTTTTATAAATCTTATTATAGCTATTCCTTTAGGTTTGTTGGATGGTGTTGTTGCATTATCTTTAAAACCGTATCTTGATTTGGTTATTAATGGAAATCCCGAGCAGGTTTATAATCTATGGGGATATCAAATACATGTTCAGGCCGCTTTTGCAGCGATAATTCCTTTTGGTATTATCGGATTTGCATTGTTTCAAGGGGTGTTGAAATACTTAAGCAACTATCTTACAGACTGGACAGGCCAAAAAGTTTCTAACTCGTTAAAAATTGATTTGTTCAAAAAACTGACTCATCTGGATCCTCAATTTTACGATGTAAATTCCTCAGGGCTTGTATTAACAAGATTTTTGTCTGACCCGGATACTGCTTCAAAAAGTATTATTGAAAGTTTAAAATCTTTTATTGCTACGTTTTTCGGACTTATCGGTTTAGTCGGAGTGCTTTTATATAATTCGTGGCAGCTTGCGATTATTGGATGTACAATTATGGCTATTGCTGTAACGCCGGTTATATTTATACGTAAAAAAATTAAATCAGTATCTAATGCAAGCATGGTTGTAGGCGGTAATATGACAACCAACTTTAATGAAACATTTGCCGGAAATAAAATTATGGCAGCTTATAATCTTCAGGAAGACCAGAATAAAAAATTTGAAAACCAGATTCATCAGCAGTTTGACCTTGCCATGTCACTTACAAAACGCGTAGGCTGGATGTCTCCTATAATGTATTTTGTATGTTCTATAGGTATCGCTCTTGTAATGGCTTATGGAAACCACCTGATTTTATCAGGTCAGATGAGTGCAGGAAGTTTTGCTTCATTTGTAACATCACTGCTTCTTTTGTATAAACCTACCAAAACTCTTGGTAATACATTGACCAGCCTACAGGGCACTTTTGTCGCAATGGGTCGCGTGTTTGAATTGTTTGACCTTCAGCCTCATATTCAGAGTGCTCCTGATGCAATTAAAGCTCATGGGCTTGATAATTCAATTGAATTTAAGAATGTTTATTTTGAATACGAAAAAGATGTTCCTGTATTGAAGGATTTTAATCTCACTGTTAAGAAAAATGAAACAATTGCGCTTGTCGGTAACTCCGGCGGCGGGAAAAGTACGGTTGTCAGTTTGATTCCGAGATTTTATGACGTAACTTCAGGCTCTATATCTTTTGATGGAAACGATATAAGAAGGTTTGAGCTTAATTCATTAAGAGACCAGATTTCCTTTGTTTTTCAAGATAACTTTTTGTTCTCTGGAACTATCAGGGATAACATTATGATGGGCAATGAGAAGGCTTGTGAAGAAGATGTGGATATGGTTGTTAAAATGGCTCACCTTGATGAGTTTATTGCAACTCTGGACAATGGACTGGATACATTTGTCGGGGAACGCGGAACTACTTTATCAGGAGGACAGAGACAGCGTGTGGCTATTGCAAGAGCAATGCTTAAAGACGCTCCTATTGTAATTCTGGATGAGGCAACTTCAGCACTTGATAATAAATCAGAGGCAATTGTTCAAAAAGCTCTTGATAATTTGATTCAGAACAAAACTGTATTTGTAATTGCTCACAGATTGTCGACAATTAAAAATGCCGACAGAATTGCCGTTGTAAATGAAGGTGAGCTTGCAGAACTCGGTACACATGAGGAATTAATGAGTCTCGAAAACGGGATTTATAAAAAACTTTATGAAATGCAGTTTAAATCACAGGAAGAAGCTCAAGAGGTTTAATAATGCCGCATATTATTATCAAAAAATGGATAGAACCGTATGTTCTCCTTGAAACTTTGAAATCAAATTATGTTATGAAAGAGTTTGTTTTTGACGGGTTTTCAAAAAAATCTATAAAGAATGAATTTTTGGCTCAGCTAAACGCTAAAGATACGTTTGGATTATATATGAAAAATGTAAATAAATTTTATGTTTTTAAGGGGGATAAGACCTTAGATATTGAAAATTTATTCGGTTTTACCCCGGCAGACTATGTCTTTAGTGAAGATTGTGAAGAAGTCATATATTGTGTTGATGCAGGAAAAGCAGAGGCCGGAATAATTATTTTTTAATATTTGTTAACATTAGGCAATTTTTCTAATAAAAAATCCTTTATATAAATACAGGGGATATATTAAGGGGATAGAAAAATTGTTTGAAGCAGTTAGACATACAACATATATTCAAAATAATTTTTTCGGAAACAGAAATTTTAATACACCTTGTATAGGTGGTAATAATTTCTATAACGGTTCTCTTTTTGGATTTGGTTTTGGTTGTGCTCCTGCATTACCTCAATTGCCTGTGTGCGGATTTCCGTCTTTTAACTTTATGCCGTCTTTCCCTGTAATGGGCGGATGTTGCAGTCCTTGGGGCGGATTTGGAATGTTTAACTGGGGCATGTTAAACAGAACAATAGATATGTTCTCATTGCTTAACACATTCAATGCGACAACAAATCTTACAAAAAACTTTTTTAATACATTTTCAACATTAACAGCAAGCAACAGTGCAGCACGTTCTGTTGCCGCAGTTCGAAATGCGACGATAAATACGTCAACAAATTTACCGGGTATAAATGAAGCCGGTTATAACGCAGAAAAGGGCGGAGCTCTGGCAAAAACTGTTGCAAACCGTGCAGTTGGATTTACAGGATACTGCGCAAAATCTGTTAGAGAAGCACTTGATGCAACCGGTTTGGGAACGGGCGAAAGAGGTGACGGATACGAATATGCAAGAATCCTTTCGCATAATCCGAATTTCAAAGAAGTTTCAACTGGTAATTTAAATTTATCAGATTTACCGGCAGGATGTGTTCTTGTATATGATAGAGGCGTAGCCGGTTATAGCAATAAATCCGGACATGTTGAAGTAACACTCGGTAATGGTCAGGCAGTCAGCGATGGAGTAACAAATAATATAAAAAATGGTGCAAGAGTATTTATTCCGGTTTAGATTTTTAATAGAAAATCATTAACGGCATTTTCCAGTTCTTCCGGGCTGCCGTTGTTAAAAATTACATAATCACACAGGTGTTTTTTTTCTTCCTGTGAAATTTGAGCATTCATTCTCAAGCGTGCATATTGAAGTGTATAATGATTCCTCGAAATTAAGCGTTCCTCGCGAATTACATCATCCGTATAAATAAGAAGAGCTTTATCAAACAAATCCTGCATTTCGGCTTCAAAAAGAAGTGGTATCGCAACAAAACAAATTCTTTCATTTTGATGTTTCATGAAAAATTCTGTTATTTTTTGCCTTATTTGCGGATGAATGATAGATTCAAGCTTTAGTTTTGATTCTTTATTTGCGAAAACAATTTTACCAAGCTTTTCGCGTGAAATTATGCCATTTTCAACGCAAGACGGGAATTCTTGTTTAATTTCATCAGAACTCCTTAAAACCTCATGAGCTGCGCAGTCTGTATCGAAAACTTTATATCCTTTTGTCTCAAGGATTTTTTGTACGGTAGATTTGCCTGACGCAATATTGCCCGTTAGTGCAACTTTAAGCATTTTTTGAAATCCTGTTTAAGAAATTTTTAAGTTCTTTAATCTGCTTTGGCTTTATAGGCTTAACATCACCCCGCTTCAGACCTAATATAGAAATTGTGGCATGCTGGATGCGTTTTAAAGACTTTACCTCATATCCGACATATTCAAACATCTTTCTAATCTGTCTGTTTAACCCTTGATAAAGCGTAACTTGCATCATCGTACGTTCCTGGTCAAATTCAAGAACAGATATATCGGCATAAGCAATTTTACCTTTTTCTATCTCAACACCTTTTGCAAGCTGTTCAAGTTCATGCGGATGGATTTTTCCATTTATTGACACAATATAAACTTTTGGAACTTTTACTGAAGGGTGAGTTAAGTCATTAATTAAATCACCGTCATTTGTCATTATCAACAGTCCTGTTGAATCTTTGTCCAATCGGCCTACAGGTTTTAAATGCTGCATACTCTCCGGCAGCAGGTCATAAATCGTTTTTCTGCCCTTTTCATCATCGGATGTTGTAATGTATCCTGCCGGTTTATAGAATCTGTAATATTCCAGTTTTACCGGATGTATAAGTTTTTTGTCAACAAAGACTTTATCTTTTTCCTGAACAAGAAAACCAAGTTCAGTAATTTTTTTCCCGTTAACCATAACCTTGCCGGCCTCAATAAGTTCATCAGCCTTTCGTCTTGAGCACAATCCTGAGGAGGCTATATATTTATTCAAGCGAGTACCGGACATTTTACAGACCTTTCAAAGCATTCTGCCAGAACTTGCGGCATTTTTCGGTACAGTTTTCCTTCATTAGAAATAGCAACAACATCGACTTCCGCTTCAATATATTTTTTACCGGTTTGTTTTGATGTGATTGTTTGTTTAAAAGTGACCGAAAACCCGTTAAATTTAGAAATTCCCGTTTCAATAATAATTTCATCATTTAGTCTTGCAGACATTTTGTATTTTATATTTAAATTAGTTACAGGCAGTACAATATCCTGTTCTGTTAATTCAATCAAATTGTGTCCCATCATTTCGCACAAATAAACTCTGCCCATTTCCAGCCATCTGAGATAAGAGCCATGCCAAACTACACCATAGGCATCTGTATCAGAATAAAAAACTTTTTGTTCAAATGTATGTTTCATAGGTACAATTGTAGCATGAATTAATAAAAAGGAATGCAAAGATAAAAAATTTTTTACAAAACTCTTGACGTAAAAAAATGTTTGAGTTAAATTAAAGAAGCGCGCTGAACAGCCGCTAAAAATAAAACCCCGTCGGGATGTGGCGCAGCTTGGTAGCGCACCTCGCTTGGGACGAGGGGGTCGCACGTTCAAATCGTGTCATCCCGACCATTTATAAAAAGAACCTCATTTGAGGTTCTTTTTTATTTTATTTTATTTTATTTTATCTGGAGCAAAAAGATAATTATTATCACGAAATGTTTGTTTTAATGTATAGCCGTAAGACGATAAAAGTTCAGTTATTGTATCTGAATTTTCAGCAAATATTTCTATAAATATTAATGGTTTGTATTTATTAATGGTTTGCTCTGCGCCTTTAAGTGTAAAGAGTTCATGACCTTCCACATCAATTTTTATAAAATCAATCTTTTCTTCACTAATTTCAATATTATCAAGTTTATCTATATTTAATTTTTCTCCATTTAAATTGTCAGATTTTTTTATGTGCGTTCCGCCTATATTGTCATTTGAATATAAGTTTATCACTCCATATCCTTTTTCATCGCTTAAACCTATGTTGAACGGTTTTATAATATTTTCAAGTTTATTAATTTTTATATTGGTTTTTAAAATTTTATATGTTGTATCAACTGGTTCAAATGCATATATTTGTTTTACTTTCATATTTGAAGCCCAATACAATGAGTGATTTCCAATATTTGCACCTATATCACATATTACAGCATCTTCAGGAATATAATTGTCAAGTTCTTTTAAAACATCATGTTCGTAAAATCGGGATTTATCCACTATCAACCTTTGAATTGTATCAAGAGGATAATTCGGTACATAAAATTTTATATTGTTTAGTCTAAAAACATTATCAGGCAATGATAGCTTGGTAAGTATCTGACGGCACATTTTGTTAATATCTTCATCGAAATTGTTTTTATGTTTAAATTTTAATTTTATGCCCAAAATTTTTATGACTTTATGGCTGTTGTCATTTGAGCTGTAAGATTTGTAGAACATCTCGGATAGGTGTCTTTTCATACTTTTTTCCTTTCTTTTATTGTATAACAATTAATATGTTATATTTATATCATAAAAACATATTTAATGTGATAAAAATATATTTTAATTTGACTTTGCCGCAATTTTATATTAAGCTTTTGGAGAAAGATTTTACACTATTAAGAGAGGATTAGGGAAAGTGGATTTTGTAGGTTTAACTATTGAATTATTGAAAATACTAGCTTCTTTTGTCGGCAGTTATGGTCTGGCAATAGTTGTCTTAACGCTTATTGTTAGAGCCGCATTATGGCCTTTGAATGCTTCACAGCAGCGTTCGATGAAAATGATGCAGACTTTGCAGCCAAAGTTGAAGGCTATTCAGGACAGATATAAATCAAATCCTCAGGTTATGCAGCAAAAAATGATGGAGTTCTACAAGGAACATAAATTCAATCCAATGGGCGGCTGCTTGCCTTTGTTAATTCAAATGCCTATATTTATCCTGTTATATTCAGCTTTAATGAATCCGGCATTCATTCATGCTGCCGGAAATTCAAAATTCTTATTTATTAACAGGCTTGATACAACTCTGAGAGCAAGTGCAGGTATTTCTAATGACGGAAAAATGGGAACTTCAAAATATGATACCTTCATTCCGGGTAAAGTTGCAAAAGTATACCTGCCTGATGAGGTGCTTGATAACGTAAAAATAACTAAACCTAAAAACGCTCTTGAAGTCCAAGGTGAAATTAAACCGGGTGAAAATATAGATTTTAAAATGAGTTTGGATCACCTTGATTTGAAATTCAGCCAGCTTGATAAAATCGAAAAAGCCGAAATAACAATTACTGATATTAATACTAAAGAAATGGAAAATATTACGTTTAAACGTCAGGATGGACTGCTTATTGCGTCAGTACCTACGGTTGAGATTAAAAAAGAGTTCCACTGGGATGTACTTGCTTTAATTGTTATCTTTGGTATTACAATGTGGCTTTCACAAAAGCTTATTATGTCTCAAACGAATAAAAATAAAGCAGAGCTTGACCCTACTCAGGAAGCCATTCAGAAATCAATGGGTACATTTATGCCGGTTATGATTATAGGAACTTTTGTTATTGTACCTATTCCTGCCGGTGTGTTTATATATCTGATTGTAAGTAATGTTGTTCAGGTTATTCAAACTCTTGTGATTAATAAACAGCTTGATAAGGAAGCTGCTGCTAAAAAAGTTGCGGCCTCTGACGGTTCAAAAGTTATTGAAGCTGAAATTGTAGACGATAAAGGTAATAAGTAAAGATGTTACTTTCAGAATTTGATTACGAATTACCGGAAGAATTAATTGCTCAGCTTCCTGCTGACAAACGTGAAAATTCAAGAATGCTTGTACTCAACAGAGACAAGCATTCTATTTCTCATAATCATTTTTATGACATTGTTGATTTAATTGAGCCTAATTCACTTCTTGTGCTTAATAATACTAAGGTTATGCCTGCACGGCTCTACGGTAAAAAAGACACCGGTGCAAAGATAGAGATTTTTCTCTTAAAACAGCTTACTGATGACAATTGGGAAGTTTTGATAAAGCCATCTAAAAGAGTTAAAAACGGTACCTTAATAACTGTAAGCAATGAATTGGAAGTTGAAGTTTTAAAGAGGCTGGAGGAAGACGGAGAATGGCTTGTAAAGCTTCATTATAATGGAAATGTTCTGGATGTTCTGCATAGAAACGGAAACATTCCTCTTCCGCCTTATATCGAACGTAAACTTCAAACAGAAGATATAAAAAATTTAGATTTTGAGCGTTATCAGACTGTTTATGCAAAAGACGAAGGTTCTGTAGCCGCACCTACAGCCGGACTGCATTTTACGACAGAAATTTTGCAAAACCTGAAAGATAAGGGTATTGAAATTGCTTATGTCACTTTAAATGTTGGGCTTGGAACTTTTCGTCCGGTTAAATGTGAGAATATTCTTGAACACAAAATGCATTCTGAAACTTTTGAAATTACACAGGAGGCAGCAAACGCAATTAATAAAGCTAAACAGTGCGGAAAGAAAATTGTTGCAGTAGGCACTACTACTGTCAGAACTCTTGAAACTGCATATGCAAAATACGGAGAGGTAAAGGCTTGCCATGACCATTCTGAACTTTTTATATATCCTCCTTATGAATTTAAAGTTATAGATAATCTGATAACAAATTTTCACCTGCCAAAATCCACTCTACTAATGCTTGTGAGTGCTCTGGCCGGAAAAGATTTTATATTTGAAGCATACAAAGAGGCTATAGAAAATCGTTACCGCTTTTTTAGCTATGGCGATTGTATGTATATATGCTGATATTATCAAATATAGGCTTTTTTATTGTCAATTTAAGAAACCTTTAAGTATATTGTATATGTCATTAATTTTGTCAGGATTATTTTTTATAAGTTTATTAACTTCATTTTTAATATTTTCGGGACAAATAGGGTAATATTCAAAATCGAAAAGCTGTTTTGGTGTTACTTGTAATATTGTGCATAATTTATCCAAAGTTTCTGCTGTAACAAAATTTGTTCCACATTCAATAAACGAGAGCGAGCGGCAGTTAATGTCAATTTTTTCAGCAAGTTCTTCCTGCGTCATAGCCTTTAATTCTCTGAAATATTTTATTTTTTTACCTAATTGCTTTTTTATCTCACTCATAATAATCCTTTTATTTAATTTTTATTTATTAATACTTTTAGATGAACGTATTGAAAATTACTTTATAGTATGTTAAAATACATATATGGATTTTTATGAGGATTAATTTATGAAAAAGAACGCATTTACTTTGGCAGAAGTCCTTATTACTCTTGGTATAATCGGAATAGTTGCAGCTATGACATTGCCGGCGATAATAGCAAATCACAGAGCAAAAGAGCTTGAGGTACGCTTTAAAAAGGCTTATTCGCTAATCTGGAATATTCATATGAGAATGATAGGAGATTATGGCGGTGTTTATGATAATTTTATAAAACAAAATGTAAAACTTGAAGATAGTGAGGAGCTGACAGAGCTTCGCTACAAATATATTGATATTTTTATGAAGTATATAAATGGTGGAAAAATATGTAACTGGGAAAATTCAACCTTTAGATGTCTTAATAAAGATGTTTCTGTTAATTACAAAACTTATGATGGTAAAAAAAATGCACATCTTGCTGCCGATGCTGTGTCTAACAGGGTAGTTCTGGCAAGTGACGGAATAACAATTTTCTTTGGAAATACGTTATTCCGTAATAACAGATTATATGTAGATACAAACGGGCCAGCAAAAGGGCCTAATAGACTTGGTTTTGATTTATTTGCATTTGATGTAGACAAAAATGATAAGATTATCCCTCCTATGACTTTTGGCGGTGGAGGTGATAATGCGGTTACAGAGGAAGGAGAAACCGGCACAACCGCTGATTGCTCTATAAAAAAAGCCGGAAATTCTTATAACGGATTTGGATGCGCTGTTTATGCAATGAATGACAAAAGCCCTGACAATCCGGCTTTATCATATTGGAAAAATCTGCCTAAATAAGTTGACATGTTTATGTTAGAATAAAATTATAATGAACTTAGATAGCGCAATAGATAGTTTTTTATCACCAATAGCCGATAAAATTTCCGGGATAATTTTCAGCCACGTCACAATCAACGGGGTTAAGATTGAATTTCTTATAGCTCTGCTGATGATTGCTGCGCTGTACTTTACTATACGTACCAGATGTATAGGTATTTGGGGATTTAAACATGCGCTTAAATTGATTACAAAAAACTATGAGCATAAAGATATTATTGTAAAAAAGAAAAAAGGTGAAGTTTCGTCTTTTCAAGCCTTGACCGCAACTATCTCCGCATCTGCCGGTATCGGGAATGTTGCAGGTTCTGCTGCCGCCGTATCTGTCGGCGGGCCCGGGGTCATTTTCTGGATGATTATTGCGGGTTTCTTTTCTATGGCTTTGAAATTCGCGGAAGTTCTTCTGGGACTGAAATTCAGACAAATTAATAAAGACGGTTCCGTTGCAGGCGGGCCGATGTATTATATTCAGACCGGTTTAAAAAATCATAAAATCCTCGGCAAATTTGCGCCTTATCTTGCTAAAATATATGCTGTCTGCTGTATTTTTGCAATGATTGGCGGCTGGAATCTTTTTCAAATAAATGCTATGACAACACAAATTACGGAAGTAACAGGGGGCGAGCATAGCTTTTTTGCTAATCAGAGCTGGCTTCTGGGCTTAATTGTTGCTATTATTACTTATTTCACTATAATTGGCGGAATTAAGGCTATCGGAAAATTTACATCAAAAGTTACACCTGCTATGTGTACACTTTATGTGGCATCAGCATTTGTTGTTTGTTTGATGAATATTCATCATCTGCCGCATACAATTCATGTTATTATAACAGAAGCTTTCAAACCTAAAGCAATGGAAGGCGGAATGTATGCTTGCATGTTGTGGGGATTCCGGCGTGCAATGTTTGCCAACGAGTCGGGGCTTGGTACCGCACCTATTGCTTTTTCTGCGGTAAGAACAAGCAAACCTGTGGCTCAGGCTTTTATTGCCATGCTTCAACCGTTTGTTGATACGGTAATTGTCGGCTCAGCAACCGCATTTGTTATCGTTGTAAGCGGTGTTTACCTCCAGAGCAGCGGCCTTGCCGGAATTGAATTAACATCAAAGGCGTTTGGTACTGTTTGTCCCTTCTTCCCTATATTGCTTACTTTTATGGCAAGCTGTTTTGTTTTGTCAACAATGCTGTGTGGTTCTTATTACGGAATTAAGGGCTGGAATTTCCTGTTTGGTGATTCAAAATTGACAACAAGGACTTTTCAGGTTATATATTGTATATTCATAGTTGTGGGTTCAGCCATGAACTTCAAAAGTATTATAAATCTTTCAGATGCATTTACTTTGTTTTTGGCGGTTCCGAATCTGATAGCTGTTTTCATACTTTCGGATGTTGTTATGAAAGAGTTAAAACGCTATTGTAGAAAATATAATGTTGGGCTATTTAAAAACAATAAGGAAAAAGAGGAGAGAGAACATGAAAAGTCAGTGCCTGGAGATTGTGAGACAGAAGTGTCAAAGCTGTAAAGGCTGTGCACTTGCAAAAACCAGAAATAATGTAGTATTTTCGGACGGCAACCCTTCTACAGCAAGAATTGTATTAATTGGGGAAGCTCCGGGAGAAATAGAAGATGAAATGGGCATGCCGTTTGTAGGACGTGCCGGACAACTGCTGGATGAATTCCTTGCTGAAGCCGGAATTTCACGCCAGGATGATTTGTATATGATTAATACGGTTAAATGCAGACCGCCTGAAAATAGAGTTCCTACAGAGGAAGAAAAATCAGCATGCCGTAAATTTCTTGAAGCTCAGATTGATATTATTAAACCTGAGGCAATTGTATTGTGCGGTGCAACAGCTTTAAAATCGTTTGTTGAACTTGATAAAAAACAAACAATTTCTAAAGTTCGAGGTAAATGGATGAGCGTTACTGTTGATGGTGTTGAATATAAAGCTATGACAATTTTTCACCCGTCATATCTTTTAAGAAACCACTCAATGGAAGAAGGTTCTCCGAGAAGACTTATGCAGCATGATCTTGCTGAAATTAAAAATACTGTTCTGGGTGACAGAGTTTTTAATGAAGAAAAAGAACTTGTAATGGCATAATCTTTTAGATTTATATAAAAATCCGCTTAGCAATCTAAGCGGATTTTTTCATGTTAGCGTTTACAATTCCGGGTTCCAATTCAGAACCGGTAACAAGCTTTCTGAATGCAAACTGGGTTTTGGGCAGGCAATATGCTAAAAGGAAACTGCTAAGGCCAACATTTGCAAGAATATTAATTGTTTTTATCCATTTGACTTTTTTCGCAAAGCCTTTAATCTGCTCTGATTTTATTGCAGATTTTGCGAATTCTTCAATGTCCTTTTTAAATTCTGCCAGTTTCTTTATATTTACATAGGCTCTTGGGTCGCGAATGCCACTGTCAAGCATTTTAACTTTTTCAAATTTATCTGCATATTTTACAAACAAACTTTTCGGATTATTGTCGACAAAGTCAAGTAAATCTTTTGCATTGTCTGATTTCGGCAGACTGAGTTTTCCATCCTTTATCTGTTCTACAAACTCTTTATCTGCAAGCATTAGCGGATCAAGATTTGTAGTAAGTTTAAATAGTTTTTTAGTTATGAAATTAAGCCCCTTTTCTATTTGTTCTGGAGCAAGATAGTTAAGATACATCATGCCGGCCATTTTAAAGGCTATATCAATTGCTTCGTTTCTGTTGCCGTCTGGGCCTTTTCTGGCAGTTGCAATTCTTCCGAAGGCATATCCTCCGTCAATGACTTCCATTTTTTCTTTTGTCGAAAAATTTGCAAGTGTTGACATTATGTTGCCTGTAAAGGAGGTGCTTCTTCCTGTTGGCAAGGCTGTCCGGGCCGGTGCATTTTGTTTATCTTGTTTTGCTCTGCGAAGTTCTTCAATTTTTTTTGCAGAAGAAGCAAATATCATTTTAGGCAGTATAAAACCAATAAGGGCTATAGGAATAATGGTTGCAGCAAGAAATTTACTTCCAAGCATAATCCTGTAGGCATTTTGGGCTTTTTCCCCGCGTAGTTTTTTCAAATCTTTTACTACATCAGGTACAATTTTTTCAAATTTCTTTATATTATATTCAAGACCCTGATATTGTTCTTCTTTAAGCAATTTCAGGTTTATGTCGGGATTGTATCCTTTTCTTTGTATAATTTTATTGGAAATTTTATCAATAACCGGTATTGCCCCGAGCCATATTGCAGAACCGATGTATTCATCAAGAAATCTTTCACGTGTAGCGAGTTTTTGAATTTCTTTATCATTTTCATTTTCTTTGTATGTTAAATACACCTTTGTCGGAACTTCAATTCCGCAATCTCTGACCAATAGGGGGTATATGCTGCTGTTATTGCCAATGGCTGATATTATACTTGTAAAAGACATTTATATATTTCTCCAATTCTTTTAACTAACTTGTGACCTTTTTACGCGGGGCTCCTGAAAAGGCCGTTAAAAGAATTGAACTTAAATTTTAAAAATCGCGCATCATCAATTCTACAGCCTTTTCAGGTTGATATGATGATGTAAATGCAATTTTAAGGTAAATTCATTTTTCATTCTGTTACTATGTTAGCAGATAAATATTTATTTTCAAGTATTTTTTATTGGTTATCTATCTTTATTTTTTATGATAAAATTGTACCATGAGCAAAAGAAAGATTGTAGCATTTATTATAACAATTTTGCTGCTCTGTTTGATTTTCTATAAGATTAACTGGAGTGAGCTTATACAAACTTTTAAGTCATTTAACTTTAAAAATATCTGGCTTATTGTACCGTTGTATATATTAACGCTTTATATAAGAGGTATTCGCTGGAAAGCACTTCTTTTAAATGATTCCAAATATTCATCAATTCATCTTGGACAGGTTTTTACTGTAGGGAGTATGTTGAATATTTTTCTTCCCGCAAGAGCTGGAGATGTTTATAGGGCATATTATCTGGGTTCGGTAAAAGGCGAGAAGAAAATGAAAGTTTTTGGCTCTATTATTCTGGAAAGAACTCTTGACGGGATTAGCGTTTTTTTTATGCTTCTTGCTGCAATATTACTTTATTGTAAACAACAATGGATTTTGCATATTGCTTATGGCATAGGAGCTTTGTTTATTGGCAGTTTAATATTATTTTATTTAATTTTTAAATTTAATAAAATTGATTTTATATGCGAAAAACTTTCGTGCATTGCTCAAAAATTACCTAAAAAGTTTGTAAATTCCGCGGTTAGTGCAATAGATAAACTTTGCAATTATACAAAATCATTTATGGAAGGCTTTGTTGTTCTGGATTATCCTAAATACTGGTGGATTGCCTGTTTTACCAGTATAGTTGTCTGGGGGATAGAAGCTTATGTCGCATTTTTAATTGTTGACAGCTTCGG
The DNA here is from genome assembly GCA_018711035.1 of Candidatus Scatousia excrementigallinarum. Lineage (GTDB taxonomy): Bacteria > Cyanobacteriota > Vampirovibrionia > Gastranaerophilales > Gastranaerophilaceae > Scatousia > Scatousia excrementigallinarum. The sequence goes on from DVIU01000041.1 coordinate 23,082, forward strand.
GTTAGGCTTAGGGTTTTCAGCCGGTTTGTTTGTACTCAGTTTAATTTCTTTTTCAACAATGATTCCTTCTACTTCTGTTTTCTTAGGGCCGTATCAGGTTGCTTATATAATGGCACTTGGTATTTTCGGGGTGGAAAAATCTACGGCACTTGCAGTTTCGACGGTACACCAGACTCTTTTAATGATAATCCTTACAGTTATTGGAGGGTACTATCTTCTTAAATTTAATATTTCAATGAAAGATATTGAAAATTCCGAACTCAGTTAATGTAACCTGCTAAATATTTAAATTTATCAATAAATGTATTTATATTCAGAACCGTAGAACTGCATATTCTGGTATTATAAAGAGTAATTGAATTATTCTTTAAATTAACATCTTGAACAGTAAAACAATGCCAGTCGTCAAATTCGGATTTCCTTTTAAAGCCTGTACCGGCAACAAAATTGAAATCCCCGTTGGAATTATTTATTTCTTTTAAAATTTCAAAAACCTGTTTCTGTTTTGATTTTAAACTCATTCGTAAACTTTTTTCATTGATAACCGTAGGTTGTTTTCCCGTAAATATAGACATAAATTCAGATGGAAAATTGTATTCAAAATTTTCCACTGAATCCGCATATCTGCAAATCAGGCTTTTAATTCTTGGATATTTTTGAATGAGTTTATTCATTGCAAGTTCTACAGCTTTTTGGATAGAATTTTCTTCAAACCCATGGTTTATTATATTGGCGTATTTATCTGTAAGCACAAGGTTATTTATTTCAGTTTCTGTGACAAATATATCTTTAGGTTTTTCAGGGCTGCCTGGAAAATGAATTTTGTAGATGTCGGAATTTAAACTTTTTTGAATATTTTGCTTCAGCAGGTTCCTTCCGAAATCGTTACGAGTTAGAGAATTTAAAGTACTTGTCAAGTAGCAGTCAGAAAAGATTTGTCTGCTTTTTTGAAGTAATGAAATATCTCTGTTATTTATTGGAAAAAATTTAGTGTTAATTGACATATAATCTACAAAAAAACGACAAGAATTTTTTTGCTATTGCAATAAAGACGGTAATAGATTATAATTATAAAAAAGGAGGATATAAATATGCAAAAATCACTGATAGCGCGGATTTCGGGGGGGGGGGCGTAACTCTTTTAAGCCCAAAATAGCATTTACGCTGGCTGAAGTACTCATTACCCTGGGGATTATCGGAATAGTTGCTGCAATGACTCTGCCGTCTCTTATTGCAAATCATAGAAATCAAGAATTACAGACCCGTTTTAGGAAAGCGTATTCAACTTTATGGAATATACACATGCGTATGATTAGTGACTATAACGGGGTGTATGAAAATTTTATTCAAAAAGATTTGGCAGCTAATAACACGGATTTAGTAAATAAAAAATATGAATATATAGATATTTTTAAAAAATATCTGAGCGGTGGCAAGATGTGTACTTTTTCAAATTCTTATTTGTCCTGCTCCGGTAAATCTGTTATCGTCAAATACAAAACTTATACAGGTAATAAAGAGGCTGAACTGAAGGCTGATATAGTTGCTGACCGCGCTATTATTACGTCTGATGGAATGAGCTTTTTCTTTGGAAGTACACAGTTTAGAAATGCTAGAATATATATTGATACTAATGGTAATGCAAAAGGGCCTAATCGTCTAGGTTTTGATGTTTTTGCCTTTGATATTAACAATAATGATAAAATTATTTTTCCTAAAAATATTGGAAGCGGCTCAGGTGGAGCATACGAAGATGATGAAGAACTGGGGGGAACCGTTGGTGCTGTTAATGTATGTTCTATAAAAGAAAAAGCAAATAGATATAATGGTTTTGGCTGTTCCGAGTATGCATTGGCGGATAAAAGTCCGGATAATCCAAACATTTCATACTGGAAAAATTTACCAAAATAAAAGCGGGTATTTAACCCGCTTTTTGTTATTTGATATTTTTAACGATTTCTACCAGATGCTCAACTGCGGTTTCAGGGGTAACCTTTTCGACCTCACCTGTTTCTCTTATTTTGTATTCAACAAGTCCTTCGTTAATTGTTTTTCCAACCGTTACACGGTAAGGGAAGCCGATTAAATCCGCGTCTTTGAATTTAACTCCGGCACGTTCGTCACGGTCATCAAGTACAACTTCTACTCCTGCTTTTTTGAGGTCTTCGTACATTTTTTCGGCAACTTCCATTTGCAATTTATCCTGAATATTTACAGGAACGATTACAACATGGTAAGGCGCAATTGAAATCGGCCATTTAATACCGTATTCATCGTGGTGTGCTTCAACGGCAGCGGCGGCTGTTCTTGAAATTCCTATTCCATAGCAGCCCATAATATACGGATGAGATTTGCCGTTTTTATCAAGATATAAAGCATTCATAGGTTTTGAATATTTTGTACCGAGTTTAAAAATGTTACCTACTTCAATACCTTTTGTAACTTTTAAAGGTTTGCCGCACTCAGGGCAGAACTCTCCTGCTTCAACCAGTCTTATGTCTGAGTATCTGATTTCTTCAATATTGAGGTCACAGAGATTTGCACCGACAAGATGTTTGTCTGTTTTGTTAATACCGACAACAAAATTTTTCATATCTTTGACTGTTTCATCAGCAATAACCGGTATATCTTTCATTCCTGTAGGGCCGATAAAGCCTGGTACCGCGTCAAAGCCGTGGTCAGCCATTAACTCTGCTATTTCTGCTGCCGAGGCTATTCTTATATCAATACCGCCGACCGCATTCATTAATTTGGTTTCTTCTACGGTTTTGTCAGCTCTGATAAGTGCCATAACAGGTTTTTTATCTACAATATACACAAGAGATTTGAGAATTAAAGTTGAAGGTATATTCAAAAATGTACTTAATTCTTCAATTGAATGCGTCTCCGGAGTATCAATAATTTTTGTTTCTTTAAAATAGTCTTTACCGTCAACAACGGTTTCAGGAAGTTTTGACACTGCGTGATTTGAATTTGCAGCATAACCGCATTCGCAATAGAACACGTCATTTTCTCCCGCGTCAGTATCTGTAATAACCATAAATTCATGTGATACGCTTCCGCCTATTGCGCCTGAATCAGATTGAACCATTTTTGTTTCCAAGCCGCAGCGGTCAAAAATTCTCTTATATGCCTCAGCCATATTCAGATATTCTTTATCCAGCCCTTCTTCAGAAGTGTCAAAGCTGTATGCGTCTTTCATAATGAATTCGCGGCCGCGTAAAAGGCCGTATCTGGGACGAACTTCATCCCGGAATTTAGATTGAATTTGATATAAATTAACAGGCATTTGTTTATATGATTTCAATCCGTCGCGTGCAATTGCAGTGATGATTTCTTCGTGCGTAGGCCCGAGACACATAACTCTGTCATGGCGGTCTTTTAATCTCATTAATTCTCTGCCGTAAGCTTCCCATCTGCCGGATTCTTCCCAGAGTTCTTTCGGCTGGACGAACGGCATTAATAATTCCTGAGCACCTGCTGCGTCCATTTCTTCTCTTACAATATTTTCAACTTTTTTTAATACTCTCCACATCAAGGGTAAATAGTTGTAAACGCCTGAGGTTAATTTTCTGATATATCCTGCTCTCGCAAGCATTTTGTGCGATACGACTTCCGCATCGGAAGGAAATTCTCTCAGGGTTTGTACAAATAATTTCGACATTTTCATATTACTAACTTCCTCATATTAAAATCTTATGGTTATATTTTATCATGCTCAAAAAGTAATTAAAACAAACTGGTTCAATCTGAAATTTCTTCAAGTTCGTCGAGTATTCTTTTTTGCGGTACGGAGAGTTTATCGGAATATTGCATTGCAAGATTTAATTCTTTCCGGCAGTCATCAAGGTTGCCAAGTTTTTTATCTATTTGTGCTTCAAGATAATAAATGTCTCCGGCATCCGAAAATTCTGCGATTGCCCGTTCTGCTATTTCTTTTGCACTATCATAAAGTCCCTGTTTTGCCATAATTTTAATGTAATTAATGTAGGCCTCTAAGTCCTTAGGATTATATTTAAGTGACTGCTCTAATTTATACACGGCTTCTTCATAAAAGCCGTTTTCAAAATCAATTACAGCAAGGTTATAGTATGCCCAGCTATAATCCGGCGATATTTCAAGTACTTTTTGGAACTGTTCCGAGGCAGCTTGTGAATCTCCCATTTCTTTAAGGATATTTCCAAGATAAAAGTGCGCGTATAAGTCTTCATTATTTAAATCCAGTGTGCTTTGAAAGTTCATCATCGCGCTTACTAAATCACCTTTCTTAAGGTAGCAGATTCCTAAATTAAAATATGAATTTGAATCATCTATATCTTTTTGCAAAACGCGTTCAAAACATTCTATGCCGTTTTCGTATTCTTTTAGTTCAGTATATACGAGTCCGAGATTATAGTAAGCATCCGTTTCTTCAGGAGCATATTCTATAGCCTTTTTGTAAGCCTCTTTTGCTTTATCAAATTTTTTTAATTTTTCATAGACAATTCCGATATTATAAAAAAGTTTGCTGTCTTCCGAAAAATATTTTGTAAGCCATAAAAAATGCTGTAACGCTTCTTTTGTAAAACCGTTATCAAGAAGAAGCACAGCCAGTTCCCTCCTTGCCTGAAAATTCTCGCTGTCTTCTTGTAAAATCTCCTGTAGTTCCTGAATTTTATCTAACTTAGCCATATAAAAATCATAACAATTTATATTAATTTTGGCAAAAATATTGCATTTATTTTATATTTATCTAAAATAATATTAATACGAAGAGGGGGGAAAAATGAAAATAAAATTTTTTGCAATAATTTTGTCAGTATTCTTATTGGCTCAGTGCGCATTTGCTGCACCATTTAATGCAAAGGCAAAGACGAAGCGTATTCCTGCCGGAACAAAATTTCAGCTTCAAATGCTGAATCCTTTAAGTACTGTGAACTCGGCCGGAAAAGATTTCTCTGCTATTCTTTTAACAGACCAAACTGCGGATTCGGATGTAATTCTCCCGTCAGGGTCACTTGTCAGAGGAAGCATAAGAGATATTGTACCTGCAAGGAGAATGTCAAAGGGGGCAATTTTATATCTTGATTTTGACCATGTTGTTACTCCTACCGGCAGACAACTTCCTCTGTCTTTGAACATAGTAGGCAGAACTGATATGACTTATGACGGCGGAATTACCACAACAAAAGGATATGGTGACGCTGTTAAAAAGAATTGGGCTAAAACTGTTGAAATTACATCTAATGCAGCCGAATGGGGAAACGATATCGTTAATGACGGCCCTGCAAAATATGTTACGGTTCCTTTAAGCGCAATAGGCGGTGCAATAGGCGGAGGAGCTTATTTTGTAGTTGACAGCATCGCTGATTTAATACGAAAAGGTGAAGATGTTAATATTTATACAAATGATGTTTTAAATGTTATTCTTGTCGAGCCTGTTGATGTACCGGTATTATAAATTAAAAAGACCGCTTTAAAAGCGGTCTTTTTTTATTTTAAATTCTTAAAATAGTTTTTATCGGTACTTGCAAAGTAGCCGCAGGTAAATCCGTTATTATCAGCTTTAGATGTTTTTGAACAATAATTTTCGGGATTTTTCGAATATGAACTTGACTTACAGGCCGGAGAACCAAGCGGACATACTCTGTCGCCTTTATCAATCACAAATGAGAATGTATCATAGCCAAATCTGTTAGGTTTTTTGTAAGGCCCATTTATATCAATACTGATGATAGGCAGGGTACTTGCTGAACCTGATTCTATCATTATACTCATTCCATTTATTAATTCCATATAACCGTCATCAAGAAGTGAAGCTTTAAATTCTCCGCTATTTGAAAATGTTCTGTATTTATGACCTGTAGTTGCCCAATTATTATCGTATTTATTTAAAGCACGGATTCCGTTAAAAGCTTCTGCAAGAACTTCAGAAAATACTTCTAAATTCTTGCAATCTTCCACTATTGAAACTCCATTTGAGTTTGCAGTGCAGTAAGTTACTCCATATATTTCTCTGCCGTTTGCATGCATATAGTTGACAGCATTATGTATAAGATTTTCTGCAACTTTAAACTGGGTTTCAAATTCTTTAGCCTTTGTTTTTTCTGTTAAAACAGGCAATGTTAAAGCTGCAACGACTCCGATTATTCCCAGAGTAACAAGAACCTCGGCCAGAGTGAAAGCCTTTGTAGGAAAGGAATTTAGCCTAGATAAGCCCCCCCCCCCTCAGTGTTTTTTCAGCTATAATTGAATTTTTCATAATTCCCCTTTCTTTTTTACATTCTTTCTGGCGCAGTTACCGCTAAAATGTCAAGAGCATTATTTAAAACTTTCTTTACAGCAACAACTAACGCCAATCTTGCTTTCATCATTTCTTTATCATCTGATATTACACGGTTTGCATTGTAGAATGAATGAAATTCTGCCGCAAGTTCCTGTACATATCTGCAAATTGTATAAACCTGTCTGGTTTCTGCTGATGTTTTAATCATTGATTTATATTCTTCCAGTTTCAGGATTAATTTTTTAGCGGTTTCAAGTGTCGGAAGAATTGTTTCTGCCGTGTAGTTATTAATGAGTTTGTCTAATTCTGATTTTGTCAATGGTGCAGGAGTTTTTTCGCCTGTTTCCGTATTAATTTTTTCTTCTGTGGCGTTTCTTAAAATAGAGCAGGCTCTTGCATGAGCATATTGGACATAGAATACAGGATTTTCATCCGATTTTGTTTTTGCAAGTTCAATATCAAAATCGAGTGTTGTATCAATATTCCGCATTGACATCCAGAAACGTGTTGCATCAACTCCCACTTCATCAATCAAATCTTCAAGAGTAACCATATTTTTTCGTTTACCCATACGAACTTCGTTACCGTTGATTACAAGATTAACAAGCTGACCCAGAAGTACTTCGAGTTTATCAGGGTCATATCCGAGGGCTTCAATTGAGGCTCTGACGCGCGCAACATAACCGTGATGGTCTGCACCCCAGATATTGATTAACCTGTCATATCCGCGTTCAAGTTTATCAATATGGTATGCTATATCAGCAGTAAGATAAGTATTTGAACCGTCTGCTTTTTTGATTACTCTGTCCTGATCATCTCCGTAATCAGATGATTTAAACCAGTCTGCACCGTCTTTCTTATATATTTTGCCGCTGTCTTTGAGTTTTTGAACACATTCATCAACTTTACCAGAGCGGTGTAGTGATAATTCTGAATAGAAATTATCAAAGTGAACTTTAAAATTATCAAGAAGTGCTTTTTGCAAATCTTCCATTTCTTTTTTTGCAAAATCGCTCAATTCTTTTACGTCATCAGGAAGCCCTTTATGTGTTTCAAGGTATTTCTTAGCCACAGGAATTAAATAATCCCCGGGATAATAATTTTTTCTTTCAATTTCGTCTGTAGGAAAATCAACATCTTCTCCAAGTTCCTGACGTATTCTGATTGCCAGGGAATTACCGAGTTTGTTAATTTGCGAGCCGGCGTCGTTAATGTAAAATTCCTGATAAACTTCGTGTCCGTAGAATTTTAGAAGGTTTGCAAGAACCGAACCCATTGCAGCCCAGCGTCCATGGCCTATATGGAAAGGGCCTGTAGGGTTTGCAGAGATGTATTCAAGCAGAATTTTTTCTGTTTTAACATTTTCAGGTTTTCCGTAATTTTTGTCTTTTTGGAAAATTTCATCTACAGCATTCGTAAGCAGAGTTTTTCCGGCTTTAAAGTTGATAAAACCTGCGATTACTGTATATTCATTGTCTTTTTTGTCTATATAAGAAACTATGGTATTGGCAATCATTGGAGGAGCCATTTTTGCATATCTGGCAAGGGAAGATACATTTATTGCAAAGTCTCCGAAATCTGCATTCTTAGGACGCTCTGTGCAAAGAGTTCCTTTTGCATATTCTTTCATTTCGCCTAAT
>DVIU01000042.1 GCA_018711035.1 Candidatus Scatousia excrementigallinarum
CTCTCCCCGCGGTCAAAATGATCGCGCTGACGGGTGGCAGAGTCGTCAAGATCAGAAAAGCGTAAAAGTCGATCTGCATTAAAACCTGCCTTCGGCAAATGCCGCAGGCAGTTTTTTGTATAACGAAAACCACGCGATAGTCGCGTGGTTGAAAAGAGGTTTACCGATGAGTCTTGAAAAAAAGACTCCGATTGTGTAAAATAAGAACTGACCTGCCAGTCAGAAAAGGAATACACAATCGGAGGATATTAAAATGAAAGACTCATCTAATACCATAAACAGTTTAGCACAAGGTAAATATCCTTGAAGAAACTTTGCGATGAAGTGTTCGGAGAGGATAATTTTGTTGCAAATTTAATTTGGGAAAAGAAATATTCACCTGCCAACGATGCTCAGTGGTTTAGTGACAATCATGATTTTATCTTGGTTTATGCCAAAAATAAAAATAATTGGCATCCTCAGCTTTTACCGAGGAGTGATGCTCAAAACGATAGATATACAAATAGGGACAATGACCCGCGTGGAGTTTGGAAGCCTGCGGATATGACAGTTAAAACCTACTCTGCAAATTATGATTATCCAATTACTACACCAAGCGGAAGAATAGTTTATCCCGCAAAAGGTCGTTGTTGGAATACATCCAAAGAAAATTTTGAACAGCTTGTTAAAGATAATAGGATTTGGTTTGGGGAAAACGGAGATAATGTACCTGCTGTCAAAAAGTTTTTAACAGAAGTAAAAAATGGGGTTGTTCCGTTGACAATATGGGGATATGAGGATGTCGGACATAATCAAGAGGGACGGCAAGAATTAAAGAAAATATTTGATGATAAAGGATATTTTGACGGCCCAAAACCGGTCAGATTACTTAGCCGTATACTTAGGGTCGCTAATTTGGGACAGGACTCTATTATTCTCGACTTCTTCAGCGGTTCGGCGACAACGGCGCACGCAGTTATGCAAGTGAGTTGTTTATTGCGGCGGTAACTTTCCTGTAATGGGCGGTCATGAGAACTGCCCTAAAAATCATATGTTATGAACCGATACCGACATTCCCGATAAATCGATAGTAGATCTCAATCGGCATTACTTTGTTACCGTCCTCGTCTATCTGTTCATGGATAACGATTTTCTCAATCAAGGTATTCAGTAAAACCGCGTCAAGCTCGGTTATCGTTGTGTATTGTTCGAGTAAATCCGCAAATTCCTGTACGGATTTGCTCTGCTTTGTATAATGAGTGAGCTTTATTTGAAGCTCATTGTATCGCTCTTTTAGCTGCGCTTCCTCTTTTTCAATGTTTGCGGACATCGCGAAATACCGTTCCTCGGAAATGCGTTTAAAAACCTTATCTTCGTAAAGGTTTTGCAGGATTATATTCAGCTCGTCAAGACGCTGTTTTGTTTTCTGCATTTCCTTTTGGTAAGAGGTTTTCTCATCGTGTATTTGGCTGTCAGAACGATTAATAAACCGCTCTATGTATAATGACCTATCATTGCTTGAAAGCGCGATATGGCGGTTTATATCTTCCAATACAATGGCCTTTAAATCATCAGCATTTATTGAATGAGGTGTGCAGCTGCCTCTACCATGCCTTACATACCTGTTGCATTTATATTTCGGAGTATGATTAACGCTGTGTTCCTTTTTGTATACAATTGTTTTTCCGCACTCTCCGCATACAAGCAAACCCTTAAAGATATTATCGGGATTGGCTTCGTTAAAATGCTTCTTAACGCTGATACGCTTCTGTACCGTTTCAAAATCCTCTCGGCTGACAAGCGGCTCATGTGTATTCGGAACGGTTATCCACTCGCTTTCCGGTCTTACAATAACGCGCTTATCCTTAAATGATTTTGACGTGCGCCGCTGGCTGACCATATCGCCCATATAAACAGGATTTTGAAGAATAACCTGTACGCCGCGCTTTATCCAATCATACGGAAACTGTATGCCCTCCGTTTTCTGTAGAACGCCGTTTTTATCCCTTGTATACGCTCCGGGAGTTGGTATATGCTCCTGTTTAAGAGTATATGCAATCTCGGTGCAGGTCTTACCCTCCAATGCCATACGGTACATGCGCTGTACAATAGGAGCGTGTTCATCGGGAATGAGCTTGTGCTTATCCTCCGGCGATTTCATATAGCCGTATGGAGCGCGTCTGCCCGTGTATTCGCCTTTCAGAGCCTTTGTTCTGTACGCCGAACGAACTTTTTTGGAAATATCCTTTGCATACCATTCGTTTATGATGTTCTTGAACGGAGCAAATTCGTTCTCACCGTTATCACTGTCAATACCATCATTGACTGCGATAAATCTAACATTATGTTTTGGGAACAACACCTCGGTGTAATATCCCGTCTGCAAATACTCTCTGCCTAATCGGGATAAATCCTTTACTATGACCGTTCCGACCTTGCCTGCTTCAATCTCTGAGAGGAGCCGCTGAAAATCGGGACGGTTGTAGTTAGTGCCTGAGTATCCGTCGTCTATGAAGTATTGGCAGTTACCGAAACCGTTTTCATCTGCGTAATGTTTTAGCATTGCCTTTTGTGTCTGTATGCTCACGCTGTCGCCGTTAAATTCATCATCTCTGCTCAGTCTGCAATAAAGAGCCGTTATTTTATTATACTGCTGTTTCTGTTTCATTTTTTATTCCTTTCCGAAACAGCAATTCAAGATATTTTGTATATTACTATTTTACCGCAAGATGAGATAAAATGCAATAGAAAATGTCGAATTATTTTACAAAATATTAATAATTGCTGTTCTCATTTCTATATATTTTTATAACGATTTGTGTTATACTGGTAGTATAATATAAATCATGATATTTTACATTGAGTGGAATTTGACCGTAAATTGACAAAATCGGAGGTGTGGATCGTGAAGATATGTGATTTCTGTTCTACCGCAAAGATTCTTATGGACTTTATCGGTGAGAGCAAAAATATAAACCAAATTGATTTTATGTATGAGCTTTTTAAAGATTTTATGGAAAGCGATGAAGCCAAAGATTTCGATTTTGACAACGGACTTGTATGCCGTTGGCTGAATGGTACTGCAAAACTAAGCCCTAAAATCACAGCGTATTATTCTGCGCTTGGCAATCTTGAAGCTATGGCTATTGATATTGAAGAAAATATATTGCCTTTGTTTTATGATAAAGATATGGCTGTTACGGAACTGTATGATCTGCTGATGAGTGATACAACTGTATCTGAAACAAAAAAGCAAGAGCTTGCAGACAATTATCCATACAAAGATGATGCTGATATATCAAACTTCATTAGTAAGCTTGTCTTTTTTGGAATGGAAAGGAAATTCATAAAAAGAGATGCTAACACAAAGAAGCTGATCGCTTCCGGAGCGCTTTCTCCTCAGACAAAGGATTACATATACAGTCTTGTCCCCAAACCCTGTAAGCATTTCTGCGGCCGCGATAACGAGCTTGAAAAACTGCATACCATGTTAGAAGATGAAAACAAGATCTTTATTCAGGGCATTGCCGGTATAGGTAAAAGTGAGTTTGTTAAAATGTATGCTCAAAAATACAAAAAGGAATACACGAACATTCTGTATTTCAGCTATGGCGGCAGTTTAAAGCAAATGATTACAGACTGTGATTTCGCCGATGATAGCCTTACGGACGGCAAGAATATTCTCTTAAAAAAGCATAACCGCTTTTTGAGGAGCTTAAAAGAAGACACCTTAATAATTATCGACAATTTTAATATCACCGCATCAGACGATGAATTATTTGACGTGATAATGAAATATCGATGCAAAATATTGTTTACCACGCGAAGTCGTTTTAAGGATTATACATACTTTGAGCTAAAAGAAATGCCGCTTGAAAGCCTTTTAACGTTATCAGAATATTTCTATGCAGATACACGAAGTAATACTAATGTGGTTGAAAACATTATCAATGAATTGCACTACCATACGTTGTCGGTAGAACTTGCAGCACGCTTATTGACTTCTGGGATCTTGGAGCCATGCAGACTGTTAACGGAGCTTCAAAGCACAAAGAGCGTACTTCACACAGATGATAAAATCAACATCGTAAAGGATGGTACAAGCTCAAAAGCGACCTATTATGAGCATATCCATAAGCTGTTGTCCTTGATAGGGTTATCGGATAAAGCTGTCAAAATTATGCGCTGTATGACGCTGATACCGTATGATGGAATAAATCCGAGAATGTTGGCGAAATGGATAGGATTGAATAATCTTAACACTATAAATGAGCTTATAGAATACGGCTTTATACAAGAAAACGATTACAGAAAAATCACGCTCCATCCACTTATACAGGAAATTGCCATAGACGATACAAAACCGGGCATATCAAGCTGTATAAACTTAATTGAAGCCGTAAGGATACTGTGCCTATATCACGGTTTAGATTTACCGTATCACACGCTCTTGTTTAAAATAGCTGAGAACACAATAGATATTGCGAATAATGACGATACAGAGCGGTATAAGCTGTTTCTTAAAGATGTGTTTGCATATATGGAGAAATATGCTTACCGTTCGGGAATGGAGCTAATTATATCAGAATTGCAATCGCTTGTTGATACGAACGAGGACAAGGCTATACTGCTTGATTATAAAGCTGCGTACGAACATATATGCAATAAAAATCATAAAAAGGCTTTGCAATATGAGCAGCGGGCGGTCAAGCTATGTGAGGAAATAGCGACGGTCAATCCGCATTTAGCGGCGAATATTTACGGTAATATCGGCGGTTTGTATCACACTGAAAATCAGCTTGATAAAGCTAAATATTATATGGAGCTTGCGTATCAAACGCTTGTTGACAGCGGTATTGATTTTACTAATGACGCGGTTATTCAGGTTTGCAACTACGCTAATTTAGCTGCCAGTATGGGAGAACCGAGAAAAGCAATACAGGCGTTAAAACGCTGTGCGAACGCGGTTAAGGAATACAATTCGGAAAACAGCAGCGACTACGCCAATCTGGCGTGGGATATAGGCTGTATCTATACACAAATGCGTGATAAAGACACTGCCGTAATGTATTTTAAAACTGCACTAAGGATATATACCGATTTATGGGCAAACGAGCCGGAGCTATTGCAAATGAAGCTGACTGAGCTTAAAAATATGGCTGCGGTATACGGAGTAAACATTAAAAATTTAATATCAGCAAATTAGTAACACAAAAGTTTATAAAGTTATTGACAGTATAACAGATATTTGATATAATGCATTAAATCACACCACAATTTAAAAATCAAGGTGTGATTTAATACAGAGGTGTGACTATGATTAAACTAAATACAGAATATCTTAAACAGATATTCACAAAGTATGATTATATTATGACGACAGCTCAATTGAATTTGGAAAAACTGTACTACAGAGATATTCAGCAAATGCTAAAAAAAGGCATGATTGAAAAGGTAAAAAGAGGTTACTACCATTGGATTGAAGATAATGATTGCAAAGAAGTTGTTATTATAAACAAACTATTCCCAGACGCAATCCTCTGCATGGAAACAGCATTGTTCTATTACAGCTATAGTGACAGGAACCCTGCCGAATGGCATATAGCAATAGACAAAAATGCATCAAGACAGCGCACGAAAATAGACTATCCGTTTGTCAGGGCTTATCGAATCGAATCCGATTTGTTACTCATAGGTGAAACAAAAGGTGAAATAGATTTTACTCCGGTTCGTATTTATGACCGCGATCGCACAATGTGCGATGTTCTTAAAAACATGAATAAAATGGATAGGGAAATTTTTAATAAATCCATTCAAGGTTATGTAAAGGATCCTCAAAAAAATATTCCCAACCTTATGCGTTATGCAAAAGAATTGCGAGTTCAAAAACGCGTCAAAGATTTGATTGGAGTGTGGTTATAATGGCAGATATAGCAGCATCCGTTCTTGCAAAGCTTAAAAATAAAGCAAAAGCATCCGGTATTAGTTATCAACAGTGCTTACAGCTGTTTATGCAGGAGGAATTTTTGCGAAAACTTTCAAAATCAGGATATGATAATTTTCTGGTTTTAAAAGGCGGCTTATTTATCTATACCATTACAAATTTTGAAAGCAGAGCCACTATTGACGTTGATTTTCTGCTCCGTGGATACTCTAATTCCATAGACGATGTTAAGGGTTTAATTTGCAAAATTATTGACACTCCCACGGGCAACAACTATATCAATATGACTGCAAAAGGATTTGAGGAGATTTCTCCGCAAAGAAAGTATCATGGCGTCAGTACTCAGATTATAGGACAGATAAAAAATATACGAGTGCCTTTTAATGTGGATATAGGTGTTGGAGATGTTATTGTACCAAAGGCAGAACAACGCAAAATCAATACACAGCTCCCAGATTTTGAGGCACCTTTTATCAAAACCTACTCTCTGGAAAGCACCATTGCGGAAAAGTTCGACACTATTCTGCAACGCTTTGAGCTGACCAGCCGAATGAAAGATTTTCATGACATCTATTATCTGGCAAGGACTTTTGATTTTAATGTAGCACGATTACAGAAGGCAATTTTTGAAACCTTGCGGCGGCGCGGAACGCCCTATGATAAGGATAGCTTCAAGCGAGTTATATCCCTTGCAGATGATATAGATATGCAGAAACGGTGGAAGTATTTCTTGAAGAATATCAAGGATGATACACTTGAATTTTCTGTTGTAATTGATGAGATACAGACTTTCCTTGAGCCTGTTTTTGAGGCGATAGTGAATGAAGATGAATGGCAAAAAGTATGGAACTTTATTACCAAATGGGATAAAAAAG
>DVIU01000043.1 GCA_018711035.1 Candidatus Scatousia excrementigallinarum
GACAGAAGCGGATTTTTCCAGATTGTTGCAAACCCGCAGATTAACCCGCAGGTTCATAAAGTTTTGGAAAAAGTAAGAACAGAATATGTAATTACCGTAAAAGGCAAAGTTTCAAAAAGACCGGAAGAAACTTATAATGAAAAATACCCTACAGGTCAGGTTGAAATGTATCCTGAAAGTATTGAAATTCTTTCGGAAGCAAAAACTCTGCCGTTTGTGCTTGATGACGAAAATGTTTCGGAAGATATTCGTCTTAAATACAGATATCTTGATATCAGACGTGATGCGATGAAAGATAAACTTGTTCTCCGTCACAAAATAGTTCAGGCTGCAAGAAATTATATGAATAACCTTGATTTTCTTGAAGTAGAAACTCCTATTTTAATTAAAACTACTCCTGAAGGTGCAAGAGATTATCTGGTTCCTTCCCGTGTTCAGGAAGGCAAATTCTATGCATTGCCGCAATCTCCTCAAATTTTCAAACAATTATTAATGGTTGGAGGTCTTGAAAGATATTACCAGATTGCAAAATGTTTTAGAGATGAAGACCTTCGTGCTGACAGACAGCCTGAATTTACTCAAATTGATATTGAAATGTCGTTTGTGGAACAGCAGGATGTTATTAAAGTTGTTGAAGGCTTGATTGTTGATACTTTCAAAGCAGCAGGTGTTGAGGTTAAACCTCCGTTCATTCAAATGCCTTGGCAGGAAGCAATGGACAGATACGGTTCCGATAAACCTGATACACGTTTCGGCCTTGAGTTGTTTGATATCGGTGATATTATTCTTGAATCAAACTTTGATATTGTTAAAAAGACATTGCAAAATGGCGGTATTGTTCGAGGTATCAGAATTCCTGGCGGTGCTAAGTTCTCAAGAAAAGATATTGATGATATTACAAAACTTGCTGTATCATTCGGTGCTAAAGCTCTTGCAAATATCATTTACAATGAAGACGGTACTGCTAAATCTCCTGTATTGAAATTTGTTACAGATGAACAGGCTAAGGCTATTCAGGAACGCGCAGGTGCTGAAGCCGGTGATATTATATTCTTTGTTGCAGATAAACCAAAATTAGTTTATGACATTATGGGAAGATTGAGACTTCACTTCGGTAAATCGTTGAATTTGATTGATGAAAGCAAACATAATTTATTATGGGTTGTTGACTTCCCTATGTTTGAATGGTCAGATGAAGAAAACAGATTTATGGCTATGCACCATCCGTTCACATCACCTTGTATTGAAGATTTAGACAAACTTAAATCAGGTGATTTGGGTAACGTTAAATCAATTGCTTATGATATTGTTTATAACGGTACAGAACTCGGCGGCGGCAGTGTCAGAATTCACTCGTCGGAAGTTCAATCTGCAATTTTTAAAGCTCTCGGTTTAACCGAAGAAGAAGCTAAAGAAAAATTCGGTTTTATGGTGAATGCGCTTCAATATGGGACACCGCCTCATGCAGGTCTCGCAATCGGTTTGGACAGACTTGTTGCTTTACTTGCAAGAACTGATTCTATCCGTGATGTTATTGCATTCCCGAAAAATTCCGGTGCAAAAGACCTGATGAGTGACGCGCCGGGTGAAGCTTCATTACAGCAATTGAGAGAACTTCATTTGAAAAGTACGGTAACACATAAATAAAAAAGAAGCCCTTAAATGGGCTTCTTTTTTAATCGTCATAGCCGAGTTTATTACGCGTATTGCCTTTGGCCATTGAAGTTTTGAATTTCTCTATGATGGTTTTAATAAACTCACTTCTGAATCTTTCATATCCTTCATCCAGAATTAATCCTGTATATTTTCCTTGAAGAAAATTTACATTGCCAGAAATCTCTTTTCCGTTTTTTAAGCTGTTGAAATAATATAATTTTAATCCTTTTATACAATCTTATTGGTTAGTATCTTGTAGATTATTTTGTAATATAATTATCTTATGCAGATATTTACAGAGTTAAATAAAAATCCGGATTTATCCCTTGCACTCGGTTATTTTGACGGTGTGCATAAAGGACATCAGAAGGTTATCAAAACTGCTGTTCAATTTGCACGGCAGAATGGTAACAGGTCTGCTGTAATTACCTTTAAAGACCATCCTTGCTGTTTTTTTAGAGGTGTTTGCCCTAAATATATTTTAACCGGAGAGGACAGGCTCAAACATATTGAAGCACTTGGTATTGATTATGTTTACATTTTGGATTTTAATGCAAAACTTTGTATGCTTTCTGCCGGGGATTATCTGAAAAACATTTTGATTGATAATTTTTCTCCTAAATCTATTTCAACCGGTTTTAATCATTATTTTGGTTCTAAAAAATCCGGCGGAGTAGACTTGCTGACCAAAATGCAGTCTCAATACGGTTACAAGTATTTTGAAGTTCCGCCTCAAAAACTACTAAATGATACAATCAGCAGTACTGAAATTCGAAAACTACTTTCTGAAGGTAATATCAAAAATGCAAATGAAATGCTCGGATATAATTTTACAATATCAGGAGAAGTTGTAAAAGGTCAGCAGCTCGGACGCAAAATCGGTTTTAGAACAGCTAATTTAATGTATCCTCCTGAGCTTATAGATTTGCCCTTCGGGGTTTATTCAGTTGTCCTGCATTACAATGGCAAAAATTATAAAGGGATTACAAATTTTGGAATCCGCCCTACCGTTTCAAATAATTATCAATGCTCTTTGGAAACCCATATACTTGATTTTGACAAAGATATATACGGTGAGGAAATTTCTGTGGAATTTTTAAAGATGATTCGTGCCGAGAAAAAATTTGACTCTATACATGAATTAAAAGAACAGATTTCAAAAGATATCCGGCAAATTTAGGCAAGTTGCAGGGCGTAATGATATATGTTATAATAAGAAAAAAGGAGGAAGTTATGCAAAAGTCAATTGTAGAGCGAGTTTCGGGGGGGGGGGCAGCTTAGCTTTAAGCAGGGATTTACCCTCGCGGAAGTCTTAATCACATTAGGAATTATCGGAATCGTGGCATCAATGACATTGCCCGCTTTGGTAAATAAATATCAAAAGCAGCAAACTGTAGCACAGTTACAAAAAGTTTACTCGCTTATTGCGCAGGCAATAAAAAACGCAGAAAGAGATTATGAATCTCCTGCCTACTGGGATTATTCTCTAAGTTCATCAGATTTTAACAATAAGTATATTAAACCTTATTTTAAGGTTATAAAAGAATACAAAACTTCTGAATTTCCTTCTGGTTATCATACTTATGGTACAGATGGAAAACTTCATGACGGCTTTTTTGATTATTTTCATAACCCTAAAATAGTTCTTAATGATGGAACTATGATAACTATTCAAACTAATCAAACAGCAGATAAAAAACGGTATGTTGTATTTATAATTGATTTGAATGGTTTTAAAAAGCCTAATCAATATGGTAAGGATTTATTTGCAATATCTGTCCAGCCTGACGGCGGTATGCTTCCGTACGGAGTAGGAACTGTTGACGGTGGTACAACCGAACTCGGATATAAAAGAGAAGAAATTGTCGGCGGCAGCGACTACAGAGCGTGTAATCGTAAGCAGGGTGGAGCTTTTTGTGCTGCATTGATTGTCATGGACGGCTGGCAGATTAAAGATGATTATCCATGGTAAAATAACGGGGGCAGTTATTGTGCCCCCGCTTAATTATTTAATCAATGCTTGAACTTCTTTGAATTTAGGATTTCTTGCTCCTTTTAACCATTCAAATAATGCAATTTCCACACAGGAAATCTTTGCACCGTTTTGCTGCATAATGTCAATTCCCTGTTTGAATTCATATTTATTACGGCTTGCGCAGGCGTCTTTAATTACGTAAACATCATATCCGGCTTCGATTAATGCCGCTGCTGTCTGATGTACACAAATATGTGTTTCAATACCGAAGATAACAATTTGTTTTTTACCGTAGCTTGCAATTTTCTCAGCCATTCCGTCTTCTAAAAGCGCATTAAAAGATGTTTTTTCGACAACAAGAGTATCCGCCGCCAGAACCTCTTTTAACATTGGCACTGTATTTCCAAGTCCTTTAGGATATTGTTCAGTTACCATAACCGGAATCCTGAGAACTTTCGCTGCACTTGCTATTTTGACTGCTTTTGAGACAACTATATCTTTGTCTAATGCACCGACTAATCTTTCCTGTATATCAATTATCAGAACAAGACTGTTATCAGCGTTTAGTGTATTCATATATTCTTTCTCC
Organism: Candidatus Scatousia excrementigallinarum; assembly: GCA_018711035.1. Classification (GTDB taxonomy): domain Bacteria; phylum Cyanobacteriota; class Vampirovibrionia; order Gastranaerophilales; family Gastranaerophilaceae; genus Scatousia; species Scatousia excrementigallinarum. Next base: position 4,221 of record DVIU01000043.1, read on the forward strand.
TTATTCAATTGTACTTTTAAATTCACGTATAAAGTTTTCAACTATATTTGTAATTTCTTTATTATTAATCTGATTCAAAGCAAGTGAAATCTCGCTGTTTTCAGGGCTGTCCAACCCTTCATGGGTAATGTATACTATAACTTTGGCAAATCCCGGATAGACAATCTTTAAAAGACTTGTCTGTTTTGGATTAGTTAATCTGAAAATACTTTGATTTTCATCTGTGTATTGTTCAACTTTTGTATTAAACAATTTTTCTTCCCAGCTTTTTTGCAGTCTGTAGAAAACAGGTGCTATAACTTTTTCAAGTTTTTTATTAAAAGCATTTTTAAATAGTTTGTAATTCTTTTCTTTCGGAGGTTCAAGCCAGTTTTCATCTTGTTGATTATTATCTTGTGAATATATTACGAGCTCCTGACCGGATAAAAGGCTTTCCGACAGTGCACACTGAACATGTTTTTCCAGAACTGCAAATTTATTAGAAGTGATTTCACAGATTCCGGCTTTGATGGAAATTTCACCATTAAGCTCCTGTTTAATTTTGTCTAAAATTGTTACAGCTCCTGATATTCCTCCCTCATAAATTAAGATAAACATCTTAGTTCCGCTTGAGTGTAAGATTATATCAGAAAATCTTACTGATTTTTTTATGGCAAGTGCTATTTTGGAAGATGAATACGTAACCTTGCCCGCTTCATCCGGAGCTATTACCATCAGCGCACCTTTAGCAAAGTTTCGTTTCTGCAATTCTCTGTCAATTATTTGTTGAGAAGATTTACTACTTATAAATTCGTCCTCATTGTCTAATATTTCATATTGTTTTAGATAATCAGCATATCTTTTTATTGTTTTTTTTAAACTATCTTTTTTAATACAATTGACTGTTCTGATTGAAATTTCAGATGGGTCTGAGTTTACCAGAAAGTAATCATCAATACCATCATCGTATGCGCTCAGGATAAAATCTCTGTCATACTTGTCTATTAAAAGAAGCACAGATTCTGTTTGAGTTTTAATATATTTAATAAGATTTAAAGTTTTCTGCTTATCGCTGTGTTCATGAATAATGACAATATCCGGTTTATCAGAGAAAACTATATCAGGAGCGTCGTTATAATCACAATACGACAGTTCATCGGATTCTCTCAGTAAAATAAGTTTCTCCGGAAATGTCTCTATAATTTTATTTTCATTTGTAATTAATAAAATATGATTCATAATAAATTAAACTTGGAGATGTTTTTTTATGCACAGGAAACTTCCGCCTGCACCGAATAAAATACCCATAGCAAACATTGTAAATAATACAACACTCTGTGCGTAAAGCGGTGCCGGTACAATAAAGAACTGATGCATGTGATTTAGTCCGTTTTGTACAAAATTAAGCGGAATAATGGCAATTAAAGAGCCGGAAAATCCGTAAAAAGCTCCCTGCATAATAAGAGGGAATCTTATATACCAGTTTGAAACACCCATTAAACGCATTATTTCAATTTCATCTTTTCTCGACTGAATTACAAGCTGTATAGTATTGTTGATAATTGTAATAGTCAGAATACCCATAATAATTACAACAAGAACGGTAATGGTATTAACAACGTGATTCAATGCCTGGATTTTCTTTGCTAAATCCTGTGCATAGCTCATATCTTCAACCGATTGCAGTTGTTTTATATTGTTAAATACAGATGATATATTTTCCGGTTTATCTACTTTAACATGCAGAGTATCCGGCAGCGGATTACTAATATCAGGCAAATTCATTTCACGTTGTAAATTCGTCCAGGATTCTTCTTTCGGAATAATTTTTACATTTTCAACATGTTCAAATTCTTTAATCCTGTTTTTTGCAATATTTGTGTCGGTGCCTGATTTAAGGTAAACAGAAATCTCAAGTACGTTACCGAGTTCATGTGCAAAAGCTGAAATTGACATTGCACTCCTGAAAAATGCTCCGAATATGGTCAGAATCGCAGCCATAGTTGTTATGATAACGAGATTTACGATACCGGTTCTTTTGATATCATAAAAAGTTTCCATCGTTAATCTGTATAATATTCTTAATTCGCACAACCAGTCTTTTGGAATGTGTTTTTTTACTTTTTTCTTTATTTTTAATTTTGAATTATTCATAAGTACCTGCTTGAATATCCCTTACAACTTCGCCGTTATCAAGAGTGATAACACGTTTTCTGAAATAATCCACCATAGCACTGTCGTGGGTGGATACAATGACCGTAATTCCTCTCTGGTTAATTTGATCTAAAATTTGCATAATTTCCATAGAGTTTTTCGGATCTAAATTCCCTGTCGGTTCGTCTGCAATTAATAGTGGCGGCCCGTTAACGATAGCTCTGGCAATTCCGACACGCTGCTGTTCTCCGCCGGATAGTTCAGCAGGGGTGGCATGCATCTTATCATATAAGCCTACTATCTTTAATGCACCGGTAACCCTTGCATTAATTTCTCTTGAGCTTATGCCCAGTGTTCTGATGACATAAGCTACATTATCATAAATCGTCATATTTTGAAGCAGTTTGTAATCCTGAAAAACAATTCCCATACAGCGTCTTAGATTAGGCACTTTATCATTGGAAAGGTTTGCAATGTTAATTCCGCCAATAGTAACCGTTCCGCTTGTGGGGCATTCTTCATGATACAAAAGCTTCATCAGAGTGGATTTTCCGGCACCGGATGAACCTACAATAAATACGAATTCACCTGATAAAATATCCAGATTGACATTTTTTAATGCATAATTATCGTTTTTGTATTTTTTTGTAACGGCTCTGAATTGAATCATATATTCTTAATCCTTATTAAATTATTTTACCAAACGGTAGATATCGATTTGTTTTTTTATATTTTTGGCCAGTTTTTGAGATGTTAAACCGTAATAATCAAGCAGATAATCCCATTTACCGCTCTGGCCGAAAGTATCGTTTATACCGAATCTGTGAACCGGCATAGGGTAATATTCAGCAAGAAGTTCACAAACTGCGCTGCCAAGGCCTCCAATAATGGAGTGATTTTCGACAGTAATTACAAATTTTGTTTGCTTTGCTTTTTCGATGATTGTTGCTCCGTCAAGCGGTTTTACAACAGGAGCATGTAAAATCTGGATAGAGTAGCCGTCCTTTTTCAGAATTTCTGCGGCCTCAATTACTTCTGCAAGAGTTTCGCCGTTTGTAATTACTGTAACATCCGAACCTTCTTCTACTACTTTAACTTTGCAGAAGTCAAACTCATAATCATTATCAAAAATGTCACAAACATTTGTGCGCGGGATTCTAATATACATAGGGCCGTAATTTTCAGCCGCAAATTTAATTACCTGAGCACATTCACAGCAGTCGGCCGGTACTATTACTGACATATTTGGAATACTTCGCATTAAAGAAACATCTTCCAAAGCCTGATGGCTGGCACCGTCTTCACCTACAGTAATTCCGCCGTGAGTTCCGACAATTTTTACATTAAACTCCGGATAGCAGACTGAATTTCTAATCTGGTCATAAGTTCTTCCGGTCGCAAACATTGCAAAACTTGCAACAAACGGAATTTTTCCTTCTGAAGCCAGTCCTGCCGCGGTTGCAATCATATCCTGTTCAGCGATTCCTGAATCAAAGAATCTTTCAGGAAAAGCTTTGGCAAAAATTCCTGTCTGGGTTGAGCATGCCAAATCTGCGTCCATAACAACGATATCAGGATTTTTTTCGCCAAGTTCGGCAAGAGTTTTTCCAAAAACAGACCTAATAGATTTTCTGTCATTTTTGTTAATTAACATTTAAATGTTTCCTCGCATCTCGTAAGTTTACAAGTCTGTCCCCGCATATCC
>DVIU01000044.1 GCA_018711035.1 Candidatus Scatousia excrementigallinarum
CTGCAAAAATCTATGTTGCCGGTCATCGCGGCATGGTCGGCTCAGCTATCGTACGCGAGCTTCGTCGGCAGGGATATACCAACCTTGTTACCAGAAGTCATCAAGAGCTCGATTTGACACGGCAAGATGAAGTCGAATCATTTTTTGCACAGGAAAAGCCCGAATATGTTTTTCTTGCGGCGGCTAAGGTCGGTGGGATCGTTGCCAATGCGGAAGCGCTTGCTGATTTTATGTATGATAACATGATGTTGGAGATGAATGTTATCCATTCAGCATGGAAAAACGGCTGTAAGAAGTTAGAGTTCTTAGGGTCTTCTTGTATCTATCCGCGTATGGCTCCGCAGCCGATGCCGGAGAGTTGCCTTCTTACATCGGAGTTGGAGAAAACAAATGAGGCATATGCGCTTGCTAAAATTTCCGGTTTAAAATATTGTGAATTTTTGAACAGGCAATACGGTACGGATTATATTTCGGTAATGCCAACTAACCTATATGGTCCGAATGATAATTATCATCCGACCCATAGCCATGTTCTTCCCGCGCTGATTCGCAGATTTCATGAGGCAAAGGTACAGGGACTGCCCTCTGTTACCTGTTGGGGCGACGGAAGTCCGCTTCGTGAATTTTTATATGTGGACGACTTGGCGAATCTGTGTGTCTTTTTAATGAATAATTACAGCGGAAATGAAACGGTAAACGCCGGAACCGGTAAAGAGATTACGATTAAAGCTCTTACGGAATTGGTCGCGGAAGTGGTAGGGTATCACGGTGAAATAAAATGGGATCCTTCGAAGCCGAATGGTACGCCAAGGAAATTGCTCGACGTATCTAAGGCGACGAAGATGGGCTGGACTTATAAAACAGAATTGAAAGACGGTATTCGTCTGGCTTACGAAGACTTTTTAAATAACCCTATGCGAGCGGAGAGATGAAGGGAAATATTGCTATGTCGACTGAAAAAAAGAAAGTTTTAATATATGCTCATTATTATTTTCCCGATGTGGCATCTACTGGACAACTTTTGCAGGAGTTGGCGGAGGGACTTACTGATATCTTTGATGTAACGGTAATTTGTGTTGTTCCTTCCTATTCGGGAAAGATCGACAAGATTTACAAGGGGAAAATATACTTTTTTGATAATATAAATGGTGTTCATATTGTCAGGGTTGGGGTTCCGGAGTTTTCAAAAGGAAAGAAACTGGAGCGGATAAGAAATATTCTTGCATATTATAAAAATGCTAAAAAAGCAACACGCCACCTGGGGGACTTCGATTTTATCTTTACAATTTCACAGCCTCCGATTTTAGGGGGAATGTTGGGCGTATATGGCAAAAAAAAGAAAAAAGCGAAGCTTATTTATAATATACAGGATTTTAATCCAGAGCAAATCGAGGCGGTTGGATATAGTAAAAATGGTATTTTGTTAAAGATTTTGAAGGCGTTAGATAAGCGCACATGTCAAAGAAGCGACTTGCTGATTACGGTTGGCCGAGATTTAGTTGAAACAATAAAAAGGCGTTTTCGCGGAGAAGAGACGCCGAAAACAGTTATGATACCTAATTGGGTGGATGAGAAACAGGTTTATCCATTGGAAGAAGGCAATTCGGGCGTATTCAACTTTAAACAAAAATATGGTTTAATTGACAAGTTTATTTTTATGTATTCTGGAAACATTGGATTATATTATGATCTTGAAAATTTGCTTGAAGTTATGGCAAAATTTTCTTCACGAACACTATCTTTCGATGGGAGAGAAGTGTGCTTTGTGTTTGTTGGGGCGGGAGGTGTGTTAGAGAAACTTCAAATGTATGTCAGGAGCTGCGAAATTAAAAATGTTAAATTTATTCCATATCAAGATAAAAGTTCTATTATATATAGCTTAAATGCAGCAGATGTTCATTTGTGTGTAAATGCAAAAGGAATCAAGGGTGTTTCCTGTCCTTCAAAATTTTATGGAATCGCTGCTGTGGCCAAGCCGGTACTTGCTGTATTAGAGGAGGGGACAGAAATACGTTCCATTATCGAGGAATCCCAATGCGGGCTGGTATCGTCTCCAGGCAATTATAATGCTTTTTATAATAATTTATCTAATTTTATTCACATGTCAAAACAACAGCGTATCCAAATGGGGAAACAGGGATATAAGTATTTTTGTCAATACTTACGGAAGGATACTGCGATACAGAGATATATAGAGCAGTTTATGTCACTAGGGGAGAGTAATGTGCAGTGAACAGTAATTGGGCGAAGTTATTATTACGGTTGCAAAAAGTGAAATATGGAAAAAAGTTGCTTTTAAAGGGTGTGCCGCTTATAATTAATCATGGGAAAAGCATCGAGATTGGTGATTATGTAACAATTAAAAGCAGTATATTTTCCAATTTAGCGGGGTTGTATAGTAGATCCATTGTAGTTGCACGAACAAGATCGGCAGAGATAAAAATTGGAAACAATGTGGGAATGTCTGGTGCAACAATATATGCTCGAAGAGGAATTTATATTGGGGATAATACTCAAATAGGTGCAAATTGTAAAATCTTAGATAATGATTTTCATCCACTGGATTTCAATTCAAGAAATATTTTGTCGCGCGAGAGAAATGAGGCAGAAATTGAAATTCCTTCGAAAGAAATATACATTGGGGCGAATTGCTTTATTGGATGTAATTCGATTATTTTGAAAGGAACAAAGTTGGGAGATGGCAGTGTGGTGGGCGCTGGGGCGGTGGTTGCTGGTGAGTTTCCATCAAACAGTGTTATTGTAGGTAATCCGGCACGTGTGATTCGTACAATTGACCAGTAACGAGGATAAATTATTAAGATGAAAATAGCACATATTAATACATTTAGCAATGGTTCAACAGGAAAAATTGCTAGAACACTAATTGCTTCATCTATAGCAAGGGGCGATGAGGGTAAATTGTTTTATGCACGGGGTCCGATAGTAACTGAAATACCAAGTGTAAATTTTTCCTCGCGGGCAGATATTTTTCTTCATGGTCTTGCTGCAAGGCTGTTTGATTGCCAAGGTCTGAAATCAAAATCTAAAACAAAAAAACTTATTGGGCTTTTGAGGGAGTATAATCCAGACATTATTCATCTTCATAATCTGCACGGATATTATTTGAACTATCCGCGTCTTTTTGCTTATTTGAAAAAATCAGGAAAGCAGATCCGTTGGACCTTGCATGATTGTTGGGCATTCACCGGTCATTGTGCATATTTTAGTTATGTTGATTGTGAAAATTGGAAGATGGGATGCGGGAATTGTCCACAAAAAGAGGCGTATCCTAAATCAGTATTTATAGATCGATCGCGAAAGAATTTTAGATATAAAAAAGGTTGTTTTACAGCACTTGACGTGGATAAAGTACTTTTGATTGCGCCATCGGAGTGGATGGCTGAATTAGCACGGCAGTCTTTTCTCGGAAAATATAAGATCATTGTACAGAAGAATCAAATTGACAAAAGCGTATTTTATCCGCGCGATACGAAAAAGACCTTGGAAAAGTACGAGTTGCAAGAGAAGGTCGTTATTTTAGGTGTCGCCAGTAGGTGGGATAAGAGAAAAGGGCTGCAATACTTCGTACAGCTGGATAGAAAAATTGATCACAAAAAAATGAAGATTGTAGTTGTGGGTGTCTCAAAAAAACAGAAACGTTGGCTATTAAATAAAACGCGAATCTTACCAATTTTGCGTACAAATGATCAAAACGAGCTGGCTGAATTATATTCTTCAGCGGATGTATTCTTCAATCCAACGATGGAAGAAAATTATCCCACCGTTAATTTAGAAGCGCAGGCATGTGGCGCAAAGGTTCTTTCCTTTGACACGGGCGGCTGTAAAGAAACAGATATGAAGACAGGATCATTTTTCCTAACCAATAAAGAGCAGTTTATAACTGATATATATCATGTAACGGATTCGATATAAAAATGGTGAGCAATAAAACAAATCACAAAATAGATGAATTTATATTTTATCTTGGAATTTTTTTTATTCCATTTGATAATCTCTTTTTTGCGCCGTCATCTGGATGGGCAACAATTTCGCCGATTATTTTATTTTGTTATGTATTGTTGAATTTAAGACATGTGAGCATTAGCTATAAGGCAATATTGATATCACTCGTAATAATCATATTATCCCTGTTTAACTATGCCTTTTATACACCTACTATAGGAGGCGTATTTGATTGTGTGAGCACACTGTGTTTAGGTATAACATTTTATTTGTCTATAGATATATTTTTCATAAAGAAAAAAAATTCCGCGAAAATGTTTTTAAGGCTAATCTTTATTGCCTATACTATTGCCCTTGTCTATGGTCTTATTTCGTTGCTAAAAATTCCTATTTTTGAATCGTTTAGAATGCATCTTGAGAAAAGATACTACTATTCTGGACGGCTTCAGTTTACTTTTACGGAGCCATCATTTATTTCGATGCATTTATATGGTGTTATTCTGCCGTGTATTATTATTTTTAAAGATAATGTTCGCCAAATAAGGAATTTGAAAATTCTGTTAGTATGTTATATTATTGTAACCTGCTTATCTGGTGCTAGTGCAAGATTCTTTCTCGATACCGCGTGTGTTTTCGTCATGTTTTTTATAAAGTGGTTTATAAATATAAAAAATATAAAGAGAAAAATGATAGGCATGGCGATTGGAGTTGTGGCCCTTGTGGCGGTAGCATCTATTATGTTGCGCCAGGGAAGGTTTCAGTCAATATTAAACTTGGGAATATATGCAGATGCATCATTAGCTTCAAGGTTTTTTAGGATTAATGCAATTATAAAAGGATTTCTTCAAGACCCGATTCATGTATTATTTGGATTTGGAATAGGGAACACATCATATCCGTTTAATATGGGTTACGAAGAAGCCTTGCTAGAATATCGAAACCCATATTTAGATGAAATAATCGCCTTACGTGGGACAACGGAAACATCTTTTTTCTGTGGGCATATACGTATTATTGCGGATATTGGATTGGTATTTTACATTCTCCTGATTCTTTTATTATGGAAAAAGACTAAAGGAAGCCGAATGCTGTTTTATTTAGTTATGTATTTGTATATACAGTTCGATTCATATTCTTTCTATACTGTATGGTTAATACTATTTTATGGGCGTTTATATAAAATGAAGATCAATGCATGTGGTACAAATAAAATTCATTTGATGATTCCGGAAAGATGTTAAATACTCTGTCCCCAAGATGAGAAGCCTTTTGAACAAAATTATTAACTTAGAGCATATTTAATAAAATAAAAATGGATAAAATATTTTCAGTTATTATTGTAGCTTATAAGAACATTTCAATAATTAGAAATTGCTTGAATTCAATTTTCAAATATAATGACATCGGTCAGGATCTGGAAGTGATTGTATCCGATAATAGTCCGGACATGTGTTTATTTAACAAAATACACAATGAATTTCCACAAATTACTATGATCAAAAATGAAAACAATGGATTCGGTGCGGGAAATAATAGAGGCTTTGAGGTGTCGAAAGGAAAATATTTATTATTTTTAAATCCAGATACCATCCTTGTCGAGCCGATATTTTGTTTTGCTGTATCAAAATTTGAGGCCAATGAAAATTTAGCGTTATTTGGACTTCAATTAGTAGATAAGAATTTAAAAAAAACATCTTCTTTTTATATGATGGATCGTGAAGGCATTTGGTCGCTCTTTCAAAATCGTTGGTATTGTTATCGAAATAAATATATAGAAAATAAAATGTTTATAGCGGGTGCAGATTTATTTGTTCGAAGAAGTGCTTTTGAGGAGGCGGGACGTTTTGATGAAAATATATTTATGTATAAGGAGGAACCAGATTTAATTAAAAGGATTAAATGCAAGTCAGGGGCAAAGCAGATTGCTTATTTTAAAGATAAGCATATTATTCATTTAGAAGGCGGGACGGAGGCGGATGATGATAAACATAGTGTGCGATTTGCTCAAAGATTGTCGCTTGTTGATAAGTACTATTGTAAAAAGCATGGATTGAACTATGAAAAAGTAATCAGGCAGAAAATGCGACGTGCAAAATTTAAACTCGCAATTTATACGGTTATTTGTAAAAAAAAGAAGATTAAAGAGCAAAAAGAGATTTATAATATATATCGAAATGCATTAAGTAATAATTGAGGATTATATTGAGCTTTTTATTTGGTGTAAACGAATGAAAGGAATCATTTTAGCGGGGGGAAGCGGAACAAGACTGTATCCGCTCACAAGAGTCACAAGCAAACAGTTGTTGCCGATTTACGACAAGCCGATGATCTATTATCCGCTTTCGGTGCTGATGAATGCGGGGATCAGGGATATTCTCATCATTTCCACGCCGCAGGATACACCGCGGTTTGAAGAATTGTTCGGGAATGGGCATCGCCTCGGGCTGAATCTGCAATATGCTGTGCAGCCGTCGCCGGACGGACTTGCTCAGGCGTTCATCATCGGTGAAAAATTTATCGGAAAAGACAGCGTTGCCATGGTTCTTGGCGATAATATTTTTGCAGGACATGGTTTGAAAAAACGTCTGCGTGCGGCTGTTGAAAATGCGGAGAAGGGAAACGGGGCGACCGTGTTCGGGTATTATGTCGACGATCCGGAGCGGTTCGGGATCGTGGAGTTCGATAAAAATGGCAAGGCGGTTTCCTTGGAAGAGAAACCCAAGCAGCCGAAGAGCAACTATTGTGTCACAGGATTGTATTTCTACGACAATAAGGTGGTGGAGTACGCAAAGGGTCTGAAACCTTCTGCGCGCGGGGAGTTGGAAATTACGGACCTCAATCGCATTTATCTGCAAAAAGAGAGCCTGCACGTAGAAATTCTCGGGCAGGGATTCACTTGGCTGGACACGGGTACGCATGAAAGTATGGTGGACGCAACCAACTTTATCAAAGCGGTCGAGACGCACCAACGGAGGAAAGTCGCTTGCATTGAGGAGATCGCCTATCTCAACGGGTGGATCACGAAGGAGCAGGCGATGAAGCTCTGCGAACCCATGTTGAAAAACGGGTACGGGCAGTATCTGAAAGATGTGCTCGACGGCAAATACTTGGACGGATTGTATTGAGGGAAATAACAAATGACGATTATTGTGACAGGCGGCGCCGGATTTATCGGCAGCAATTTCATTTTTCATATGCTCGGGAAATATCCCGATTACCGCATTGTGTGCCTCGATAAG
>DVIU01000045.1 GCA_018711035.1 Candidatus Scatousia excrementigallinarum
TTTCACCATTGCGGGTTGTAATTCTTTCGGTTTGAGAAATTTTTTCTTTTACGTATGGTTTTTCACGGCTGGCTACGACTGTAATCCCTTTTTCTATCCCGCGTTTTTTCAACTGATAAATTATGTTTGAAACAAACGGTGCGCTCTTATTCTCAATTTCGGAAATATCACATATATACAATTTTGACGGGTCAATTCTGTTTCCTGCACCCATAGAACTGATAACAGGAACCCTTTTATTTACACAGGTCTCAAGTAATGTTATTTTAGAACGCATTGTATCTATAGCGTCAGCAACAAAGTCTGTGTTTCCGAAATCATTATTCGTATAAAAATCATCAATAATATTCAGCTTTATATTCGGGTTAATGTCTTTTAGCCTGCTTGCAAAGATTTCGGTTTTTGGTTTTCCGATAGTTGTGTGCAATGCTATAAGCTGTCTGTTAATATTTGACCTGGAAACCGTATCAAAATCAATTATAGTAAGTTCTCCGATTCCGGCTCTTGCAAGACTTTCTGCACAAAACCCGCCAACGCCGCCAAGCCCGAATACTGCCACGTGTTTTGATTGTAAAATTTGCTGGTTATCTTCGCCCCAGTAAAGGCAGTTGCGTGAAAAGATTTCCAATGGAAAAACCTTCTTACTTAATAATTCCAAAACCTAAAAGGAAAGTACAAACAACAAAAATTCCAGCAAAAATTGCCGTAATTTTATTCAACCCTTTTTCTGCACTTTTTTGTGAAGAAAAGATTTGTGATGCTCCGCCAATCCCTGCGATTCCGTCGCCTTTAGGTGAATGAAGCAATATTAATATAACAAGCATAATTGCGGAAATAATTTGTAATATCCAGATAAATGTAACCATTTCTTATTTTTTCTCCTTTTTCTTGTTTGAAATGAAATGAGCCCGTTTAGAATTTAACTGAATATTTTCAAACGTATAAAGTCTTGCCGGTCGTTTGGATGAAGATTTTGTATATTCATCCAGTTCACTTAAACCGGCAGTCGCAAGTGCTTTTTTTCTAAAGTTACGTTTGTCGAGTTTTTTCTCCATAATTAATTCATAAGATTTTTGCATTTCTGTCAGGGTGAATTTTTCATTCAACAACTGATAACAAACAGGGCAAATTTCTAATCTTTCGCGGGTTCTTTTAAGGGAATATTCAATAATTTCTTTGTGGTCAAATGCAAGAGGCGGCAGGTTTGAAACTTTATGCCAGCCGAGTTCCGGTGACGAAACAATTTTAATATCTTCTGCTCTTACCAGAGCAAAGTACGCACAGGTAATAACTCTCGCATTAGGGTGACGAAGCGGGTCTCCGAAAGTATAAAGCTGTTCAAGATAGATATTATCTACATTTGTACGTTCTTTTAAAACTCTCAGAGCTGCCTGGTCAAGGTTTTCTGATAATCTTACATAACCTCCGGGGATTGCCCATTTATCTTTAAAAGGTTCATTAAGCCTCTTAACAAGCAATACCTGAATAGCATTGTTAATAATTGTCAGAATTACGACGTCGACTGTGATTTCGTGTGTTTTGGTCTCATTAAACATAATATTCTCTTACCCTTAACCCATAATACTATAAAAACAAATTTTTACATAAGTTAATAATAATTATTGTTAATATTTTTTTACATCATGTACATAAAAAAGTCAATTTTGTAAAAGAAAATTACTTTATTAATATAACGGGGATTAACAGGGAAAGATTATGTACGGAATGAATTTTTTATTTGGTAATAATTTTGGATTCGGCGGATTCGGCTGTTTCTGCCGTCCTGTGATTAATCCTTTTATGTTGGGTGCAATGCAGGGATATACCTCTGCAATGTGTGCTTATTCAATGATGGGTGGAATTTTTTCCACTCCGTCGTTGTTTAATTTTAATATGTATTCACAACCGCAAAATTACAATTATCCTTCAGTTAATTACCATTATCAGCAAATTCCGGCAGTTAATCCTTTTTCAACATCTTCATTTCAGGAGCTGCTTACTAAAACTCGGGAAGCGTCTGCAAATCTACAACAACAGCTAAAGTCCGGCACTGCATCATCTGATACTACTGTTAAACCTGAATCAACATCAACTGTAAAATCTTCAGAAGTAAAATCAAGCGTGGATTTTAAAACAAAAGTTGAGCAGGTTGCCAAAAATTTAGTATGCAAACCGGAAGATTTACTTGCTTTAATGAATTCCGAATCAGGACTCAATGCAAAAGCGCAAAATAAATCCGGTCAAGGTGCAGTCGGGTTAATCCAGTTTACAACACCGGCAATCAAAGAATTAAACAGACACGGTATTAATATTACAAAAGAACAGCTTCTTAATATGGACGCAGTCGAACAAATGGACTATGTAGAAAAATATTTGAAGATTGCAAAATCATATAAATTCACTAACGATTATCCGTTAAGTGCAGGAGATTTATACGCAATTAATTATCTTCCGGGTAAGGCAAGCTTGTATAATCTTGCAAGCCGCGGCGATATTTATTACGAAGCAAATAAAGGGCTGGATGCTGACAAAGATGGCGTTATCACAAAAGATGATCTGGCAAAACGTTTAGATAAATTCCGCGTATCTCTTGTTGCGTAAATTAACATTACAATTTGCAATATTTCGTTGAAGTTGAAAATTTTTTCGTGTATTGTCATGGAATAACGCTGATTATCAGGAAGGAATAGTAATGGAAAAGGGATATGTAGAAAACGGCTTTATTGTCGATTTAGCCAATGCGAAAAAAACTTCCGAAATTATCTATGAATTAAGCAGAATTCTTGATATGCCGGAAGCTAAGAATAAAAAAGTCTGCCTAAAGTTAGGCGGTGTTGATTTGAATATCTCGGAGCTTATAAGTGTGAGAGCTCTTATTGAAACAATGGATTCCGAAATAGAGTTTATTCAGACTTCTTCAAAAATGACAGAAGAAGCTGCCAATGATTTAGATATAAAAATATCTAAAATTGAAAATGTTGTTCCGGCTCTGGATATTAATGCAAAAGAAGAAGAAAATGAAACCGTAAATGCAGAACTGGAAACCGCGCTTGACAAAATTTTCGGGGAAGGCGATTTTGAAGAACGCTATCCGGAAGATGATGAAGAACCTAAAAATAATAATGAATCAAAAGAAATTGAAATCGTTGAAATTGAAGACGGTTACGATAAAGATGAAATAAAAAAATATAATAAAGAAACCGAAAAATTCCCGACTCTGTACATACACAGAACCCTTCGTTCCGGACAGAGCATTTCATCCGAGGGTAATATAGTAATCATTGGTGATGTAAATCCGGGAGCAGAAATTATTGCCAAAGGCGATATCACTGTTTGGGGTATCCTTGGCGGAATTGCACACGCAGGCTCGGACGGTAATACTTATTCCAGAATACGTGCTTTAAAACTTAATGCTATACAATTGCGTATAGGTGAAGTTTTTGCCAGGCGTCCGGATACGGTAAACACTCCGTATGTTCAAAAAACTGATTCATATACCCCTGAAGAAGCAAGGGTTTATAAGAAACATATTATGATTTACAAATTACATGAAGCGTAAGCGGAAGGAAAGAAATATTATGCAGATGTGCTTAGAATCAAACCCGAAGCAAGCGAAAGAAATAAAAGGAGAAACCATGAGTGGTCGAGTAATAGTTATTACATCCGGTAAAGGCGGAGTTGGTAAAACAACTACCAATGCTAACATTGGTACTGCCCTGGCCCGTGCCGGAAAAAAAGTCGTTATGATAGATACTGACTTGGGATTAAGAAATTTAGACCTTTTACTTGGTCTTGAAAATAGAATTGTTTACACTATTGTCGATGTTGTTGAAGAACGCTGCAAGCTTAAACAAGCTTTAGTCAAAGATAAGAAAAACCCTAATCTTTGCCTTCTTGCAGCAGCCCAAACCAGAGATAAAACTGCTGTAACAGAAGAACAATTAAAAGATATTTGCGAAGAACTTAAAAAAGATTTTGATTTTATTCTTGTTGACTGTCCGGCAGGTATAGAACAAGGTTTTCAAAATGCAGTAGCAGGTGCTTCCGAAGCAATTGTAGTTACAACTCCGGAAATGTCGGCGGTGCGTGATGCAGATAGAATTATCGGGCTTCTGGAATCAAGAGAAGAAATCAAATCTTACAAACTTTTGTTAAACAGAGTTCGTCCAAACCTTATAAAATCTAATGATATGATGAGCGTAGAAGACGTTGTTGAAATACTTTCAGCCGATTTAATCGGTATAATCCCTGAGGATACGGGTATTATTACATCTACTAATAAGGGTGAACCAATTGTAAACGATGAAAAATCTCTTGCTGGTAAAGCTTACAGCAACGTTGCCAGAAGAATTATCGGCGAGGATGTTCCTTTCTTAAATCTTGAAGAAGATACAAGCTTACTGGGGAAAGTAAAAAAATTCTTTTCAGGATTAATGGGTAAGGAGAAGTAAGATGAAAGATATTTTTACAGATTTTTACAATACAATTTTAGGCTTCTTCCGTCAGACCGAAAAGAAAGAAGAAAATGCAAAAGATGTTGCCTGTAACAGATTAAGAGTTGTCTTGATGCAGGACAGAACAAATCTTACTCCGGAACTCTTGCAAAGAATGAGACAGGAGTTAATTGAACTGCTGTCTAAGTATGTGGAAATGGACAAAGATGCTCTTGAGCTTAATTTTGAACAGGAGGGCAACCAGATGGCTTTAATGCTTTCAATTCCTGTGTTAAGAGCAAAAGAAGAATCTGAAATTGAAGAAGCGGAAGAAAAAGAAGCTTGCGAAGATAATTCCGAAACCGACGACGAGGACACTGTTGAAGAAGACGAATCCGAAGTTGAAATTTCAGAGGAAGAAGAACAAGATGGCGCTTCTGAAGATTCTGATGATGTTGTTGATAATGATGAAACTGAAGAAGCAGAAGAAATTGAGAAATAATTATATTTTCCATTAAAAAAAAGCGGTCATTTTATGACCGTTTTTTTATTTTTTTTGTAAATTCTGCGCATTCTTGGAAAGCGGCTTTTTTAATGTAACAAAATTGAAACAATGGCGCAAATTTTCTGTTGACAGGCATTTATGTTTGTAATACTATCGTTATGCTTGGAATAGTATGTTTACAAATACCGAAATTTTTTATAAATAGCTAACTCCGGGCAAAGGGCGCAGGGGCGGCCTTTTTAAGTAACTCCCCGAATTGTGTAGTAATACAGAAAAGAAAAGGAATAAAAATGGCAAGCACAAAAAGACAAAGAATCAGAGTTTGTTTAAAAGCTTACGATCATAAATTGATTGACGTATCTTCTGACAAAATCGTTGAAACTGCAAAAAGAACAGACGCTAAAGTAGCAGGCCCGATTCCTTTACCTACAAAAAGACGTATATATTGTGTTCTCCGTTCACCGCACGTTGATAAAAAATCGCGTGAACATTTTGAACTCAGAACACACAAACGTATTATCGATATATACGAACCAACTCAACAGACAACTGAAGAGTTAAGCAGATTAGATTTACCTGCCGGCGTTGATATTGAAGTTAAATTGTAATTTTAATACCGGCATTTGAAAATTAAATAAGCATTATGCATATAATGTGAACTGCGACCGGTTGGTGCATGAATAAGACGAAAGTCTTAGGGTCGTAACAATCGGAGCAACCGAAAGGTTGCGGGGTGAAAATCCCCTAGAGGTAAAGTAATTAAGCAAGACGTAGCGCTCGCAAGAGAAAATGCAAACCCGAATAAGGGGCGGAATTGTGTCCGCACCAAGTAGGGGGAGCAGGAAAGGTAAAATATGACACTAGGTGTAATAGGTAAAAAACTTGGAATGACACAAATTTTTGACGAACAAGGATTAGCTATCCCTGTAACCGTTATTAAAGTTGACGACATCGTTGTAACTCAGGTTAAAACTGTTGAAACTGACGGCTACAATGCTATCCAGGTCGGCACAATCCCTGCTAAAGAAAAACACTTAACTAAAGCAGAAATCGGTCACTTCAAAAAGAATAATCTTGAAAACTTCAGACATCTTCAAGAATTCAGAGTTGATAATCCTCAAGACTACAAAGTAGGCGATAAAATCGAATTATCAGTTCTTGAAAATGTAGAAAAAGTTGATGTAACAGGAAAATCAATCGGTAAAGGTTTCCAGGGTACAGTAAAAAGATGGAACTTCGGCAGAGGGCCAATGGGCCACGGTTCTAAAAATCACAGAGAACCGGGTTCAATCGGTGCAGGTACAACTCCTAGCCGTGTTATCAAAGGTAAAAGAATGGCAGGTAACATGGGCAATGAAAGAGTTACTATTACTAAATTGAAATTGGTTAAAGTTGATACTGATAAAAAATTAGTATTAGTAAAAGGTTCAGTTCCTGGCTGCGAAGGCAGATTGGTAACAATCGTTCCTACAAGAACAAAGTGGAACTAAGTGTATAAGACTATATAGAACTTGCCACATAAAGCAGTTTAAATATTAAACTAGCAAGAGGTGAGAAAGGATAAGGAAAAACAAAATGTCAAAAGAAATATTAAGTACAAATGGAGAAAAACTAGGCGAAATCACTTTGAATGAAGCTGTTTTCGGCGTTGAACCAAATTTGCACGTAATGCACCTGGCTTTAAGAAGACAATTAAACAACGCTCGTCAAGGCTCTGCTTGCGCTAAAACAAGAGCAGAAGTAGCAGGCGGCGGCAGAAAACCGTGGAAACAAAAAGGTACAGGTAGAGCAAGAGCAGGTTCGCTTCGTTCACCATTGTTCGCCGGCGGCGGTGTAGTATTTGGCCCTAAACCAAGAGACTACAGTTTCAATATGCCTCAAAAAGCAAGAAAATTGGCTCTTAAATCAGCATTGTCTGCAAGACAAGACCAATTAATTGTAGTTAAAGATTTTTCAACAATCGTTGAACCTAAAACAAAATTAATGGTTGCAGCGTTAAAATCATTGAAAGTAAGCGGCAAAGTATTAATCGTTGCTGATACAAAAGCTGCCGAAAATCAACACCTGGAACTTTCTGCAAGAAATATTCCAAGCGTAAAATTGATTTTACCGTCAAACTTAAATGTAAAAGATTTACTGGAAGCAGGCTCTGTAATTATGACAGAAGCTGCTGTTAACGAATTAACTGAAAGGTTACAATAATGGGTAAAGAAAGAACAAATACAGAAAAGTTATACGATTTGATTAAAAAACCTTTAATCACTGAAAAATCAGTAGGCGCAACAGCAATGGGTCAATATACTTTCGAAGTTGATAAAGACGCTACAAAAGTTGAAATTGCTCAAGCAATCGAATTAGCTTTTCCTGGTAGAAAAGTAAAAAAAGTAAGAACTGTTTATATGCCATCTCACTCAAAAAGAATGGGATATAAATTCGGAAGAACTGACAGTTCTAAAAAAGCAATCGTGACTATTGAAGGAGATCCGATTGAAGAACTCGTTGGAGTTTAAATAGCTCAAGAACGAGCATAAGGGGCGTCAGGCACATGTCCCTCACTAGATACAAAGCCAACAAAGGAGAAATTTAAAATGGCAATAAGAAAATTAAATCCGACATCTCCGGGACAAAGAGGAATGACCAAAAGCGATTTCCAAGAAGTAACAACGTCAACTCCGGAAAAGTCACTTTTAAGACCAATAAAGAAAACAGCAGGAAGAAATAACACAGGTCGAATTACTTGTCGTCACAAAGGCGGCGGTGTAAAAAGAGCATACCGTGTAATTGACTTCAAACGTGAAAAATTCGGCGTACCTGCAACAGTTAAAACAATCGAATACGATCCGAACAGAAACGTAAGAATTTCGTTAGTATTCTACGCAGATGGTGAAAAAAGATATATCTTGACACCTGAAGGTTTGAACGTAGGCGATGTAATTGTATCAGGGCCTGAAGCACCGGTACAAGTCGGTAATGCACTTCCTCTTGAATTAATTCCGTTAGGTACTATCGTTCATAATATCGAACTTAACCCTGGTCGTGGCGGAGTTATGGTAAGAGCAGCAGGTAACGCGGCTCAAGTAATGGCTAAAGAAGGCAATTATGTAACAATTAAATTACCTTCATCAGAAATGAGAATGGTAAGAAAAGAGTGTATGGCAACAGTCGGTACATTAGGTAACTCGGAATTCAAAAACCTTTCTATCGGTAAAGCCGGCAGAACCCGTTACTTAGGTATCAGACCAACCGTACGTGGTGTTACAATGAACCCTTGCGATCACCCTCACGGTGGTGGTGAAGGTAAAACCGGGCCTGGCGGACACCCTAAAACACCTTGGGGTAAACCGGCTCTTGGCTATAAAACAAGAAAAGCAGGCAAAGCATCAGATAAACTGATCGTAAGAAGACGTAAAAAATAATCGGGTATGAAGGGGGCTCCCCCTTCTCCCTGAAAACTATCAAATAAAGGAGAAATTAATGGCACGTTCATTAAAAAAAGGTCCATACGTAGAAGAAGCTCTACAACAAAAAATAGCTAAAATGAATGCAAATTCAGAACATAAAGTTATCAAAACATGGTCAAGAGCATCAATGATAGTACCTGATATGTTAGGTCACACAATTGCTGTTCACAACGGTAAAACTCACGTACCGGTCTATGTTACAGAGCAAATGATTGGACACAAATTAGGTGAATTTGCACCTACAAGAATGTACAAAGGACACGCAGGTTCAGATAAGACTGCTAAAAGAAAATAAGGAAAAGTAAAAATGGAAGCTAAAGCAAAACAAACAGATATTAAAATGACAGCAAGAAAATTGCGTCGTGTAATCAATGAAGTACGCGGCAAAAAAGTTCTTGAAGCTCAAGATATGTTACGTTTTATGCCTTATTTTGCAGCAAGAGTAGTTGAAAAGAATTTGAAAGCTGCTGTTGCAAATGCTCAAGAACAATACGGTGTATCTGCTGAATCTTTGAAAATTTCTGAAATTTTCGCAGACGAAAGCCAAACTTTGAGACGCGGTAAACCAAGAGCTCAAGGCCGTATCTATAAAAGACTTAAACGTACATCACATTTAACATTAAAAGTTAGTGATAAGTAGAAGGTAGAAAACAAAAGGTATAAAAAATGGGACAAAAAACACATCCAACCGGATTCAGAGTAGGCATAATCCAAGCTTGGGCAAGCTCATGGTATGCTAAGTTCAAAGAATATCGTTACTTCGTAAAAGAAGATGATAAAATCAGAAAATTCGTTAAGAAAAAATTATATGCAGCCGGTGTATCAAAAATTTTGATTTCAAGAAAGGCTCAAAATACAACAATAACAGTGGTTACAGCTAAGCCGGGTATCGTAGTAGGCCGTGGCGGACAGGGTATTGAAGAACTTAAACAGGAAGTTTCTAAATATATCGGTAAACCTGTTATCATTAATGTTGTAGAAGTTGCAAGAATTGATGCTGACGCTCAATTAGTTGCAGAAAATATTGCCCAGCAGCTTGAAAAACGTGTTGCTTTCAGACGTGCAATGAAACAAGCAATGCAGCGTTCAATGAGAGCAGGCATTCAAGGTATTAAAGTAATGGTATCTGGCCGTTTGGGCGGAGCAGAAATTGCTCGTTCAGAATGGGCTAAAGAAGGAAGAATCCCTCTTCAAACATTAAGAGCAGATGTAGATTACGGTTTTACAGAAGCTGATACTATTATGGGTAAAATCGGTGTTAAAGTTTGGATTTTCAAAGGTATCTTAATGCCAGGCGAAAAAGCAGACCAGAACATCAAAGCAAAATCTGGTAAAGATTCTGATAAAGGCGGAAGACGTCCAAAACGCAGAGCAATTGAAACTGCTGAGTAATCTTACCAAAATTGAATTAAGTATAAAAATAATTAACAGGAGTAAATAAAATGTTACAGCCTAAAAAAACTAAATACCGCAAAATGATGAAAGGCAGAATGAAAGGCCACGAAACAAGAGGAACAAAACTCGAGTTTGGTAGCTATGCACTTCAAGCTCTGGAACCGGGATGGATTACTTCCAGACAAATAGAAGCTGCACGTCGTGCCATGACACGTGAAATCAAACGTGGCGGTAACGTTTGGATTAAAATATTCCCTGATAAACCAATTACTGCAAAACCGGCTGAAACTCGTATGGGTTCAGGTAAAGGTAACTTGGAATACTGGGTAGCGGTTGTTAAACCGAACAGAATTCTTTTCGAACTTGAATACTTTGACAGAAACGTAGCAGTTAATGCATTAGAATTAGCAGCTCAGAAATTGCCTATTAAAGTTAAAGTTGTAGAGAAATCTAAATTAGAAGCTTAATTAACACTAACAAAAAAGGAAAATATAAAATGAAATTAAGTGAAATGCGCGAAAAAACAGTTGAAGAGCTCCAGGCTTCAATAGTTGAATGGAAAAAACAATTACTAGATTGTAAAATTAAACTTTCAACTCACAAGTTGGAAAATACAGCACTTGTTTCTAAAACAAAACGCTTAATAGCTCAAGCAAAAACTGTAATAAAAGAAAAAGAGGTACAGAATGCCTAAGAAAGAAAAACAAGGAATAGTAGTAAGCAGCAAAATGGATAAAACTATCGTTGTAAGAGTTGCTGATTATGAACCACATCCAAAATACAACAAAATTATCGAGTCAAATAAAAACTACAAAGCCCATGATGAAAATAATATCTGCGGCGAAGGTGATACTGTTAGAATCATTGAATCAAGACCAATCTCAGGCGGAAAACGCTGGACATTGGCTGAAGTAGTTGAAAAAGCCCGTTAATATAAACGTAAAGGCAGCATTACCATAAGAGTAATGAGAGGCCGGAAGTAGTAAAATTACTTAAACAAAAGGAAAGTAAAAATGATACAACAAGAAACCAGATTAGAAGTAGCAGATAACACAGGTGCTAAACAACTTTTATGTATCCGTGTTATGGGCAGCTCAAATAAAAAGTTTGCGGCGGTAGGCGACGAAATCGTAGCTTCCGTAAAAGACGCAACTCCGAATATGGCCGTTAAAAAAGGTGAAGTTGTAAAAGCTGTTGTTGTAAGAACTAAAGCTGATATCAAGCGTGCAGACGGTTCTGTAATCAGATTTGATGAAAATGCAGCAGTAATTATTAACAAAGACGGCAACCCTAGAGGAACACGTGTATTCGGTCCAATAGCACGTGAACTCCGTGACAAAGGATATATGAAAATAGTTTCTTTGGCTCCGGAAGTAATCTAACAATTAATAAAAACAGAAACAAAGGGACATGGTCGAACTTCCCTTTGTAATAAAATCAGTTAAAAACTGTATTAACAATGGAGATCATAAAAATGACAGATAAAAATAAAAAAAACTTGCATGTAAAAAACGGTGACAGAGTTATCGTTACTTCCGGCAAGGACAAAGGCAAAATGGGCAACATCAAAAAAGTTAACCCTTCAGAAGGCAAAGTTGTTGTTGAAGGTGCTAATATGGTGACTAAGGCTCAAAAACCTCAACCAATGGCCGGAATTCAAGGCGGTTTAATCAAGCTTGAAGCACCTATGGATGCTTCTAAAGTTATGGTTGTATGCCCTGCATGCGAAAAACCGACAAGGATCAAACACGATGTCGTTGACGGCAAAAAAGTTCGTGTTTGTAAAAAATGTGGTGAACAATTAGACGTTTAATATATAATATTATTAATCGTCCCAGAATTAAGGAAATACGAAAATGACTAAAACAGAAAGCTTAAAAACCAAATACGATAAAGAAGTAAAACAAGCTATGAAAGAAAAATTCGGATACAAAAATGATATGCAAATTCCGAGACTTCATAAGATTGTTTTAAACATGGGTGTAGGCGAAGCTTCTCACAACTCAAAAATTGCAGAAGCTATAGAAGCACAGTTGACTAAAATTGCCGGTCAGAAATGTGTTATCACAAAAGCTAAAAAATCAATCGCAACTTATAAATTAAGAGAAGGTATGCCGGTTGGTGCTATGGCTACACTCAGAGGCGAAAGAATGTATGATTTCTTGCAAAAATTAATCTGCGTTGTATTCCCTCGTATTCGTGACTTCAGAGGTATTAGTGCAAAATCTTTCGACGGCCGCGGTAACTATACTTTAGGTTTGAAAGAACAAGCGTTATTCCCTGAAATTACTTATGAAGAAGTTGATCTTGTAAAAGGTATGAACGTTTCAATTATTACAACTGCTGAAACAGATGATGAAGCAAGAGAATTGTTGAGATTATTAGGTATGCCTTTTAAAGGGATGAACAAGTAACGGATTTTTTAATCCAAAATTTTTAAGATAAACAACCAAAAGAACAAAGGAGAAATTCATGGCTAAAAAAGCGATGATAAACAAAGAACTCAGACGAGAAGCTCTTGCTGCAAAAGGTAAATATCCTGTAGTAAGATTGCACAACAGATGCAGCATCTGCGGCAGACCTCACGGTTACCACAGAGACTTCGGCTTGTGCAGAATTTGTTTGAGAAAAATGGCACACCAGGGTTTATTACCGGGTGTAACAAAAGCAAGCTGGTAGGCTTGGATGTCCTACGGGCAGCAGCTTAGAAAATCTATCAGGCTAAATTTGCAGCCTTGCTAAACTGCTAAAAATCGTCAAGGCGGCTGAGGCCGAACCGGATAAAAATTGGTAAGTAGCGCCGGAAGTTCAATTCCGGCATAAGAAAAAAGGAATATTAAAATGAATACAGATCCTATAGCAGATATGCTTACAAGAATCAGAAATGCTAATATGGTTTCACATGAAACTGTTGAAATCCCATCTTCTAAATTGAAAGTTGAATTAGCAAAATTATTAAAATCTGAAGGTTTTATTTCTGATTACAGTGTTAAAGAAGTTGGAAAATTCAAAGTTTTACAAATAGTACTGAAATATGATGAAAAACGCAAACCTGTAATTTCTAAATTACAAAGAATTTCAAAACCTGGTTTGAGAACTTATTGCAAAGCTAAAAACCTTCCAAAAGTATTGGGTGGTATGGGTGTAGCAATTGTTTCAACAAGCAAAGGCTTATTGACAGACAGAAAAGCCCGTAAAGAAAATATCGGCGGCGAAGTTCTTTGCTATATTTACTAGTTTGATAATAAATAAATACAAAAAAGACCGGAGATTCCCGGTCTTTTTTTGTTATATTTACGAAATATGAATAAATATAAAGTTTTGTAAATTGGGCGCAAATCCGCTCCACATAAGTGATAATGCCTCATAGCATAGCATAGCATAGCATGTGTGCAGAATTGTCTTTTTTTGAAATTTCGTGGTTTTAAAATTCTTTAAATATATAGAAAGAGAGTGACAAATGACACCACAGAGAGATATAAAATTAGGCAGTTTAACGACATCTTCTATAATTAAGCAGATGCAAAAGTCGCGTACATCAACTTCTGTGAATAAAGTTACGACTTCTTACAATAAGTGGGAAACATCTGTGATTACAGAAGCGAAAAATGCTAAAACATCTAATTCGTCACAGACTTCTAATGTCTTAACTACACTTGGTGCTGTTGCGGATGCTATGGGGCTTTTAAATAATATTTTAGGCAGCAAAGATTCAAAAAGCAGCGGAGTTTCTAATCAGTTAAGTAGTAATAATACCTCAAATCAATCTTCATCACTGTCAGGAGCAGCTTCCGGCGGCGGTGGCGGCGGAGGAAGCAGTGTCTCATGCGGAGGGGAGTATTCGGGTTATGCACAGAACCTCAACAATAATTTTAGCGGAAGCGTTGATTCATCTACATTAAGTTCGGTAAGTAATGCCATTTCAGCTGCAGGATGGACATCAACAGCACTTTCAAATCTTAAACCTTCCCTTAACAATGAATCAGTAAAGGTTAATCAGGCATTAGCTCAGGCTCAGGCAAATTTTAATGCATTAGCAAATCAAAAAGCTACTGCGGAGGCAAATGTATCACGTCTGGAAACTCAGGCAGATAGTGCCAAAAATGAAAGTGAATCTGCCAAAACTTCTCTTGAACAAAATAAAAGCAATTTGAATTCATCAATTCAAGCCAGAGATAAAATGGATGACCAGTTAAGTTCCGTTAATTCAGAATATGATGAAGCTTGTTCGAATGTAAAGGCAGAAGAAAAGAATAAATCTTCAGCTCAAAACGAACTTTCTTCAGCGAAGAGTTCTGTAGCAAAAGCTGAGGCATCTGTTAATGCTGCCACACAGGCCTTACAATCTGCGGAGGCCTCTCTTGCAAATACGCCTCAGACACTGGAAGACGGAACTCCGAACCCTCAATACCAAGCAGCAAAGGCTGCTGTTGAAAAAGCACAGACTGAAAAGCAACAGGCACAATCAAGCCTGGAAGAAGCAAAACAATGTCAGGAAACAGCACAAACAAAACTTAATCAGGCAGAGCAAACTTTAACGCAAGCCCAGCAAACAAAAGCTAATGTTTTGAAAAATGTAAAAGAAAGTGAATCTCAATACAAAGATTTAGCTGATAAATGCGAGCAAATGCAGGATAATGTTGAACAAAATCAGGAACAATACGATACTGCACTTCAAACATACGACGATACTACCGCAAATTATGAACGGCTTAATTCAGAACTTCAAACCCAACAGGGTATTTTAACACAATATGAAGCCGTCGAAAATCAGGTTGAGGCTTTAAAAGATTCCGCCTCCTCCGTTAAGGAACTCAGCGGTAAGCTTGATAAGCGGATTGAAGAAGTGAAAAGACAAGAAGCCGGCTCTGATGGAATTAGTGCCGAAGATAAATCTAAAACAGAAGCCGAAATTCTTAGTAATGCATCATCAACAGAGGGCTGTTCCGCAAGTAAAACTCCGCTGGAAAACATGATTGCCTCTAAAGATTATGATGTAAGTAAATGTACAGGAAAAGTTTGGCACGAAAACCTGAACGGAATATTCGGTTCGGCATCTGAATTTGAAAGCCTTGGTTATATTAAGAATACAGATGGTTCGTTTACTGACCCTCGAACCGGCGTTACAATGGTTAATGTCAGTGGTGATAACTATGAATGGCTTTCCGCCGGAAACGGTTTTTCACAAAATGTTGGCGACCACGTTTATAATAACTTAATCGGCCGTGATTGGCCTGGTGCAGCTGAGGCTGCCGAACGCGCCAAAACTCAGCAAAATATTACTCTGAACGGCTTTGACGAAAACGGAAAACCTAAGTTCAGGTGGAAATAGTTCTTAATTATTCGTAATTTAACGTTATTTTGCTTTGACAATACGCTTTTTTGGTATAAAATGAATTATGCAGGTGAAATTGGTAGAAAGACCTGAAGTCGTTTACAAATATACCAAAAGGAGAAAACAAATGTCACGTATCGGTAAATTACCTATCGAAATTCCACAAGGCGTGGATGTTAAAGTCGAAGATCATCAAGTAACTGTAACAGGCCCTAACGGGACAGAAGTAGTTGCTGTTCGTCCTGAAATCAACGTTAAAGTTGAAGATAATCACATTATCGTTACAAGAGTTGATGATTCAAGACAGGCACGTTCATTACACGGTTTGTCAAGAACCCTTATCGCTAACGCTGTTCACGGTGTAAAACATGCTTTCGAAAAGAAACTTGAAATTCAGGGCGTTGGTTACCGTGCTAATATGGAAGGTAAAAATCTTAACCTTTCATTAGGTTATTCTCATCCGGTAATTGTTGAACCGCCGGAAGGTATCACTATTACAGTTGAGGCTAATACAAAAATTACCGTAAAAGGCTCTAACAAACAAACTGTCGGTGATGTTGCCGCATTTATCAGATCTAAACGTCCGCCTGAAGTATATAAAGGCAAAGGTGTAAGATATGAAGGCGAACACATTAGACGCAAAGCCGGTAAAGCTGGTAAGAAATAGTAAATAGCAACCTGCCGGAGTTCCGGCGAAATTAAGAAGCCCGTATAAACCCTTGACTTAGGTAATCAAGAAGGTTTGGGCAGAAAGGAAAAGAAAATGATTAAAAGAAAAGTAAGAAAACCTCAAGTTCAAAAAAGACACCAGTCTATCAGAGTTAAAATCTCCGGTACTAAAGAATTCCCTAGATTGGCTGTTTATAGATCTACAAAACACATTTACGCTCAATTGATTGATGATGAAAATCATGTAACATTGGCTGCGGCTTCATCAGTTGACAAAGAACTTAAAGAAAAATTACCTCACGGCGGTAATATTGAAGCTGCTAAAGTCGTTGGTGCCGCTATTGCTGAAAAAGCTAAAAAAGCCGGTATCGAATGTGTTGTATTTGATAGAGGCGGATTCTTATACCACGGACGTGTTCAAGCTCTTGCTGATGCTGCCCGTGAAGCTGGTTTGTGCTTCTAATCAAACCAAAAAATAATTTAAAAACGCACCTTCGCAAAGAGGGTGCGTTTTTTTTGTGTAAAAATGTTACATTTAATTTATTTTTTTATAATGACTAGCAATTTTTTTTTTCTTGTGTATTATTTTAAACATACTTTATTTTTATAAAGTCAATAAAGGAAGCTATGAAATTATTAATAGATAAAGAATTAAATTCTACTGATAAAATACTAAAACCTGATTTTAATTCACGAACCGGACGCGAGCTTTTGGTATTCTATCTTCAAACGAAATTCCGGCAGATTCTTTCGTTTGATAAAAAATGCGATACCCCGATTTTTTTAGACGTGAATTCAGATTTTATATCAAGATTTTCAAAACGTTTGATAAACAATCCACATAAGCGTCTTCTGGTAGGTATAACAGGTGAATCGGCCTCAGGTAAGTCAACTATCTGTAAGGAAATAACAAAAATCATTCAACAATTTAATATGCCTGTTTCAGTCCTTAGTACGGATAACTATTTTAACGATATTTCTGCACTTATAAAAAAATTCGGTTCTTTTGATAATCTTAGAGATAACGGTTATGATGTTGATGCTCCTTCAAGTTTTCAGCTTGATATCTTAAATGCTGATTTGCAACAGCTTTCTGAAGGGGAGGATGTAATGATTCCTATGTATCTTCCAAACGGTACAGGGGTTTCAGTTCCGCATGCCCGAAAAATAACTTCCCAGAAAATCATAGTTGTTGAAGGTATTGCAACAATGTATGAACAGGTTAAAGATATCTTTGATGTTAAAATATATGTAGAATCAGATAATAATATAAGAAAAGAAAGATTTATCTCAAGAGCATGCAATGAACGTAATCAAAGCATGGAAAACGCTTTGAAACACTGGGATTATATTGCGCAGGCCGGTGAAAAATATGTAAGGCCGTTCAGAACAGAAGCAGACTTAGTTTTGAACGGGAATGCAGATTTATTGTATTTTTCTGAAATTCTTGAGTATATACACGCTATAACAAATAACTTTCAGTGATTATATTAAAAAAACTTAATAAAGTATGCATTTTTGCTTTTTAAAAGTATATATGATAAAATTTTAATAATTATTATAGTGTAAAAAAGTATATATATTATAATTAAATACACTAAATAATTGATACACTAATAAATATATTTTTATATAATCAAAATGTAGCTTATAAGTAATAATGTAAAGAGAGTGGAACAGAATACAGGTATGATTAATAAAAGGATATTAGTACAGAAGAAAATCGGAACATTGTTTATAGCAGTGTTATTTTTTCTTGTAATGACGGCAGTAACAGGCTGTGGCGGAAATAATGCAGATACTGCAATGGATTCCGGAATACCTCAAGAGCCGATTGAATCTGTATCAGAACAACAGCCGGCAGATATGAATGTTTCAGAAGATACTCCGGGAGCTGTTGGAAATGTTGTTGATATAGAAGATACCGGAAATAGTGATGATAAAATGGTTGCAGTCAGTATGGATTCAATAGGAAGGGCAAATCCTTTTGTTCCGGCTAATGATGTGAATTCACAGTCTATAGTTGAAAAGAATGATTTACCTAAATTTGATTTGATTGAACCTCCTATGGGAGCTGATACAGATAGTGATGCCTCAAAAGTTGTCACAACAAAAATCTCGGGTATAATGTTTGATAAGTATAATCCGTCTGCAATTATTAATATTGAAGATACAGATTACTTAGTTAGATCAGGGGATGTGATTAACGGATATAAAATTCTGGCAATAAGTCCTCAAACTGTTACTGTCCAACTCGGTTCAAATATCTATAAGGCCGGAGTAGGCGAAATAGTTACTAAAGATGAAGGTTTAAATTATAATCAAGTGTCGAATTTGTCTAAGAAATTTGGCGGAGCAGCAAATAGAAAGAAATAAAATTTAAATAAGCAGGAGCAGCAATGAAAAATACGGTTAAAAAATTATCTACTACAATGATTTTATTGGCATTCGCATTGTCGAATTCCATAGCAATCGCTGATGCGAGAGATTTTAAAAATCTGCTGTCATTTAGTAGCAGCGTAGGTTATACGGCGGATAAGCCTGTATTGAGAGGGTCAGAACCTTCTGTTTTAGATTTGTACGGGAAAGTTAGCATAACTAACCGTAACATTCCTATAAATCTGAGTTTGCGCGATTCTGATGTTAAGCAGGTCTTGCGTATGTTCGCAGATAAAGCCGGTTTGAATATTATATTTAAAGCAGATGTAAGCGGAACTGTTACTATGGATCTTGTAAATGTACCGTTGAATTCAGCGTTTAATATGGTTTTGGAAACTTCCGACTTAGCTTATGTACTGGAAGACAACACCCTTATTATTACAACCCCTGATGATACAACCAATGTTACAAAGCAACCGATGACAGTACTACCGGTTAAATATGTTAATGCTTCTGCTATTGCTGATTTTTTGAATGCGAATATATTCGGTGTAAAGAGACCGGGGCTTTCTTCTTCAAGTATAGTTACAACTAACCCGGCCACGAATGAATTAATTATATTCGGTTCAAAAGAAAATATAGCAATTGCAAAAAAAATTGTAGAGCAATTTGATAAAAAACCAATAACAACATCATTTAAAGTAAACCATACTACACCGGAGGCAATGTCGAAAATGATATGCGATTTGCTTCTTCCCAGTGCTGGAGGTAAAGCTACCGGTGGTGCTGCCGGTATATTAACAGGTGCGGCTTCTTCTTCCTCAAGCAGCGGCGACGGTATTGTTCTTGGCGAAGGAACAGTTGCATGTACGATATCTTCCGATTCTGCTGGCGGTGGCGGTGCTGACGGAAGTGCGTCGTTAGGTCTGGGAAGCCTTTCCGTTGCTTATTATACACAACTCGGAACAGTAAATATTGTTGGAGGCTCTCAACAGCAAATTGATATGATTAGAGAATTTATAGAAAGCAGTGATAAAAAACAGCCACAAGCTTATATAGAGTTCTCTATTATCGAATTAAGCGAAGACGGTTCAAGAACATTTAATAATGAGTGGAGTTTCACCAGCAAGCATTTCTCTGTATCAACAGACCCGACTTCCGGTTCTACAAACTTTAAACCATTCTATCTGATGGGGCCTACACAAAGATATACAAGCGGTTCTCCGTCTCTTGTATATACAATCAGATACTTGCTTCAAAATAACAAAGCAAGAACTATCTCAAATCCGAGAATTGTAGTTACTAACGGTCAGGAATCGACAATTGATATGACGTCCGATTACGTAAAAACAGTTACAACTCAGGTTCTCAATACAGGAGGAGGAGCTATGAATTCAACTCCTACTCAAAAGCAATATGAAATCGGTGAGGATGACGGTATTAAGATTACAGTGACTCCGTTTATCTCTCCGGACGGTTATGTATACTTGAACCTGACTCCTGATTATGCAATCCCTTACAAATACATATATGCTGCTGCTGAGGATGAAGCAGCGGCTGAAGAAGGCGAAACTGACCTTCAGGCTACATTGCTTCAAAGAAGAAACCTTGAGCTGAAAAATGTAAGGATTAAAGATGGTGACACTCTTGTTATAGCAGGTATGATGAGAGAAAATGATTCCAGAACTATAAATAAGGTTCCTTTCCTTGGAGATATTCCGGGTATCGGGTCATTCTTTAGAAGTACTTCAACCACACGTACTAAATCTGAACTTGTAATTCTTGTTACACCTAAGATTATTACTGATGATGAAGAAAATGCATTGTAGTGAATAAAAATACAGATGAGCGAATTACTAAACAGGTTAAAAAATAGTATCAACAAACAGATACTCAATAAAGTTGATAAAGCACTAATGGAACAAATGAAATTTGTTCCACTTAGTGTTAAAGATAAGTTTTTGTTTGTTGCAATAGCCTCTGCTTCCGATAAGGATGCAATTAATGATAAATTAAGACAGATATTTCCTTATCAGATAAAGTTAATGCAGGTGCCTGATGCTGATTTGGAACAACTTATTGTTGAACTCTTCAAAAATAACGGCGGAGATGCATCTTCTTCCTCCAGTTCAGTTCAGGGAAAGCTCGGAGAACTCTTAATTCAAAAAGGCTATATTACAGATGTTCAACTTCTGCAAGCTCTTGCTGAAAGTAAACGTAATAAAACTCCTATTGGGTCTATGCTCTTCAAACTCGGGTTTATTACACTTGAACAGCTGAAAGAAATACTGCATATGCAAACGGGTTTTGACGTTGTTACGTCCAGCCAGCTTGCAGCTCAATCTAAATATGTTGGGATTCTTCCTGAGGATTTTATAAAAAGTAATAAGGTAATACCTATTTCTTCAGACGGTAAAACCTTAATGCTCGGTGCAGTGACTCCGGTAAAACCTGATGTTCTGAAAGAAATAATCTACCTTACAGGTCAAAATCCTAAACAGTTATTAATGACTCACTATGAGTTTGAAAATGCTCTGAATACTTTTTTCTCAGAATCGAAGAAAGAAACACAGCAAATTATCAAACAAATTGAGGAAGAAGCTGAAACTTTTCAGGTTGAAGAATCTCTTGCTGAAATGGTTGATAACCAGTTGCAAGATTCAAGCGGTTCTATAGCAAAGTTCGTAAACCAGATTATTACGACCGCTATTGATACAAAAGTTTCCGATATTCACATAGAGCCGAGACTTTCAGGATATATTGTGCGTTACAGAAAAGACGGTATGCTTTCAAAAGTCCTTGATATTCCGACTAAAGTTGAAACTTCTGTTATCGCACGTTTTAAAGTCCTATCAAGAATGAATATCGCAGAGCACAGAAGACCTCAGGATGGTACGTTTTCAATAAAATATAAAGGCGGATCTTACGACTTCCGTATTAACACCCTTCCTGTTGCCGGGAAGGAAAAGGTCTGTATCCGTGTACTGGCTCCGGCTGTCAGCTTGAATGCGGCTGATAAAAATATCAGTCTTGTCGGCGGCGGGGATGATGATATTGCAAAAATTAAGAATATGGTGAGCTGCCCTAACGGGATTATCCTTACATCAGGGCCGACAGGTTCCGGTAAAACAACAACTCTTTATTCAGTCTTGAAAAGCTTGAATGATGAAGATGTAAATATTACTACAATCGAAGACCCTATAGAAATTAAGCTCGAGGGGATTAACCAATCCCAAATTAACGCAAAAGCAGGTATTACATTCGCATCCTGTATGCGTGCTATCTTAAGACAGGACCCTGATATCATCCTCGTAGGTGAAATTCGTGACTATGAAACTCTTGAAATTGCAATTTCAGCAGCTCTTACAGGTCACCTTGTATTAAGTACAGTCCACACAAACTCGGCTGCCGCAACCGTTACCCGTATGATTGAAATGGGTGCAAAAGATTATCTGGTTGCTTCGACACTCTCCGGTGTTATTGCGCAGCGTCTTGTAAGAAGACTTTGTGATGACTGCAAACAGGAATATTTCCCTACTTACGAAGAAGCAAGACAAATTTCTGCTAATGAAGAAGAAATACAACAGCTTATGAAAACTCCGTTATATAGGGCTGTAGGTTGTAATAAATGTAATTTCAGCGGCTTTAAAGGCCGTCTTGGTGTTTATGAAATTATGACAATTAATAAAGAAATTAAAAAACTGGTAGCTTCCGGAGCTCATGATATCGAAATTGAAGAAGCCGCTGTAAGAAATGGTATGAAAACCCTTAATCAGGCCTGTATGGGGCATATTCTTAACGGGCTGACAACGATTGACGAATTCGTCAGAGTACTCGGTGTTGTAAACGAATAGGTGGACAATGGCAATCTATAACTATGTAGCATTAAAGAATAATAAAGATTTGGTTAAAGGTAAGGTCGAAGCCGAAGATCTTCGCGATGCGAGAGAACAGGTCAGAAAACTTGGATTTTTACCTACAAAAGTTTATGAAGAAAAAATAGGCAAGGATAGTAAGCAGGAGGTTGCTGATGAAGTAAAAGGCGGACAAATGAAGACTCTTGGTCTTGCCGATAAGATGGATTTTACTTCAACTTTGCAAATATTGGCATCGTCCGGTATTCCAATGATTGAATCTTTGATGTTTATTGAAACAGATGCTGCAAAATTAAAGATTCGTCTTGTCGCAAAAGAGCTTCGCCGGCAAATTATGGCAGGTGCTACTTTTGCAGACACTATTGCAAAATATCCTGCACAATTCGGACAGGTATTTATCGGTTTATGTAAAGCCGGTGAAGATTCCGGTGAATTGGAAAAAACTCTTGACCGTTTGTTGGAACTTATGACAAAGCAGGCAAATATCAGAGGTAAAGTAATAGGTACTTTGATGTATCCGATGTTTGTTATTGCATTGGCTGTTATCATAGTACTTGTAATGTTGATGTTCGTATTTCCTGTATTTAAAGAGATGTTTGACGGTATGGGGAAAGAATTACCTTGGATTACTGCGACATTGATGTCTGCCGGTATCTTCCTTAAAAAATTCTGGTATTTGGTTCCTCTGATTCTCGGTTCCCTTGTCTTCGGCATTATTTATCTGTTTAAGTGGGAGCCAAGTAAGAGAGTTATTGATAAATATTCATTACAGATACCTCTGTTATGCGATTTGCTGCAATTTTCAAATTATGCAAACTTTGTTGCAGTAATGCAGGTTGCTTATGATGCAGGTGTTCCGATTGTTGAATGTTTGTATCTCGCTAATTTAACCTTGACTAACTTTACTTTAAAAGAAAAAATTGAAAAAGCTACTGGTATGGTACAGCAAGGGCAGCATCTTTCTGTTGCATTAAGATCAACCGAGGCAGTTCCTAAAATGATTTTGTTCATGATTGCAACGGGTGAGCAGTCAGGTCGTTTAGGCGATATGCTTTTGCAGGCTACAAAATTTATTGATAAGAAACTCGATGGTATTATTGATACAATGACCAAAATGATTGAACCTTTAATGTTAATAGTAATAGGTTCTATCGTATTAACTCTTGCTTTGGCATTGTACTTACCGTTGTTCGGTTCTTATATGTCAGATTAATTGCGATAGGGAATAGCATGAAAACTTATGTAATAACAGGAGCAACTTCGGGAATAGGAAGGGCTTTGCTTGAGGAATTCTCGAAAGATAATAAAGTGTTTGCAGGTTACAGAAATCCGAAGTATGAACAAGAACTGGCCTCAATGAAAAATGTAATACCGTTTTTTATTGATATGGAAAAACCTTATACCATAAGAGGTGCGGCTGATGTTATAAGACAGAACACAGATAAAATTGATACTTTGATTAATGCTGCCGGTTGCGTTGCCGCAGGCCCTGTTGAAAATATGCAGATTTCAAAAATCCGCAGGCAATTCGAAGTTAATACATTTTCTCATCTTGATTTCACCCAGCAGCTTTTGCCATTATTGTATAATTCAAGAATTATCAATATAAGCTCAATGGCCAGTTTCGGGATTTTTCCTTTTGTCGCGCCTTATTGTGCATCAAAACGTGCGTTAGATATTTTGTTTAATGCATTAGAAGTCGAAATGCAGGGCAAAGTTAAGGTTATCTCAATCAAACCGGGTGTTATTGCAACTCCGCTCTGGGGTAAATCGGTAGAAATTAATAAAGACAGTATCGAAAATGACATATCTTACCGCAAAGAAATGGAATTTCTTGCTGCAAACGCGCTTAAAAATGAAAAATCAGGTCTTGCCGTTTCTGAAGTGGTTAAGCTTATAAAAAAGGTTGATAATCATAAAAACCCTAAAGCGTCCTATACAATCGGACGGGACGCATTTTTTGCGGAATTAGTCTCAAAACTTCCATATACATCTATAAATAAACTAATGAAGTTCGGACTTGACAGAAAGATGAATAAATAAAAAAAATATGAGACATTTTTTTACTGTAAATATTTGCGGAAATTTCAAATTACAATTTAGCCGCTTTGCTTAATTACAAAAAATTTTATTCATGTTAAACTTATCGTCAGAGGTAAATATATGAATAAAAAAATCGCTTTAATTAATCACGGATGTGCAAAAAATTTGGTAGACTCGGAGCTAATGCTGGGGCTTCTGGCGGAAAAAGGCTATGAGGTTACTCTTGATGATAATGATGCTGATATTGTTATAGTAAATACCTGCTCATTTATACATGATGCTGAACAGGAGTCGGTTCAGTCAATTCTGCAAATGATAAATGATGGTAAAAAGGTTATTGTTACAGGTTGTTTGCCTCAAAAACATAAGAATGAATTAAAAGAAGCAATACCGGAAATTTGTGCAATGATAGGTACATCAGATTTAAAGGAAATCGTATCCATTGTAGAACGTGTTATGAACGAAAACGAGCAGGAGTATATTGCCAAAATTTCAGAAAAGCCTGAATATATTTATCCGGAATCTGTTAAACGCCAGCAGATTACTATGGGCGCAAGCTCATATATTAAAGTTGCAGACGGATGTAATTATCACTGCGGTTATTGTATTATTCCGCAGCTGAGAGGGGCTTATCATTCAAGAACTATTGAGAACATAGTAGAAGAAGCAAAGGCACTTGTTGAAAAAGGTGTGACAGAAATAGTTCTTATTGCACAGGATACAACAAGTTATGGTATTGATATATATGGTAAAACCTCTCTTGCAAAACTTCTTGAAGAACTTAATAAAATAGAAGGACTGGGCTGGATTAGAATAATGTATGCATATCCTTCCCAGATGAATGATGAACTTATTAATGCTATAGCTAAATTAGATAAAGTTGTTAAGTATATAGATATTCCGCTTCAACATTATGACGCACAGATTCTTGAGGCAATGCGCCGACCTGTATTTGATTACGAAGTCTTAATAAAGAAACTGCGTGATAGAATTCCGGGTGTTGCTATAAGAACAGCTTTTATTGTAGGTTATCCCGGTGAAACCGATGAACAGTTTAATAAACTTTATGAATTTGTAAAACGTGCACGTTTCGATAAAATGGGGGTGTTTGAATATTCACGAGAGAAAAATACAACATCTTATTCAATGCAGCATCAGGTTCCGAAAAAGCTGAAGCATAAGCGTTATAAAGAGTTAATGGCACTTCAACAGCAGATTTCTTATGAGATAAATCAGGGTTATACAGGAAAGACGATACCTTGTATTGTAGAAGGAATAACAGATGACGGCGTTGTCATAATGCGTTCTCAGCATGATGCGCCTGAAATAGACGGGCTTGTATATGCAAAAAGCGAGCGTCCTGTTGTTCCGGGGGATATTGAAAACGTTTTGATTGAACGTGCTGATGAATACGATTTATTTGGAGTTATCCAATAGACAGAACGTATTTTTTATAGTAATATATTTCTATTACTAAGGTTAATGATGGAATTCGTAGAGAACAAGGAAGAAGAAAAGATACAATTAAAAGCTATCTTTCGAGATATGCTGAAATATTCTCCGTCAAAGATTTGCGGCATGCTCGGAAATGCTGTTATTGTTCCGGTTTATACAAGCCTTTTACCTCCGGAACAGTACGGTTTATATTCTCTTTCTATTGCTCTATTGTCATTCCTTTGTATATTATTTTCTGACTGGGTAGGTCTTTCAGGTTTAAGATTCTTCAGGCAGCATCAGCTTGCTCAGGATTTGCCGAGTTATCTTTCAATTCTGGTGACAATTCTCGGTTTTAATATACTTGCAATGTTTTTAATTGCGTTTGTTTTTCGTGAACACTTTTATTCGTTTTTTAAAATACAGCCGGTCTATTTTCTTGCAATATTGCTGTTGATTATTCCAGTTGCAATAAGGGCTTTACTTTTTCAGCTTCTTCGAGCACAGCTTAAATCCGTTGCGTTCACGTTTTCAACTATATTAAATCAGATTTTAACTATAGGGTTATCAGTATTTTTTATAAAAGTTTTTCATATGGGTGCAATTGCTCTGCTTTTAGGAATGGCTATTTCGATATCATTAATTGATATTCTTTTAATTTATCAGAGTAATATCTGGGCTTACTTCCGGCTGCCAAAGTTGAAACCTGGTGTTCTGCTTCCGATATTTGCTTACGGGATTCCAATAGCAGCTACATCTTTAAGTGCATGGATTATTAATCAAAGTAATAAATTTATTATGAATAATATCAGCGGGTTTACAGATGTAGGATATGTAGGTGTTGCCTATGGTGTAACTCTGCCGCTTTTAATGACTATATTTTCTATTATTACAGTTGCCGCCATCCCGCGTATTATCAGAATGTATGAGGCAAAAATTGATGTAAGGCCTATTATATCACGCTTTACCGGTTATTATATCCTTATTTCTCTGCCTGTTGTAACTGTAATGTCACTATATGCTCAGGATTTTGTTGCTATATTTTCTGCTCCAAAATTCCATGAAGCATTCAGGCTTATTCCTTATTTCGCATTCGGTACATTTTTTATGGGATTGACAGATTACACAACTTTGCAATATCATCTTGCAAATAAAACTTATATTGATTTTATTATAAAACTCATTTCAGGTATCGTTGGTATTGCATTAAATATTATTCTTATTCCTAAAATAGGTCTGGAAGGGGTTGGTGTTGCGACTTTAGGTGCCAATTTCCTTTATTACTTTTTAAGTATTATAATAGTTCTGCCGGGGTTGCGTTTGTTATATCCTGTAAGAATAATTTTCGGTATGCTTTTATCTTTCCTTCCAATGGGCTTTATTCATTATCTTTTTCTTGATATACCGTCTTTAACTCCTATTATCAAGATGATTGTTTTAATGCTTATATTTTATGTATGTTATTTTGCCATAAACAACAATATGTTTAAAAGAAATATTAATTGTTAAGTTTTTTTAATTTTTAGATTTAATTTGTTCCCATATATATAATAGGTATACCCTACTTATAGAAAGTTATATTTATTGTTTAGTGAAAGGACAAATTATTATATGTCAAGTTATACCCCGAATAAGAAGTGTATGAGAGTTATCGTCTCTTTATTATCAGTCTCATTAATAACAGTACAGGCTTTAGCTACAGATATTTCCGGTATACAGGGCCCGAACGGCGTCTTTAATATAGATCCGTCACAGGCTGTTAACGGTATAGGTTTCAGGCATTATGAGAATTTTCATTTATCAGAAGGGGATATCGCCAATCTTATATTTAAGTATGGAGAAGAAAATGTTTCTAAATTTGTAAACTTTGTTGATAACACTATTAACATAAACGGTATTCTTAATACAATGAGGGATGGCAATTTTTATAATGGACAGGCCATATTTGTATCTCCAAACGGTATGGTTGTCGGTGCAAGCGGAGTTTTAAATGTCGGGTCTTTGTCTGTCTTAACGCCTGCTCCTTGTTCATATAAAGGGTTTACACAGGATATGGAAAAGTACGCTCCTATTCTTTCCAAACCAGGGACTCCGGAATATGAAGCTGCAATGGCTTTAAAAGGAGATGGTACGATTCAAATAAACGGAACTATAATGGCAAGGGATTCAATTGAGCTTGCTGCTAAAGATATTGCCATAAACAGCGGAGCCAGACTTCTTGCCGGTGGTCAAGAATTTGGAAAGTCTACAGCCTTGTCTTCTTTAGAACAGGCGGATAAATTATTTAACCAGCTTGTTAAAAATGGAACAAGTTCAGGGTCTTCGTTTGAGAATGTTGACGGATCAATAAAGATTGTATCTCACGGTACGAGAAATGACGGGGTTACAGTTGCAGAAGGTGCAACTGTTCAAAATTTCGGAAAGGGCAACACTCAACTTGAAAGCGTCGGGTCTGCCGGGGTTAATGTAGACGGAAAGATTTCAAATTCTAACGGAAATACTATTATAAAATCTGAACAAGGAATTAATATTAACGGGTCTTTAAAAAATAATAACGGGACTTTGTATCTTGAAAATAATTCTGCCGGAGGGATTGTAATAGGAAAGCTTGCAGAATTGACAAATAATGGCATAACAAGAATAAAAAATGCCGGCTCTTCCGGAATAAAAGTACTTGGAAAAGTTTTTACTAAAGGCGGAGATACAATTGTTTATAATTCTAACGGCGGTGTAAATATTGAGAGTACGGGTACAATTGAAAATACCTCTCATAAGCTTAATATTACAAACATCGGTAAAGGCGGAATCAATATAAAAGGTTTTTTAAAGGCTCACGGTATAGATTTGCGTTCTGAAGGCTCAGATATTGAGATAGGAGATAACTCCGCAAACGATTTTTATGTTACTTCTGACGGAGATATTAATATAAATATTGTTGACGGCAGTCTTTTGAACTACGGGGTTGCTAAGACTTTGTTAGCTACGAAAAACGGTGGAAACTTAAATATAAATGTAATTGACGGTACTATCGGTAAAAATGATAATCCTTGCGATAATGGAATATGTACAGGTGTCGATGGCAGAGATTTGAAACGTTCAATCAATGCTAATATAGACGGCACTTACACTGCCGTTACATCGAAGTTTTCAAAAGCAAACGATTTAACAATAAATCTTGCAGCTCTGGATTCTGATATGAAATTAAATTATATTAATGCTGACGGTCGTGTTATATTATACGCAGGTTCAGCATTAAAAAATGAGATTGCTTATGATATATTGAATGCTTCAAAAGACGCTTCAAAGGCTAATATTGAGGGTTATGGAATATCTGTACTGGCTACGGGAGATATCGGAAAACTTGATAACAGAATTACTTTTAATGCGACAAAAAGTAATGTAAACAAGATTAATACAAATTCGCTTACTAATAAGCCGGTATCTGATACTTATGGTGTTGATATGAAATCCCAAAAAGGAAGTATCAATATAAAAGGTTTGAGTGATGCTTACGATACTCACGTATGTAATTTGATTGCGAATAACGGCTCTATAAATGCCGAGTTTTCGGGTGATACCTTTATAGAAAATGTTTCAGCGAAGAAAGATGTGAATCTTATTACGCGGGGTACCGAAATGTATATTGAAAATATCGGTTCTAAGGATATAATTGCTGAAAATATTAATATCAAAGTTCTTGATATAAATGACAGAACAAGAATTAATCATACTGATTTGGACGGATATGACGGCTATGCAGATTCAAACCTTGTTATTAAAAATATGAATACTAATAAGGATTCAAATATTACATTAACAGGTGATAATGTATATGCGGGCGGATATCATTTTCATATGGGGAAAGACCGTGATGAAAATGGAAAATCTTATTGGACACAGGATGATAGAACATCAATTAGTAATTCTGAAACCGAAATTCGTGTAAATGCCGTAAGACCTGATGATGTGAAAGGTATAGGAAAAGATGAGCACGATAGAAATTATTATGGTGGCGGAAGTATTCAGGATGACAAAGTTCCCGGATATGAAGACGAAGGTGATGACCACATAATTGTGCCTGAACCGACAGGCGATACAGCACCTACCGCGCCAACAACCCCGACGGGTGATACAACTCCAACGGGTGATACAATTCCGACGGGTGATACAACCCCAACGGGCGATACAACTCCGACAGGTGATACAACCCCAACGGGCGACACAACTCCGACAGGTGATACAACCCCAA
>DVIU01000046.1 GCA_018711035.1 Candidatus Scatousia excrementigallinarum
TGTAGACTACTCTAAATACAAAGCCTGCAGCACAAATTTTCAAGAAAAATGGGGTGTGCAGCATGCAATAGCACTTGCGACATTTGAAAATGGCAAAGGCATTAATAAAGGCAATGATATTTATTTACAAGAAACAGTAAGCCTGCTGAATAATTATTATTACAGCGAGAGTGAAAAAACAGAAGTAAGAGAATTTATAAGTG
Source organism: Candidatus Scatousia excrementigallinarum (assembly GCA_018711035.1). GTDB lineage: Bacteria > Cyanobacteriota > Vampirovibrionia > Gastranaerophilales > Gastranaerophilaceae > Scatousia > Scatousia excrementigallinarum. The sequence goes on from DVIU01000046.1 coordinate 204, forward strand.
CAAATAATAGATATGTAATAGGTAAAAGCAGTTCGGATAATCTGGATTATAGATCATCAGAAATAAAGAGAAATACGTTAGTATACGCTAATGGCGGCAATGACACCATCTATGGAAATATCGGAAATGATACAATATATGGCGACAGCGGTAATGACAAAATATATGGCTACAAAGGACACGACATGTTGTATGGCGGAAGTGGCAACGATTCACTCTATGGCGATAGCGGAGATGATGTTCTTTACGGTGAGGACGGGGATGACTTCCTTTCAGGGGGAAGTGGTTTTGACATGCTATATGGCGGAAAAGGCGATAATACCCTAAAGGGCGGCAGTGGTCATGACCTCTATTTGGCTTTTAGCCGCGAAGGAAGACATATTATAACTGATAGTGATAAATACGGCGCAATTATGTACAATGGATTGTATATCCAAGAAGCTCGTAAAATGACTAATGACAATCTTTGGTATGATATTTACGGTAATACACTTAAATATTCAGGTGACGACTTAATAATTGGCGGCAATGTAACAGTTAAAGATTTTAAAAATGGAGACCTCGGGATTTACTTGTACGAGGAAGATGGTTCACTTTCAGCCAATCCTGATGGAAGCGGAGGTTCTAATCCCGGCGGAGGCGAAGGAGGAAGTGAAGGCGGGGGAAGTGAAGGAGGAGGAAGTGGCTCTGGAAGCGAAGGAGAAAATCCCGACCCTGATGAAGAAGGAGAAAATCCGGGCGAAGAAAATTCTGATGAAGACCAAGATGATGAATTAACAGATGAAGAATTGGAAAATATAGAAAATCCGGGTTCAACATTTCACCTAAATGCGGAACACAAAGATGAATTTGACGGTGCAGATAGATTGGATGCACTTCCTTCGGATCCTTTGATTTTTGACCTTGACGGGGATGGAAAAATATCCCTAACAGATTTGGATAATGGAACAAATTTTGACATTGACAATGACGGCTTCGCCCAGAAAATTTCATGGGTAAGCGGACAAGACGGTATATTGGTATTAGATAGAAATAACAATGGGATTATAGATAACGGCCTTGAACTGTTTGGTGAAAATACAGTTACATCAGAAGGTACAAATGCACATGGCGGAATTGATGCATTATCTGATTTAGACAATAATAATGACGGCATAATAGATGCCAATGATTCGCAATTTAGTAATCTGAAATTCTTGAAAGCAGACGGGACACTGGTTTCACTTCAGGATGCAGGAATAAGCCAGATAATACTTCAATATGATAAAATTTCCAACGCCGATGAACACGGAAATGTAATGGTTAAAAGTGCAAGTTTTGTAAAAACAGACGGCAGTGTGCATAAATACGGCGAATTTATGCTAAATCAAAATCACTACGAAACCATACATGTAGATAAACTTGAATTGCCGGAAAGCTATAACAATTTACCCGAGGTTCAGGGAACAGGTCTTGTAATGTCCTTAAAACAAGCAATGGTAAGAGATACATCGGGCGAATTACTAAACACGCTTGAATCCTTTATACAGGAAGATGATTTAGCGCAAAAAAGAGAAATTGTTGAAACACTGATTTACAAATGGGCAGGAACGGAAGATGTAAGTCTGGAAGGCCGCGGCCTTGCTGATGGCAGAAAACTTGCTACAATTGAAAAATTTGTAGGCAGGTATTTCTTAAATGAAGAAGGTAGTGAAGTAGACAAGGAGCACGTCAAACATGTGTTGGAGGAAACTTGGAGCAGACTTTTTGATTATGTCTATGCCCAGCTTGCCGTACAAACACATGGCACAGAATTGCTTGCACATATAGGCATTGCATACAAAAATAATGCTTGGGTTGTTAACGGCGGAGATTCTCTTTCATATTTTGAGACAATTATTGCAAATGATACAAGCGAAAACAAAATGCAATCAAAATATCTAATAAGAGATTTTGGCACAATATTGCATCAATACAATTATGCAGATAATTTTGAAAATTTAACAGAATATATTGCAGAAATGCAAAATCTATTCGGTGAAGAATATGTTGAAATGTTTGTTGCAGGAGTATCAGACGAAGCTTGGACAAACTACTGGGATATAACATATGCAGATGGGGTAATCTACGGCGGAGGCGGAGATGATGACATAAGGGCCGCAAGCAATGCAAATAATTTGTTTCATGGCGGAGATGGCAACGACAAACTTCAAGGCCGCGACGGCAACGATACCATTTACGGCGGCACAGGAAACGACACCATAACTGCTCAAGGAGGAAATGATGTCATCTACGGCGGCAGCGGAAATGATGAAATTGACGGCGGTTTGGGTAACGATGTGCTTGACGGTGGAGACGGAGATGATGAAGTTGAAGGAAGTTTAGGAAACGATACTCTTTATGGCTCAAGCGGGGATGATACGCTAATCGGCGGCAGCGGAGATGATACATATATTATCAGGCTGCATGAAGGTATAAGTGGTACAACATTAATTGAAGACAAGGGTACGGATTCAAACTACTCAAATTCCAATATAGTGAAATTTGAAGGAATTACAACAAATGATATAGATAAAATTTGGGGCGATGAAAGCTACGGAAATAGAATTTTTGTAACATTCAAAGGATATGAAAACTACAAAGTTCAAATAGAGCTTGGGACACTTCAGTTTAGTGCAGATGAATATAAGATTGAGAAATTTATCTTTGATGACAGAGAATTTACTTGTGACGAGCTTGCAGAAGAATATTTAAGGACTCAATATATTACAGGAGGAAATAGGGTAAATACAACAATCTGGGCGGAAAGCGTCCATGGCGATGATAGCGGCAACAATATATACGGCAGAGACGGAGGAGCCAATGACCTGATATACGCCAATGGAGGCAATGACAGAGTAACTGCAAGAGATGGTGATGATACCGTATATGGCGGAGATGGAAATGACGTAATTGACGGTGGCTTGGGAAATGATGTGCTTTATGGTGAAGACGGAGACGATGAAATTGATGGAAGCCTGGGAGATGACACCATTTATGGCGGAGACGGAGACGATGAAATTGATGGTGGATTAGGTAATGATGTACTTTACAATTCAAGTGGAAATGACACATTAACCGGAAACAGCGGAGATGATGTGTATGTCATCAGGCTCCATGAAGGTATAAGCGGCACAACGCTGATTAGAGATGAAAGTACAGATTCGGATTTAAATTCAAATTCTAATATCGTGAAATTTGAAGGAATTACAGCGGGCGATATAGATAAAATCTGGGGCGAAGAAAGTTATGGAAACAAAATCTTTGTGACATTTAAAGGGTACAAGGATTACAAAGTCCAAATAGAATTGGGGACACCTCAGATTAATTCCGATGAATACAAGATTGAAAAGTTTATCTTTGATGACAGAGAGTTTACTTGTGATGAACTTGTAGAAGAGTATTTAAGGACTCAATATGTTACAGGAGGAAATCGTGCAAATACGACAGTTTGGGCGGAAAGCGTCCATGGCGATGATAGCGGCAACAATATATACGGAAAAGACGGAGGAACCGGTGATTTAATATATGGAAATGGCGGCAATGACAGAATAACTGCAAGAGATGGTGACGACACTGTCTACGGCGGCAGTGGAGACGATACAATTGACGGCGGCTTAGGTAACGATGTGCTTGACGGCGGAGACGGGGATGATGAAGTTGAAGGAAGTCTGGGAAACGATACTCTTTACGGTTCAAGCGGAGATGACACATTAAGCGGTCGTGATGGAGACGATGTATATATCATCAAACTTCACGAGGGCATAAACGGCACAACGTTAATTAGGGATGAGGGTACGGATTCAAACTACTCAAATTCTAATATCGTGAAATTTGAAGGAATTACAACGGGCGATATAGATAAAATCTGGGGCGAAGAAAGTTACGGAAACAGAATTTTTGTAACATTTAAGGGATATGAAAACTATAAAGTTCAAATAGAACTGGGAAATCAATACAATGCCGATGAATACAAGATTGAAAAGTTTGTTTTTGACGATCGGGAATTTGCATACAGTGAATTTGCAGATGAATATTTAAGAGTGCAATATGTTACCGGAGGAAATCGTGCAAATACGACAGTTTGGGCGGAAAGCGTCCATGGCGATGATAACGGTAATAATATATACGGAAAAGACGGAGGAACCGGCGACTTAATATACGGCAACGGCGGAAATGACAGAATAACAGCAAGGAACGGCGATGATACCGTATACGGTGGCAGCGGAAATGATATAATTGACGGCGGTTCAGGTAACGATGTGCTTTACGGCGAAGACGGAGACGATGAAATTGACGGAGGCTTGGGAAACGATACCATTTATGGTTCAAGTGGAAACGATACACTAAGCGGCGGCAGTGGGGACGATTTGTATATATTTGATATGACAAAAAATCCAACAGGAGCAATTGTAATAAATGACTCAAGTAGCGAAAATTCCAATGACACTATAAAATTTATCGGGGTTAATACAACCGACATTGATAAAATATATAGCGACAATAACAATGGAGATACAATACGGTTTAAATTCAAGGGTCATGATAATTTTGAACTCACAGTAATCAAAGCAAGTGAATACAAGATAGAAAATTTTGTATTTGATGATAAAACCCTTACATATGACGAATTTGTTGAAACTTATCTAAGAATACAGGAGGTTGAAGGGTATAATATAACACACGTAACATCCTGGGCAAGCGAAACAAGGGGCGATGATTATGATAACAGAATAAAAGGCAGTAATGATGACGATTTAATATACGGAAACGGGGGCAATGACGTACTTGAAGGTTCTAAAGGCAATGACACAATTTATGGCGGCAGCGGCAATGATAAAATTGATGGCGGTGCCGGAAACAATGTCCTAGACGGAGGCGACGGAGATGACGAGATATGCGGAGGCATTAATAATGATATAATATATGTATCAAGCGGTAATGATACCCTCGAAGGAAATCGAGGCGATGATACATATATAGTTGATTTAACAAAAAATCCTACAGGAACAACAATAATTGATGACATTGATACAAATGGCGCAAATGATACAATAAAGTTTATTGGCGTTACAACGGAAGATATTGCAAATATATGGGGAGAGGTAGGTAACAGGTATTCAAAAAACATCATACATATAACATTTAAAAATCACGATGGTTTTGAAATTAAAATACACCACGCTGATCAGTATAAAATAGAAAACTATATTTTCGAAGACAAGACTTTTACATATGATGAATTTGTTGAAGAGTATCTAAGAATACAGACCACCAATCAATATAACCAAGTTGAAATGACACCCTGGGCATCAGAAATGCGAGGAGATGACGGTTATAACAAAATCAAAGGCAGAGATGTTGCAGATCTGATATACGGCAACGGCGGTAACGACACCATAAAAGGAGGCAATGGAGATGATACCATTTATGGTGGAGACGGAGATGATAGCATTGAGAGTGAACTTGGAAACGATTTAATATACGGGGGTACAGGAAATGACACAATTCACCCCGGTAACGGTGATGACACCATTGTATTCAACGTTGGCGACGGCAATGACACAATATATGATTATTCGGGAAATGATACAATAAAAATAAATGGTGTCTCCGAAGAAGATATCTCTTTTTATAAGGATAAAAATTCATTAATTTTGAATTACTCAGATACTGACTCCATAACAATAGAACATTATTATGACAGTGATAGTTATAAAATCGAAAAAATTGAACTGGATGACGGCAGCTATATAACAAGCACGGTTATAGATCAAATAATTCAAGAAATGAATGCATACGCATCAGATAACGGAATGCAAATTTCAAGTGCAAATGGCATCACAAACAATGATGAACTTATGCAGCTTGTGACAAGCGGCTGGCAATCGTAGCTCATAGTTTCTGTGTGGAATACAACCCTCCTTCTCCTTGTGAGAAAGAGGGTTGTTATATATTGCAATTCTATAACCTGCATGCCTTATTGGTATATTATTACTTTTTGTTAAACTTTTGAGTTGTATATATAATTTTTATACACTTGTTGAAGCATATTTGATATAATATTTCCATCAAATTATTGCAGAAGGTTAGGGTTTTGAACAATTTAATAAAATTTAAACAAAACAAGGTGTTCTTGTTTTTTCTGGTTATTGTATCTTTGATTTTATTGCTGTGTTGTGGAATTTATTTGTATAATTCGCATAATTGCGGAAATTTTGTCAAAATAGGCGAGATAGAAACTCAAAACAGGTATGTAAAAAATCACATAGGAAATGTTATTTTCATTCCAAATGACAACGGCAAAACAATAAGATTTTTTATAAAAATTGCAGGAAAATACCATTTTTATATTGCTGATTTAAACAAAAGAAAACTAATAAACAAGAAAATCATAATAAATAGCGATTATTTATTGTTAATAGGATATAAAGACAATACGGCCGCATTTTTGACAGGAAATTTTTTATCGGAAAGTGATTATAAGAACAAAACCGAAGTTAAATATACAAAAAATGAAATAAATAATGCCGGAATAATATTATTTGACTTTAGCCGGGGTAAAATTACGGATGAAAAAGTTTTTAAATATGGTATTTCCCCATTCAACACACAAGCATATAAAATATCTGACAAAGAGACCCTGATACTCACAAATCAAAAACACAAAACAAAAAATGTCTCATATCTTACTGCTTTAATATATGATTTTGACAAAAATGATGTGGTAAAAATTCTTCAATACAAAGACGAACCCGAAACAACCTTTTTCCCTTACGGGGTTCAAGATTATAATTTCGATAATGTATTTTATTCAACGTTGTTTCATCTTGATAGAAAATTTATAAAATACAATGCAAAATCCCAAAGTTTTGAAAAAATTGACTTTAGCGAGATTAAAAAAGGTAAATTCGCCGATAACAGCATAAATAAATATTTAAAACTTGATGACAATACGGTGCTTGTTATTTCAAATACTTATTTTAAAAAACAGGAAACTTACTTTAATCTGTTTGAAATTAAAGAAAACAAATTAAAGTATATAAAGACCATTACACCTTATGAAAGTACAAATAAAAAGAAAATACGAGAAAAAATATCAACACAAAATATTGCAGCACTAAGCCCGAAACAAATTCTTTTTGTCGGAGGAATGGACGGCGCAACAGGCATAACATGGGTGAATAAATCCGCCTATATATTAAACATAGACAATGGAAACACCACAAAAATTCAGAATTTCCCCGTTAAAGCATCCGAACAATATTTATTTTCCAACAACGGCAAGGTTCTCATACTTGGAGGGTATGAAGGAAGTTCGTATTTCAGAAAAAAAATGAAATCCGTTTACCTGTATACTAAAAAGAGTGTTTATAAAATAAGGAGTGAACAATGACAACGGCAACTAAACCACATGATTCAGTTTTACTTGAAATGAGCTTCAATTGTTACGGCAATCCAGATGACAATATAGGCATACCAGATGGCTATGTTCTGTCAGAGATTGGAGGAGGTGATAATGGCTTTAAAACAAGAATTTATAAGAATGAATCAAATCCGAATGAAATAATAATAGCTTATGCGGGCACAGATAATCCGGCCGATTTTATTTCAGACATTCAAATGGCAATTGACAAATTACCTGATCAATATACACAAGCACTGAACACGTACAATAGAATAAAAAGCGAAAATCCAAATGCAAATATTACAATTACGGGACATTCCCTTGGTGGTTCATTAGCCCAGCTTGTTGCTGCAAAGACAGGTGCAGAAGCAACTACTTTCAATTCTTATGGCACAAGTAATTTTTCAATATTTGCTGGTATAAACCCAGCAAAAAAGTATGACAATATCACAAACTATAATGTTGCCACCGAACTACTTAATATTGTAAATATTACAAAAGATGTTCATAATCTTGGCAATACTTATATTATCCCCAGTACTAATGCCGACATGATTGCATCCCATAGGGACTACAACACCATTAGAAATTTCCTAAATAACTACACAGATTCAATCGGGCTAATTTCTTTCGAAAATTGGTATAACCAAAATAAAGAGTTTTGCAAAAAACTAGAAGAACTTGGAATGGTGGTTGAAGGCAATTTAAACAGAATTATAAATACCAAAACTTCAATTGGATTATTCATAAATAGTATCATTTTTGCAAAAGATTTAAGTTATTTTTTCTACAAAGCCTTCAACAATAATGTAAAATGCGACCCCTTAATTTTCGACCTTGACGGTGATGGAAAAATATCATTAACCAATATTGAAAATGGTATTAATTTCGATATTGACAATGACGGCTTTGCCCAAAAGACTGCTTGGGTAAGTGGCAATGATGCAATACTTGTAAGAGATATAAATAAAAACGGTACAATTGATAATGGCTATGAGCTTTTTGGAGAAAACACTGAACTTGAATCAGGTGAACTTGCAAAGAGTGGAATTGAAGCATTGGCCGACTTGGATTCAAATAATGATGGTATAATTAATAGTTCTGACTCCAAATTTAGCGAACTTGCCTTATTGAAAAAAGATGGAACGCTAATATCTTTGGAAGAAGCTGGAATAACAGAAATAAGATTAAATTACTCAGTAGTTCATTCAGAAGATGAATACGGCAATTCAAAAGTAAAATCCGCAACCTTTGTAATTGAAAAAGAAAACGGTGAACAAAACGAGTTGGAATATGGTGAATTTTTGCTTACTCAAAATCATTCTCAAACAGTTCCTACAAATTGGGTTGACGTACCCGATGATATATTAACCCTCCCCAATATTATGTATAACGGCAAAGTACACTCCCTGCATCAAGCAATGGCACAGGATGAAAGCGGGATCTTGAAACAACTTGTTATTGATTTCACCAATGAAACAGATATATCTGCAAGAAAATTAATTGCAGAAAACATTTTGTACAATTGGGCAGGCGTTGAAAATTACAATAATAACGATAGAGGCTTTGATGGCAAAAAACTTGCCTGTATAGAACAATTTGTAGGCAGATATCTTGGTGATGACCCACAAACCCCAGTTCTTGATTTAGCACAGCCTTTTATTCAAAAAACATGGGACGCATTATTTGATGCAACATATGCACAGCTAATGCAACAAAGTCACTTGAAAAATTTGCTTGACACGCTTGAATATGATTTTGATTCAAATGGAAAAACTATAATTAAATACGATAATATGCTTACCTATATACAAGACATGATAAATCAAGATACAAGCGAAAACAAAATAATTTCAAAAAATATGCTTAAAGATTTATCCCTGACAATATGTACCCTTGATATTCCCAAAATGATGGATTTTGAAAATTTTATGCAATCCATCAGTTCGCTTGGCACTGATTTTTTACAAAGCTTTATCGAAGGGGCTGAAAATACATTATATTATGGTACGGAAAATGAAGACCAAATAAACACCTATTCAAGCATGCAAAAAATCATTTTTGGTAACTCAGGAGATGATTATATTCGCACCAGAGATGACAGGAGTGTTTTAATATATGGAGGAAAGGGCAATGATGAGATATATGGAAGTGAAGAGAATGATTCTATATATGGTGGTGAAGGCAATGATTTTATTTTAGGATACGATGGCAACGATTTAATATATGGAGGCACAGGAAACAACACCCTTAGTGGTGGCTATGGGAATGACACTCTATATGGCGGCAAGGACAATGACTTGCTTGACGGCGACTGGGGTGATGACATACTTTATGCCTCTAGTGGACAAGACACCTTAAGTGGAGAGTCGGGATCTGACACATATATAATAGATTTAACTAAAGATATTACCGGCAATACTATTATTGATAACAATTACAATAAAACTGGTGACAGAGATACTATTATATTCAAAGGTGTCTCTAGCACTGATATAGAAAAGATTTGGGGCGAAAGCAACTCTATGAATCTAGGCAATAGTTATAATAGAATATTTATAACATTTAAAGATAGGCCGAATTATAAAGTTGAACTTTTGCAACCAAATTTAGAAAATCACAAAATGGGTGAATTTATATTTGAAGACAAGTCGTATACATACGAGCAACTTGTTGAAGAATACCTCACAACTCAATATGTGGAAGGAAGCGAAGAAACATATGTAACCCTATGGGCGCAAAATATTATTGGAGATGATAAAAATAATTATATAATGGGAAGAAATCAAATAAATGATTTAATATACGGAAATGGGGGCAATGATACAATACTGTTAGGTTCTGGAGATGACACAGTCTATGGCGGCAGTGGAAACGACTCTCTCGATGGCGGCGACGGAAATGACGTGTTATATGGAGAAGAGGGGAATGACACTATTGATGGTGGATACGGAAATGATACCATATATGCAAGTCAGGGTACAGATTACCTAGACGGTGGTTATGGAGATGATACTTATATAATAGACAAAGATACGGAACTTGTTGGTAAAACTACAATTGAAAACACTGGAAATTCAAATGAAAATGATACTATTGTATTTAATGGCTTCCTGAGTACCGATATAGAGGATATCTCTGTTAAAGCACGAAACAGTTCTTCTAGTAGTGAGCAAATATTAACAATAACTTTTAAAGATAAAAGTGACTACCAACTTATTCTAGAAAATCTTTACATCAACAATACAAAAATAAAGAATTTTGTTTTTGATGACAAAAATATAACATTTGAGCAGTTCATTGATGAATTTTTAAAAACCCAATATGTCAATAGCTGGGATAGAACATATGTTTCAGCTTGGGCACAAGAAGTACAATGCAACGATTCTGACAATAAAGTTATTGGCAGGAGTGACGTTGGGGATTTAATATACGGAAATGGCGGAAACGACAAAATAGAAGGCTATGGCGGTAACGATACAATTTATGGGGGTACAGGTTCTGATTCAATATACGGCGATGACGGAGATGATATTTTGTACGGCGGTACAGGCCATGATAAAATAGAGGGCGGAAATGGTAATGATGTACTTTACGGCAATGAAGGTTATGACACATTAAGCGGAGGTGCCGGCGATGATACATATTGCTTTGATATAAACTCGGGGATTGATACCATAGAGGATAGATCTGGAAATGATACAATAGCTTTTGACACAACAATAGATAAAAATGACATTGCATTTTTTATAAATTCCAAGAATGAATTAATTATTGATTACGGGAAAGATACAAACACCAACAAAATAACTGTAAATGATCAAACGTCAAACCCTATTGAAAATATAATTATTGGAAATTATTCACTCAATAACACGCAAATTGACCAAATAATTCAGAATATAAATGCTTATGCAGTCCAAGAAGGTATATCAATAAACTCTGTTTCAGACATAAAGAATAACGAAGATCTAATGAATATAGTTAATAATTCTTGGATTCAAAATGCATCTTGACAAAAATATTAAATATTTTATTTAGACTTTTGCCGGTATTATCAAATACCGGCAAAAGCATTATAGGATGCAAATAAACTATTTTCATAACATAAATACATATTCTATTTACAGGCATATTTGATTTACATATAATAATTTTGATGAAAAGGATTATAGGAATGGTTTTAGTGTTGGCTTTGCTGTGCTCGCAGGCAGTTTGCGAGGAGCTAAGTTTTGAAGAATTTTTAAATTCCGGGCTTGAACATTCTTATCAACTTAAAAAAGCCGTGCTTGATAAATCAATAAGCCAGAAAGGCATAGGCGAGGCAAGGAGTGAATATTTACCTACACTTAGCGCATATGCGGTATCTGAAAGGTATAATGATTTAACTGACGGACGCGCACAGATTACGGCTATCGGAAATGAGATATTTTTAAACAGAAATTATTATCAAGATGCAGCAGCACTTATGCTTGCATATAACGTTTTTGATTTCGGTATAAGAAGACGACAGCTTGATATAGCAAAAGCCGATTTTACACAAAAAGAATATATGCTTAAAAAAGATACGTATGATTTAAAACTTGATTTAGTTGACTTATACGCTCAAACGTTGTCTTTATACAAAGAAATAAATATAAAAAAGAGTGTTTTAGGTGTACATGAAGAATTAAACGAAATAAACAAAAGATTGAAAGAAGCGGGTAAAATTTCCGAGATTGATGTTATTGACGGTGAAATTAAAATTTCAGAGCTCAGAACACAGATTGAAGATTTGTCCAATAATTTCTCCAAAAAGCTTATTGATATGACTTTTTATACAAATAAAGAATATTCATCAGATTCAATTCAAATAAAAGATTTTTCAAAAGATGACAGTGCATTTACACCTCAAAACGGTGTAGCTAAATTGTCGGCAGAAGTAATTACGCTTACGCCCGAAAACTCACCTGATAATTTTATTTATGACCTTGAAATATTAAAGAAAAAGAAAGAATACGAAATTCAAAAAAGATACAATTATCCTAAAATCAAGTTAGATTCAAGATACAGTCTATACGGCTCAGATACTAACAATTTGTTTGATGCCTTCTCTGATATAAGTCAGAGAAGTTTTAGTATAAGGCTTACCGCCTCTATGACACTCTTTGACGGATTAAAGAACAGGAATAAAATTGCAAAGGCTAAATATGAAATAGAAAAAGCAAAAATTGAAAAAGAACAAAAGATGGCAGAGTTAAAAGCAAAATACGAGCAAATTCAACTTGATGCCAAAAATGCCGCAATTCAAGAGGAAAACGTTATAAAAACACTTGCCCTTGTAAATAAGAATTTAAACTTGATGGAAAGACTTAATTTTAACGGATTGAGTGATAAATCGGAATGCTTAAAAAGAAAGCTTGCACTTCTGGATAAAAAGCTTGATTTGGAAGAAAATCAAATAAAACTTCAAACTTCCCAATACAAATTAAAAGTATTAAGCGACAAAAACGAGGAAAGTCTATAGTGGAAAAGCAGGAAATAAAAGTGACGGGCATATGTGCCTTTGACATAATCGCAAAAATTCACAGAATAGCTCTTGATGTTAACGCAATTGTCAGAAAATATGCGCTTGATGAAAACGAAATTCCTCTTGTAGATTTGTTGAGAATTATCAAAGATAACGAATTTAAAGCAAAGGTAAAAAATCAATCGCCCGACGAGATTGAAGGAAAATATCCTCTTCCCGCAATAATAATCAGAAAAGACGGCACATATGATTTACTTTTAAAAATTAATAAGGAAAAATGCTGCACCCTTGTATACGAAATTAAGACAGGACAAACAAAAGAGCTTAGTTTTGATGAAATACAATCATTGTGCGGGAATAATTTTATTATCCTGACCCATAAATTGATAAACTCACAAATTATGTTCGGGTTTAAATGGTTCTTTTATGAAATTCTGAATTACAAACAAGTCATAGGTGAAGTAATGCTGGGATCGTTTATAGTGCAGTTGTTTGCGCTTGTAACTCCTTTATTTACTCAGGTTATTTTAGACAAAGTAATCGTTCACCGTTCTATGCAAACACTTGATGTACTGGCTTTTGCTTTTGTAGCTGTTATGATTTTTGAACTGCTTTTAAACTTTTCAAGAAAATATATCTTTTTGCATACCGCCTGTAAAATTGATGCAAAACTGGGGTCAAAACTTTTTCGACATCTTTTTTCGCTCCCCTTTGTTTATTTTGAAAACAGAAAAGTGGGAAATATAATAACAAGAGTAAGAGAACTTGACCAGATAAGGGATTTTATCACAAACAAATCCGTATCCGTAATTCTTGACGTGTTTTTCTCTTTTGTATTTGTCATTATGATGTTTTTATACAGCAAAATCTTAACATCGATTGCAGTTTTATTTGTTGCAATAATAGCAGTCTTATACCTTATTATTACACCTGAATTACGTTCAAGACTTGAAACAAAATTCCAGACAGGAGCGCAGTCTAATTCATATCTTGTTGAATCCGTAACAGGAATTCAAACCGTAAAATCACTTTCTATCGAAGGCTCTATGCAGAAAAAATGGGAAGATTATCTGGCAAAATATATAAGTTCATCATTTAAACTTTCAAATATGAGCAATATTTCATCTGCCATATCCCAAATGCTGCAAAAAGGGATGACAATAGCCATTTTATATTTTGGAGTAAAACTTGTAATAGACAATAAGCTAACCATAGGACAGCTTATAGCCTTTCAAATGTTTGCAAATCAATTTTCGGGTCCCGTTTTAAGGCTTGTAAATTTATGGAATGAATTTCAACAGGCGCTTTTAGGCGTTGACAGACTGGGAGATATTCTGAATAATCCGCCAGAAATTCAGTCTAATCACAGCATTACACTCCCAAAACTATCAGGAAACGTAAGATTTGACAAAGTATGCTTTAAATATCTGCCAAACTCCCCGCTCGTTGTAAATAACTTCACTTTTGACGTTAAACCCGGAATGAGTATCGGAATTGTAGGAAGAAGCGGAAGCGGTAAGAGCACTATTACAAAATTAATACAGAGAATGTATCTGATTAACGAGGGAGCAATATATATAGACGGCATTGATATAAGGCAAATGAATCCTTTATGGCTAAGGCATAATATCGGTGTTGTTTTACAGGAAAACTATCTGTTCTCGGGAACAATAAGGGAAAACATTATTCTGCCAAAACCCGATGCCCCTATTGAACTTGTAATACAGGCAGCAAAAATAGCAGGAGCACATGAATTTATACAGGAGTTACCCGAAGGCTATGAAACTTTTGTGGGCGAAAGAGGTTCAACATTATCGGGCGGACAAAAGCAGAGAATTGCAATAGCGCGCGCACTTATTACAAATCCTAAGATATTTATTATGGATGAAGCAACATCCGCTCTTGATTATGAATCCGAAAGAACCATTTTAAACAACATGGATAAAATCGTAAAAGGCCGCACAACTTTTATAATCGCACACAGGCTATCAACTGTTCAAAATTGCGATAAAATTATTGTTATGGATAAAGGAAGAATAATAGAAATCGGAAATCATAATGAGCTAATGTCCAATAAAAACGGCTATTATCATTATTTATACAGTCAGCAAGGATTGATAAATGCGTGAATTTTTTGAAAACATAAAAGAAAAAATACTGGGTGCAGTCTCAAAAATTAACGATTCGTATGAATTTAAACCGGCTTTAAGCGAAATTGAGGATTCACCCGTAAGTCCTCTTGGAAGATTTACTTTCTGGACAATAGTCTTTTTGATAATAACTACCGTTTTGTGGCTGACACTCGGACAAATAGATATTGTTGCAAGCGCAAGAGGTATAGTCATACCTGACGGCGAAGCAAAAATTATACAGCCGCTTGAAACGGGAGCAATAGAGGAGATTCTTGTAAAGGAAGGGGATTTTGTAAAAAAGGGACAGATTCTTATTAAACTTGACAGCAGCGCAAGTGATGTAAAACTTCACTCTGTTGAAAAGAACTTAAAACAAAGTAAAATTGAGGCGCAAAGATTAAAAGCAACTGCAAGGGGAAAGGGGCTTTTAACAAAAGAATCAAATGGCAAACAAGACGAAGAGCTTGCAATACAACAGGAGTTGTTTGAACAGGAATCAAGATTATTTAAAAGTCTTATGCAGTCAAGAAAAATGCAAATAGAAGAAGCAAATAATGAAATAAAGTCTCTTGAGGCACAGAAAAGAGATTATTATTTCCAACTTCAAAATGCTCTTGACAGGCAAAGAAGAATGAAAAAAGTAATTGATATTATTGCATATAATGAATACCAGGATATCTGCGATAAGGTAAATAACCTCAGGGAAAATGTTTCAAGATTAAACAGTGAAATATTAAAAGCAAAGGCAAGAAAGGCAGAACTTGTCGCACAGATGGCACAGGCTGAGGCCGAGTTTAAAACTCAAAAATTTGAGGATCTGGCACAAAAGCAAAAAGAAATTAAGGAACTGGAAGCAAATAAAGAACAAATTGATTTCTCAAACAAAAAACAAAGAATAACCGCACCATGCGATGGATACATAGATAAACTAATGGTTCACACAACAGGAGGTATAGTAACTCCCGCACAAGAATTAATTGCACTGACACCTGTTGAACAGCCGCTTATAATAAAAGCACAGGTATTAAACCGTGATGTAGGGTTTATTAAGCCCGGTATGAATGTATCTGTTAAAATTGACACATTTGATTTTCAAAAATACGGTATACTTAACGGTACACTAAAATCAATCTCGAAAAACAGTATTGAAGATGAAAAACTGGGGCCTGTTTATGAAGTATACATCCAACCCGATACAAAAACATTCAAAATAGACGGCAGAGAAGAAAAAATTGCAACCGGTATGACCCTGAACGCAGAAATTAATATCGGCAAAAGAAGAATAATCGAATTCTTTATTTATCCGTTAATTAAATATCTGGATGAAGGAATGAGTGTGAGATAACAAGTAAATTTTAGTAAAACTGTTATGTCAAAAAGTTTTCACACGTATGAAGAATTTCTTCAAAATCATTGTCGGTAAGTTTTAAGTATGGTCTTGCAGGAATTTCAGCGGTTTTATTTCGCCCTGTCTGTCCTCCTAACTGATGTATTGCGGCATAAGCAAGGTTTGAACCGATAATTGCTGAAGTATCGTCATAATATGTATTAACAGAAGATGCCAGCTGGCCTGTAACTTGTAAAATCATGCCCGGCCAATATTTCCTCTTTGTGCGCTGCTTTATAGTTGAATCTTTTAGATTTTCCCATTTTGGGCGACCTTCTTCTTTGAAATTTTCTTCGGTTGAATAAGCAAAAATACCTGCGATATTTTTCATAAGAGGTCGCAGGTTTTCGCTTTTTTGAGCTAAATCAAGAAGTTTTGACTCAACTTCTTTGTTATCAATTTTTATCTCAATCGGGTCATTTGACATTTTGGAATAGCTCTTTAATAGGGTAATTGGCAATTAAAAGTTCTTTATAAATTTTATTTTTACGATTTGAACCTTCACGATTGTTTATCCCGTTCAGGCGTTCAACTTCAATCATTTCATAACCTTTATAAAGTTCTCGCACTTTTGCAGAATCATCATAGGAGAGAAGAAAACGCCCTTTAATGCCGCCCAAAACATCTCTTAAACGTTCATGGTCAAAGTTTACGGTAGATGTTACTTCATAACCGCAACCTGAAGTGTATGGAGGATCACAATAGAAAAATGCACCCTCAAAATCATATTGCTTGATTAATTTTTCAAAATCACGGTTCTCTATAAGAACTTTATCAAGGCGTTTGTGAATTGCATCAATTTTTTCTAAAATATTGTGTTGAGATTTTGATGCACCGCCTGAAGATTTTTTTACTGTTCCAAAAGTATCTCCACGACCGCCGAATGAGCGAGTTATTAAAAACAGAAATTGTGCGGCACGCTGAATATCTGTAATGAATGTTCCGTTTAAAAATTGTAGAAATATTTCACGAGAGCCGAGAAGATACTGCAATTCCTCTTTAAGCGCATTCGGATGGTATTTTACAACCCTGAACAGATTAACTAATCTGCTATCCAGATCGTTATAGATTTCTAAGTCAGCCCAACGGTCTTTATAGAATAATACCCACCCCGCTCCTCCAAACGGCTCAATATAGGATTTTATATCGGCAGGAATAAGCGGGGCAATAGTTTTTCTGAGTAATCTTTTCCCGCCAACCCAGTTTAATAAACTTTTTTTATCAATAGTCATTTAAAACTCCTTTAATTAATGTTTAATTGGTGTTCAAATATCGTTCAAACCTGAAGCCGGATTATGAGACCAACCGACATCAGGGGCAATTTTCTTGCCTGTTAGAGGGTCTGTATAAACCGTAACCGGCTTGTACTCACCTGATTTTTTTGATACAAGGCGCATTTCTTGAGATAAAAGTCCTGTGGAGTTACCCGATTTCGTATCTTTCTTTTTGAGATTGTAATTAGATAATGCATTTACGCGACAGCGGCATCTCCAACCGTTTGGAGGATAAAAACTAGCCCAGAACGGATCATCATATCTGTAAATTAACCCGTGTAGTTGGGCATGTTCGGGTCTGGTTCTTTTATCAAGGACTGCAACATATTCCCAATATGGTCTATTGTCGACATTATCCATCTGAGTTTTGTATCGACCTGCCATATAAGAAGTCTGCATATTAACGGAATATATGGTTTTTAATCGATACATTGAACCAAGTTGAACCTTCTCGGCATTACCTTTAGAATCAACCACAATTTGCTCACCCCACCAACCTTTCTTTTGTAGGGTAGGTTTGAGTTCTTTTTGAAACTCCTGAAAGGTTTTACCCTCCGAGAGTGCTTTGTCTAAAGAAGTTCGAATATCTTTTAAGATATCCTCCCGCATTGCTTTAGCAACCGTAAATGTTTTATTATGAGCATCCTCCCATAGATCGTACCAATCCCAAGTGATACCGTTTTCTTTTTTTTGAAAATATTTAATTGCAGCAGCAGGAGCAAGTTTAAATAAACCTTTAAGTTCAACCATTAATACTTAGCTCCTATAAAATCAAGGACTTTCCCGCATCCGAGCTTATTTATGCAATAGTCATATAGCTTTGGATGTGTTGTTTTCATCAATTCAAAACGGTTCGGGGATTTTTCCGTGTGTACTCCAAACATGCAGAACATACAGCCTGTTCGTTTAGCTTTAGTTGTAAAATATTTGCCTGTTTTATCTTTTAGAATTTCACCATAAAGTGAACAATAAGGGAGGTTATTTTCAACTAAATACTGAAGAATATCTTGTTCAGTCCAGAAACCAAGAGGAGTGGATGCAGGGCGCTTGGTTTCAAAAGAATTGCATCCTTTCTTAAGATATTCCTGTTTTCTAAGATTGCTCTCAGCTGCCATAGTTGCAATGAACGGTTTTAGCCCGGACTCTTTTTCAAATTTTTTAGCCGGCTGTTTTTTCATTACATTGCAGCATTGAGCAGAAACCTTAATATTACTGTCTCGCAAAAATTTCCATTTTGATAAATCATAGCGTGAGCCGTATTTTTTTATATAATCGCTATTAGAATCGAATTTTTTTGCGGTATATCCGTTTGGATTTCTGCGGTTGTCTTCTATAAATTTTGCGACTTCCTTACTGATTACCGGGTAACCGTATTCTTCAATTACTCTATTAAATGGGAATTTAGGGCGAATAATTGTAATATTATCAAAGGTTTTCACAAAATCTTTTACTTCAGGATACTCCAAACCTGTGTCAACAAATACTGCCAGCACATCAGGATAAAGACTGCGAACCAGATGCAATAATACGGTTGAATCTTTTCCGCCGGAGAAAGAAACATACACTTTGCCGTCAAAGTGTTCATAAAATTCTCTAATTCTGCGTTTTGACATTTCAATTTTTAAATGCAATGGTAAACTCTGCCGCTGTTTAAGAAAATTTCTTTTCAACTCGGCTTCTTCTTTTGATGTTGCGGGCATATAACTCCTATGTATTTTGAGATATTCTGTGTTCAGCCAGTTTTATATATTCAGAATTAAGCTCAATGCCGAGCCATCTGCGATTTAATTTATTTGCAACAATGGCAGTTGTGCCACTTCCAATAAACGGATCTAAAACGATGCCATCTTTAGGACAGCCTGATTTAACAGGTATTTCAATCAGGTCAGGAGGAAACACTGCAAAATGTGCGCCATGATATGACTTTGTTGGAATGTTCCATACGGTACGCATATTTCTTCCCGGTAAGCTTTCATTTAAGACTTTTTGATGGAATTTTTGCTGTTGGAGTCTTCCGTAACCTTGGTAAAAATGGCTTTTGTTTTCGCTAAACTTTCGCTTTCCACGTTGCAATGTCGAGTTTTGAAATGGTTCAAACTGTTGTTCAAAATAATATTTTTTATTTTTCGAGAAGAATAACAGATATTCAAAATCAACAGTAAATCTATCTTTGGCACTTTGTGGTGTTGCATTAGGTTTTTGCCAAATAATAACATTGCGAACTATCCATCCTCTGTTTGACATTTCAAGTGCAAAACAAAAAGGGATTAAACACAAATTTTTATTATGATATGTATCACCAATATTTACCCAACAGGTGCCATCATCTTTTAGAACCCGTTTAACCTCATCAAATATGTCGCAAAGATGATTAATGTATGCATTAACATCAGATTCCGTTCCAAGTTCTCCAAGCCAACCATCATCCCATTTAACAGAATCTGTTTTATAATCTCTCAATCCCCAGTATGGAGGTGAAGTAATACACATATTTACAGAGGCATCGGGAAATGTTTTTAAAATATTTAAGGCGTGTCCTTGATGGATTTTATTCAAGTCCATCTGACCTCCCTTGCAGTTCGCACAAGAAAAGAGCTTTTTGAAGAGATTGTTCAAATTGCTTACTGTGCAAATTTTTATCGGTTAACAGTTCGCAGGCTTCTTCAAAACTTTCACACTCCTCAATAAGTGAAATCAAAGGTGAAATCATTTGTTGAGCCTGATTATTTAATTTCTTTGTTGAAATAAATTCAAGCAAATTTTCTATTTGATCTTGCCCGGGGGCAGATGGCTGGCTTTCCCTAAATTCTTTAAATTGGGGGTTTTGTATAGGTGAAATATCTTCTTTGATTTCAAAATCATCTTCTTCAAATCCATATGCCTTAATAAAATATTCTTTAGTAAATTTAACCCCTGTTTCAGAAAGAATTTTATCTCTTTGAGCTAAAGTTAAATCAACTTCTTCCGGTGCATACATTTCAAAGATTGGAACATCTTCATTTGAAAAATTTATATCATAAATCCATTGAATCAGTTGATTTATTGTGCTTTCAACGAGTTTTTTGTCTGAATCGATAATATCCTGACGAACTGCCATATGAGTGTTGCTTGCGGCATAGCTGCCCGTGCTGCCGACTTCTGTTGTTAATGTTTGCCCAAGAATTGCTTTAGAGATTTCGGCATTCATTTTATCGATAAGTTTTTCATAAATCTCGGCAGAGGACGATTTATTTGCCTCTTGAATTTCAACCGAAGAATCGTCAGGAATAACGGCAATGGCATCTTGAACCATATCTTCAAGCATATCAGCAAGAGTATTTGTTTCTTCTTTGCTTGCTCCGCGGGGGTGTTTACCTATAAGGTGCGGCATTCCGTATTTTTCAGTAAAAACAACCCAGAATTTTAATCCGCCTTTTTTAAAAGTTACAGCCCAGAATACACGGGACAGAGTACGCTCACCATAGGGGTTATTGTAGCTTGGATTATTTTGAGCAAGCAGGAATTTTTTATCCGGGACAATTTCACCGTAATAGTCGGATTTGGTTCTGAATTTTAGATTGTTATCATCATCAAAACAAAACCATTCCTGCGGTTTTGCAACAATTTTTTCAGGTAGAACGTGTCCTGATTTTGTTTTCTTCCAGATAATCTCTAAGGGCTGAAATCCAAACTGTGTTGCATCAAGAATATCTGATATGAGTTTTTGTATATCCAGTTTTTTAAGTAATTCTTCAACAGCTTTGGCGTTTTTGTCTTTATCTAAACCTCGATTAATTTCCCAGTTAAGAGAAAGAACACCAGACTTACGGGATTGTGTGCAGGCAAAAACGTGAGGGTCGCAAAGCAGTTCTTTGTAAATCCTGATATCCTTACCTTGTTTTCTGAGAACGATATCAGGATCCGGCAGAATATTAGCGAGAGAATAAAAATTCAATGCACGTTTGCGGGTCGCAATTTCTTCTGTTAGAGAATATTTAGAATTTGCCTTTTTAATTAATAATTCGTCTGTCATTAAGCCCCCGTATTTTTCTTGAAGGTGCTTAGCATATCAACCATTCCGACTTTGTAGATATTTTCAAGAACATCGATTTCAAAAATTTCAATGCTGTCTACAATTAATTTTGCGTAAGTTACAGACATTGTCGTTTCGTATTCTGCATTTTCCTGCGGTTTGATATTACCCAGGGGAAACTCTTTAAAAGTTCCGATTAAAAAGGCGGTTGCAGGAACTTCTTTAATTCTTCCCGTGCCATTGTAAGTTTCAAGATTTGCTCTAACCTGTATCATTGTAGACAGAAAGGGATTTGAGCAAATAGTCATAACGCTTGGATATAGCGCATTCCATTTAATTTTACACTCCAGCTTATCAATACCTGCAAAAAACTCGGCAGAACCAACCATACCAAGAGCCTTGTGCTCCGCCATTTTGTGTTTAATCTGCGGGAGCTGCACCTCTTCGGCTCTGCCTAAAAGGTTAATTCCGTTCATATATACGTTGGCATTGGTTAATTTATTAATTTCTATTTTTGACATTGATATAAACTCCGTTTTCAGACTGCGCAAATGCGCTAAAACAAGCGCCTTTTAAAGAAACAGCAGTCTTTAATTGAAATATCCGAATAACGCATAACAACAAACTCATCTCTGAGTGCGACTATAAGCGGACATTTGTGCGTATTTTTACATTTGTGGCAGCGATCGCTGCTTTGAGCATAGATATCAAGTTGCCCGTTATCATCAACAATGCAGTACATTAGGAACCGCCTAACGATTTTAATAGCTCAATATCAATGAAAGATTCAAAAGTTATCCTTTCGGCAGGAGTGGGCGGCATAAACTCAATATCAAAGGTAAGATGCCCGTTTGCAATTTCGGTTGTCGGGTTTTTATCCGAGTTGAATGCACACTTGCCGTCAAACAACGCTCCGCGGCCTATCAAGGTTCTAATAAACTGATTAACCGTTTCGCAAATTGAATCAATCAAACCGTTATCAATCGGATAATCCATGAACTGGAGCATTGCATACTCAACTGACTCATGAAGAATATCAGCCGTTCTTCTGACGTTAATAAAGTTTGTAGGATGGGTTAAAGCAGGATATGCAGCGGAACGGTTACCCCAGGTTCTAAAACCTGAACCGTAAGAATTGAAAACAGTTACAACTCCGCATTCATTCAGACTGTTTACTTCGGATGTCGGGTCGTTAATCATTGAAGTGAGCTGTCTTTCAATACCGACTATTCCTTGAATTTCAGTATTTGAAGGCGACCAGTGATAACCTTTGTCGACATCTTTTGCGGCGATAACACCTGCAAGTCTCTGCGAATAAGGCTGTAGTTTTATAGAATCAGATTCGGAGTCATAGACCTTTAAATGCGGATAACAAAGAATTAAACGCTCGGATGAAGTATTAAAATTAATTGTACCGCCCGTTCCTCTGCCTTTAATGACATCTTGAACCGATGCTCCGACAGGTGCGTCAACAATACCCATAGCGCGGATTTTGTTACAAATGGTGTTCATTTCAGTAACAACCGCAGTTTCTTCACAAAATACAGGTGCAATGATTGTTTTAGGGTAATATCCAAACAAGGAGTAGCAGTCTTCAAAGGCTTTCATACCTGTTCTTTTGCCTGTTGTTGCGTCAATACTGCCGTTAATCTCGCCAATAGTTACATCTTCAACAGATTCGTGTTTATCTGGATCATAGACATTAATTACAATGGCAATCCCTGCACCCTGGTCAAATATTGCTTTAAGTGCTTGCGGGATAGTAAAGCCCGCCTTATGATTTCCAAAGTATCTCACCGCTTCAACTTCATTCAAAATTAAAGTCGGGGTATTTATTGTTTTATATTCATCTTCAACATCTTCAATTGGTGCAGTTCCTACAATTCCGACAACCGCAGTTTTTACAGTGGTAATTGTTCTTGCACCTGTTGTTATTTCAATGGTTTCAACACCATGCAAAAAACTTGCAGGCATAAATCCTCCTAAGATAAATGGGGTGGGGTAAATTTAAAAATTTTGTACATTTGTAGTGGTGAGTGTAAAATTAACTCCGTATTGCCATATGCCGCCTTTTTCGGAAATGAAAAAATCTTTTGAGGGGCTTAATTTTGAACAACCGTCAGGTGAAAAACCCGTTAAAACGGATTTAATTCCGTCTATGAATTCGTACGCTCCTTTGTTAGAGCGCAAATTGCGCGTAACAACAGTGATAGAGAATTCTTTTTTGTTTTCCTGTGTTATAAAGTTAAGAGCGTTAGTGGAAGTATAGTTACTTCCCTGATAATGGATAAGTAAAGCGCCGATTGGATGCAGTAAAATAAATTCGGCAGGTTTATCGGGGAAACCTCGAACAAGAAGTTCGGGGAACGAAGATTTCAATTTTTCGATTATTGAATTTTCAATCTCT
Organism: Candidatus Scatousia excrementigallinarum; assembly: GCA_018711035.1. Classification (GTDB taxonomy): domain Bacteria; phylum Cyanobacteriota; class Vampirovibrionia; order Gastranaerophilales; family Gastranaerophilaceae; genus Scatousia; species Scatousia excrementigallinarum. The sequence goes on from DVIU01000046.1 coordinate 24,351, forward strand.
CTAATATTCAAACATACGCTCCTTACCAAAGAGCCTGTCAATTATTTCTTTGTTAGTTTTATATTCCTCGGCATTAAATCCGGCTGTTTCAAAAGAATCGTTTTCGCTTTGCAGGGATATAACACCTTTTTGAATATCTTTTAAAGTTGAAATTGCGTTTTTGTAGTTATTTTCAATAACTTCGGGCATCTCATCACGCATTCTGCGTGTATAAAGCCTATGTATGCTTAAATCAATGGCAAGAATTCTTAATAAAGGAAAACGGGTATCAAGAGGTAGAGAGTATCTGCCTCTCAAATACCCGTCGATGAGCGCAGAAGAATAAAGGATAGCCTCTTGGGCAACGACACGATCGACAACTTCTTGCCCATCATCAGAAGTGAGCTGGATAAGGGTAGGGGTGGAGGTCTGTGTTTCAATATCGTCAATCGTGCAATAATCCATATTAAATTCCTCGTATAATTCTTATTTCCTGACCTGTTGTTCCTGCATCAACAGCATAGCCGTTTATAACGGCAGAATCCACAGCCTTAACGGCTCTACCCTCGGCATCAGAGGCAACAGCGTCGCCGACAGCAATTGTTCCGCTTGCCTCTATAAGGAGAATTCCAAGAGCCGCAACAGGTGCATATTCACCCTTGGGAGTTGAAACATCCGTGACTCCAAGAGCTTTTATGCCCGCCGTACAATATCCGCCGTCAAATCCTGCAAACCTGTGTTGTTGCAAATCAACAGTTGCTTTTACCGATTCGATTAAAAGAGGGATGTAGGTTTTATTTGTCATCGTTTGCGCCTCCGTCAGGAACTTCATTCTTTTTTGAAGCCTCTTCCGTTTTAGCTGGTTCGCTTTTGGTTTCAACGTTAGTCTTTACAGACATTTTTACGTTCTGATTTTTCTGTTGTTTTTTAATTAAAGATTTGTTAACAAGGTCTACAAAATCTTCAAGACGTTTAGCCTGTTCATCGGATAACTCTATTATAGAGCCCTCTTTATACAGTCTGCCGTTGTGCATTATTGATGTATGTTTGACTTTATACTTATTAATCATCACTGCCCCCTTGTTCGGTTGATTGTTTTTTGTCGCCGTTTACTTTTGAAATTAAGTAACCTGCTTCCGCACCGACAAGAAACGGGTCATAAATATCGGTTGCGCGAATATACTTAACTTTGTTGCCTTCTTTTTGATATTCGTCAATTTGCAAAGCGTCTTTCTTTCGAACCATGTATGCAAAAGACGGATCATACTGGGTTCTTGATGAACCCAGATTAGGAACATATGCAAGGACTATATTGTCCTGCCAGATTCTGACAAAATTTCCGTTTTTATCGGCAAATATTGATTTACCGATAATAATGTTTTCAATTTCAAAGATTTCTTTCAATAAATTTATGGTTACCAATTTATTGAGATTGTCAGAAATTAAGCCTTTAAGCTGAGGATGTTTTTTAAGAGTTTTCCAAGCGGCCTGCCCTATAACCATGGTATTTGGATCTTGCGCTATTTTTTGAGAAACCGCATCTTTGGCATCGTCGATTACACCCTGAGGGTCAGAATTTGCATCGGTAAAACAGGATGAGCCGGACAGAATTAATTTATTTTCGGTTGGATAATTATCAGGGTTTTGAACCAGATCCGCACATTGTTTTTCAAGTTTTAATTTCAAACCCTCGGTAACCACATTTGTGGCGTGCAGCTGGAGCTTAACTTTTTCCGCTTCCTGTTCTTCACGATAATCTATCGGGTAAGATAAATCGTGCTCGGTAAGAGTAGTTGTATGCTTTTTAAAGCCTTGCGGTGAAATAACATTTGAATTCGCGCGAATAGCACGTTCCGTATCATAGATATTGAATGCCTCTTTATTGA
>DVIU01000047.1 GCA_018711035.1 Candidatus Scatousia excrementigallinarum
ACATTCTCGCAAGTTCTGATAATTTGTTTTTTAGGCATAATACCTGTAGTTTTGTAAATTAATTTCGAAATATTAATCATTTTTCCCCCAAAAAAATTAAAATATATTCACTGTAAATATATAAAAACATTTTATCTGTAAAAATTGCTCATAAAAAAGAACCGACCAATTATTCAGCCGATTCTTATTTTATATTATGAAAAACCTACAAACTTGTCCTTGGATTTTGAGTTATTTTCTAATATTGTGTCAAGCTTTTGTCCGGATTGTTTGACGTTAATAAACGGGTATACATATGAAGTTTCACGTTCAATTTCAATTGGTTTTGGTATATGGTAATCGACAGGAGGTTTTCTTAAAATCATGCGCCATATGTTCTTTTTTTGATTTTTAAGTTCTGCTTTTAAGACGGTTGCGGCTTCTTCACAAAGTCTGGCAAACATTTCAGATTTAGTTAAATTTTCACTTGGTTCAACATACCTTTGAACAGCTCCACCGACTTTATATGCACGTATTTCATCCTGAAGCCCGTCACGAATAACCTTTAGGAGTGAAAAGTTTTGTATATTGCATCGTGGGAGTAAAACATCTTGTCTTATAATTGTCCTTATTTTATCGTGAAGTTCTTCTTTACTTTTACATCCGGTTTGCTTTAATAACCCTTCCATTCCTGCTTTATGTTCAGTTATTCCGTAAGATGCTGATTTTTCTATTTTACATAGTTTCAAAAGTTCAAGTTGAAAATCGGTCATTGTTTCATTGAAAATATTAGTTGTTGAATTAAGGAAACTTTCATATTTTTTATCAGACATGTTTTTTATAATAAATCTGCGAATTTTAGCGGAAAATGAAACATTGTTGTATAAAACGTGTTCAAGTTCATGTGCTGTAATGTTTAAGGACTCTGTTGTCGGAGTGTTAGAGGTTCTTAAACTAAGTAAAGTTTTTCCGTTTTTTCCCGGAGGCATTACCAATGACAGGCTGTGCTTAAAAGTATCCTCAATAACTTCATCTGACATTTTACAATTTTTTCTGGCAAAATCTTTGAATGTTTCGAAATCATCGGTAATAATAATGTTTGAAGCTTTTCGTTTCCCTATTGTTTTTTCTAGAAGTTCAAATACTCTGTTAGTTTTAACTTTACCTTCACCTGTTTTAATTTCATCAGCCAGTGTTCGTCCGATTTTCTCACTGTTTTTAACTATTCCTTTTTTTGACATAATTCCACTGGCTTTGTACACTAATCTTCCGATTGTTATCATATTTTTACTCCTAAGTTATTTTAAGCTTTTGATTCAAATAATTCCTGCAAGAAAATTTTTGCGTCGGGGTAATTGTGCAGGATTGTTGATTTAGTATTGGAATTATAAAACTTGAACAAATTTAAATTTGCTAGTAATTTTTAATATTGTATAAACACAAAAAGAGCCGGCAATTATGCCGGCTCCTCTTTGTAATTTTTTATGTTAATTATTCAATTTCAATTGCGCTTACAGGGCATGCATCAGCAGCTTCTTTAACACAATCCATATTATCTGCTACAGCTGATTCATCAACAACTGCAACACCGTCTACTGAAAATACTGCGTCGCAAATTGATTCGCAAGCGCCGCATCCGATACAAGAATCGTTAACTTTAACTGTCATTTTAATTTCTCCTTATTATTTATCATCTTACGTGAATTTCTTCACATCCGTATTATATAATAAAAATTTTAAAATATCCACTCTTTTATAAATTTTGAAACATTATCAAAACCAATAAGTGTACCAAGAGCTTTTCCTTCTGATTTTCTGTTGTATACCAGAACCGGAACTTTTTCTCTTGTATGGTCGGTACCCGGTACACAAGGGTCGCAGCCGTGGTCTGCCGTAATGATTAATAAATCATCATCACTTAACGCAGGGAGAATTTCTGATAGATAACGGTCAATTTCTTCAATTGCTTCTCCATAACCTTTTGCATTGTTCCTGTGACCGTAAAGCATATCTGTATCAACAAGGTTTGTAAATATAATACCGAATTTATTATGACATTCAATATTCGGGTAGGCTATTTTTTCTAAATCAAGCTCATTTTTTATTGCCTGCAATGTTAGTTTAAGCCCTTCCTTATTTGAACCGGTATGAATTGCATGAGTTATTCCGGATTTTGAGAAGATATCTTCAATTTTACCTATTGCAATAACTTTGCCCCCTTTGTCTTTAACTTCATTTAACAATGTTCCGTCCGGCTTCATTGAATAATCGCGTCTGTCTTTTGAAATTCTGGTAGGTTTTCTGTCTATAAGTTTGTATGGTCGAGCTATAACTCTTGATACATTATAATTTCCTTCATCAAGGATTTTTCTTGCAATTTCACACCAGCTATAGAGTGTTTCAAGAGGTATTAAATCAGTATCGACTGCAATTTGGAATACACTGTCGGCAGATGTATAAACTATAGGAAATTTTGTTGCTTGGTGTTCTTCATTTAATTCTTCGATAATTGCGGTTCCGCTTGCCGGTCTGTTCGCCAGAATTCCGCCGCAATTGGTTTCTTTTATAAATCTTTCAATAAGTGCGGAAGGAAAACCCTCAGGAAAAGTTGCAAAAGGTTTATCCAAAACTATTCCTGTAAATTCCCAGTGACCGGTTGTAGTGTCTTTTCCTTTTGATTTTTCAAGCATAGTACCATATTTTGCAATTGGTTTATCTGTTTTGTCTATACCTTGAAAATCTTGAATATTACCGAGTCCCATTTTTGAAAGGTTAGGCACATTCAAACCTCTGTTAAATTCGCAAACATGTTTAAGCGTGTTGCATTCCGGAATATCATTAAACTCCCTGCAATCATCCATAGCACCTATACCCATGGAATCAATCACTATAATTATAGCTCTTTTCATATTACCCCCTGTTCTAATAATTTCATTTTAACATAAAAATTGCACTAAGTTCGTGGGAGATAAACAATCTGGTTGGCATAAAAAAAACGGACGCCCCTTAGAGATGTCCGATATTTCATTTCTGAAACAAAAAGGATTTACATTAACTTAAAGTCTTTTTTGTTTTATCCCCCGCCATAAAAACCGGCGTGAATCAAAATTTATTAATATTCAATACCCTGTCTTGCCATAACTCCGGTATCAAAGTAATGTTTGATAGGTTTCATTTCAGTAACAAGATGAGCCATAGCTTTTAACTCAGGGTGAGCATAACGACCTGTTAATACAATTTCAAGATTTTCAGGTTTGTGCATTAATGCATCTTTTACTTCGCTGACTTTAATCATATTCATTGCAGTGCAAATATTAATTTCGTCAAGAATGATTAATTGATATTCACCCGAATTAATAGCTTTTTTAGCGAATTCCCAACCTTTTTTAGCTTCTTTAAAATCATCCATACAAACGTTATGCGAGTAACAAACTCTGTCCATACCGAATTGAACTACATCAAGGTTAGGCAGAAATTTAGATGAAGTAATAATTTCTCCGTAAGAAGTAGCACTGTCACCTTTCGTAAACTGGATAATGAGCACTTTCCAGCCATGCCCCAATGCTCTTAGAGCAAGCCCCAAAGATGCTGTTGTTTTTCCTTTACCGTCTCCGGTATAGATTTGAATGTAACCATGCTCTAACACTTCTAATTACCTCCGATACAACTATAATTTTATTATCTCCATCACCATTTTAAACGATATTGTAATTTATATAATCGTTCTTTAGGTTGATAAATCATGAAACGGAATTTTTTAATAACCCCGCCTCCCAAGATTTGTATATTCATCATAGAATAAATTTTTTTAAAATAAACATAAAACCTTTAATCCATGCCAATCTTTTTACAATTAAATTATATACAAAAACGTAACAATAGTATTAGCCTCACTTTTAGCCTGTTAAATATATAGTAAAAAAGTTTACTAAATTTTTGTTAAGTTTTTATATATTTTGCTTGCATAATCCGAAAGAAATCTCCTGTAGTGAATCATGCCGTAAGAGGTCAGATTAAGGGATGTTAAGCAGATGTTAGAAGATTGATGATTGATTTTGTAAAAATATGGGCATAATAAAAATATACGGGGTCGAAGTAAAAGTATTTTGAATGAATTGTAAAGATATATTACAAAAAGGCTTAAAACATGCAATTATCAAGAGTTGGAATTTTTTATGTATATACAGAGTATATAAAATAGAGAGAGAAATGACGTATGGTATCACCAGTTTCAATTAAACCGGGCTTTGGAAAAGCTCCGGACATACCAAAAACATTGTCGTCCAAATCTTCGGGCGGCAAAAACGTCACTGCGTCTCAAAGTAATTTGAGATCGACAGCAACTCAAACTATTTCGACTTCGACATTATCAAATGAGTGTAGAACAAGAGCATCAAGTTCAAGTTCTAATTTTGTGCCCGGACAAAGACCTATAGAATTTGTAAGAGACAGAACCGTAACAGTTCCGCACGGGGCATTTGCATCTGCCGGCGGTAAATATCAGATTGAAAGCGATATGGGTATGACAAAAAGAAGTACCGAACGTCTTCTTAAGCAGCAGGCTGAAATGCAAAAGCAGCAACAAATGGCTATGTTGAATCAAATGAATATGATGTACGGTAACAGAGGAGTTCAGCAGCCTCAGATGTCATTCGGCCAATTTGCAAATGAATTAGTGTCAATGTTCTCCGGTTTATTTGGTTCTTCCGGTGCCGAAAAAGGCGGAGGTGCTTCTAAACAGAGTGCAATGTCTGTATTGAATAGTGTTGCCTCTCAGCCATCAACTGCTTCAACTATTTCTAATGCTGATAATTCTGTAGAATTGAAAGCTGCAATCGGAGAGATTAAGTCTCAAAAAGCAGGTTTGGAACAGACTTTAAATTCTTCTGATTATCAAAATGTTGAAGTAAATCTTCAAAAAGCAAAAGATGATAAGACAGGAATCGATAAGTCTGTTACGGAACAGCAGGGTATTGTTTCTAATCAGCAGCAGACAATAGATTTGTTAAGTAATACACGTATACCGGCGCAAGAATCCGTTGTCGGCAATGCAGAGAAGGCTCTTGCACAGGCAGAAGCCGCAGCAACCGCTGATAATCCAAATACAGCAGCAATTAACAGTGCACGAAAAGCTCTTGAACAGGCAAAAGCTGATTTACAAAAACTTCAAGATCAGTTAGAAAAAGCAAAAGATACAAGGGATGCTGCTAAAGAAAAACTTGAAGGTTCTGATGGGCTTCTTGCTAAACAAAAAGACATAAATGAGTCAATAAATAAACTTACAGCATTAAAGAGCGATAAGGATGCTAAATCCGCCCGCTTAGATAATCTGGAAAAGACTCTGGATAAGGCAGAAACAAAAGAAGAAAAAATGGTTGCAAAAGAAGAAAAGAAATTGTCAAATATGTTTAATGATATAAAAGATCTTGATTCTGAAATTGCAAACGAAAAAGACGCTTCAAAAAGACAGGAGCTAAAAGAAGAATATGCTCAGCTCGCAGGTGAGTTTAATGAACTTGCAGGTAATACTACAAGTGACAGATTTGCAAATGCTTCTGTAGACGGCAATACTACAATATCCGAAAACCAGCAGGCAACATTACAATCAAATTTAGAAAAAATGAAAAAGAATGCAGATAAAATGATGCCTAAAGCTCCGACATTCTAGTTATTTTTAAATAATTGATGTCTGATTTGTCATAAATTTGAAAAACTTTACATTAAGCTTTACTTTTATATAAAGTTAATTTATAATTTATATGAAGACAGTATTGTCACTTTGAAAAAGAACGGGCACCCCCGTTCTTTTTTCTCTCAAGAGCCGGTATTGTCTTAAAGATTGAGAAGGTAGAATGTATGGTTAAACAGGATATTAACAGACATGAAATTATAGAAAAAATTACACCGTTAATTGAGAATACGGCCATGCGTTTCGGTTATGTTCCGATTGAGATTGAATTTGTAAAGGAAAATCACAGATGGTTTTTGAGAATTTTTCTTTATTCAAAAGAAAAAGATGTTACCCTTGATGATTGTGAAAAAGTAACAAGAAGTTTGAGCGATTTCCTTGATGAATTAATTCCGGTTAAGTATTATCTGGAAGTTTCGTCTCCGGGATTAGAAAGAAAGTTTAAGTCGGATAAAGAATTTATAATTTTTAAAGGAAGACGCATAAGCCTAAAATTAAGAGAACCGTTTGAAGGAGAAACAGAAAAAATATTTAAGGGCGAGATTCTTGATTTTGACGAAAAAGAAGGATTGAAATTTTTTAGATTTGATGACGGTCAGGAACTTATTATTCCGCGTACAAATATTCAATCAGCAAAACTTTATATAGATTAATAAGATAAGAAAGGATAAAAGGAAATGATTAAAATAGGAACTGCGCTTTTTGAAGCGTGTGAAGAACTGGAAAGAGAACGCGGAATTTCTAAAGAAGTATTGATTTCTTCTTTATGTGATGCAATGGTTGCAGCTTATAAAAAACATATGAGAGTTAAAGAAGCCGCAAATATTGAAGCAATATTAGACGAATCATCAGGCGAAATCGGCGTATTCAGCACAAAAACAGTAGTTGAATCCGTAGAAGAAGGCGAAGAAGATACACAAATTTCAATCGGCGAAGCAAAAGAAATTGATGAAGACGTAGAAGTCGGTGATGAAGTTAAAATTGAAGTTACACCTGAACAATTCGGCCGTATTGCAGCTCAATCCGCTAAACAGGTTATCACACAAAGAATCAGAGAAGCTGAAAGAAATCTCGTTTTAAATGAATTCCTTGAAAAGAAAGGTACTCTTACAACAGGTATTATTCAACGTGTTGAAAACAGAAATGTTATTGTAAATATAGGCAAAACAGACGCAATTATGCCACAGAAAGAACAGATTCCTGGAGAATATTACAAACCGGGCAACAGAATCAGAGTTTTTGTTCTTAATGTAAAAGAAACAACTCGACTTCCTCAGGTAATTGTTTCACATGCTCATGCGGAAATCGTAAGAGAACTCTTTGAACTTGAAGTTCCGGAAATTGAAGACGGTATTGTTGAAATTAAATCTATATCACGTGAAGCCGGCTACAGAACCAAAATTGCAGTATGGTCTAATGACCCTGAAGTTGACAGCGTTGGTGCTTGTATAGGGCCTCGCGGTTCAAGAATTCAGACAATAGTATCTGAACTAAAGAACGAAAAAATTGATATTGTAAGATACTCTGAAGATCCGGTTGAATATATTGTTAATGCACTTTCCCCTGCCAGAGTAGTTTCAGTTGATATTCTTGCAGATGATGAATATTCGCATGAAGCAATGGTTGTTGTTCCTGATGACCAGTTGAGTCTTGCAATTGGACGTGAAGGTCAAAACGTAAGACTGGCTCATAAACTAACAGGCTGGAAAATAGATATTAAGAGTGTCTCTCAAATGGAAAGAGCCGAAGCCGCTAATTTCCAGAACTACGAAGAACCGGTAGAAGAAGAATATGATGACTCTCAAGAAGATGAACTTCAACAGGAAATTGAAGAAGAAATGAACCAGCAGGCTTTGGATGAAGAAGATATTCCTCAAGAGGAAGCTTCAGAAGAAGTTGAAGAAAGCGAAGAATAATCTATATTAAACAACCTTAAAAGACCGTCCAAAAGGCGGTCTTTTTTTTCTTTGTAAATTTTATTTAATATTACTAAAGTTTTAGCATAAATCTGTCGATATTTATTTCAGTGTGTAGAATTATAGGACGATAAAATATGTCAGATTACAATTTATCATTAGGAAGAAAAGGTAAGTCCGGCGACTTCGATTCTAAAGAAGTGAAGGCAGGGACAAGAAAATCAGATTTGCAGAGCAAAACTGCACAAAATATTTTCGATGCGTTTGATAATGATAAAGACGGCACCCTCAATGAAATAGAGGTTGAAAAGATGCTGGCGCAGATTAAAGATGCCGCTAAAAATAATACGCTGTCTGTCCGTGAAGCAAAGAAACTGTTAAAGCTTGAAGGCGTTAAAGGTGCTAAAGCCGAGCAATTATTTGATTTTCTTAAAGAAATGTCCGCCGTAAATCCAGAAGAAAGTTATTCAGCTTATCAAGGCGGTGCAATGGGCGTTGAGCTGAGTAATTCCTCCGAGTTTAACGATAATTTCCTTGATGATGTTATAAATCAGGTTGTATCTGATAAAACTGATTTAAAGCAGTCCTCTTCATCGGAAGTAAAGGTGCCGCCTCTAAATAAAGAAGACGTAGTTGTAATTGATAATTCCAAATCAGTTTGCGAAAATGGCAGAATTGTTAGAATTGGCGACGACGGGAAAAGTATTCTTGTCCAAAATGATGAAAACTCAGAACCCGTAAAACTTCAAACCGATGATGACGGGAATATTATATCTTATGCCAAAAACGGCGAGTCATTTGTAATGACTGCCAAAAGACTGGGATTGAAAACAGAGGGCGAAGTATATGAAAGATTTAAAGAGTTAAACCAGAAAGCGGCGAAAAACGGCTACTTTTTAGTCGGCGGAAAGGTCAGAGTTCCGGCAGAAGCAGTGGAGAATCTGGCGTTAGATAAAGTTAATGTAAATTCTGATAATGAAATTGCAGCATACAATAAATTTATGGCAGAAAAAGCTAAAAAATCACAACAGAATAATGACGACGTAAATAGAGCACCCTCTCCGGCTGGTGAAGATAAGCCCGATGTTCCGCCTGCAAACGATTTCAAGCCGGAACAAAAACAGGAAAAAACTCCAAGCGGCAATCCTTTTAAACTTTCAGTTACAAAAGAGGATTTTGATGATGAAAATCTCAGCAAACGTTATGAACCGTCAAAATATAAAAAAGTTCATGACGGGAATACACTTAGATTTATAAATAAACAAACCGGTAAAATTGCACTTGCAAAAACAAAATTCGGGGATAATGGAGCTTTTGTATTAAGTTACAAAAATGGCAAACCAGATACCTCCATGGAGATTGATGCTTCAGGTTTAATGAAAAGAAGACAATATGAACAAGACGGCTCCCTAAAATCAGAGGCTTTATATGACGGAACTACGCTCAAGCTAAAAAGTGAAAACTTTAGAAATTCTGATGGCATTCTTACAAACTCAATCAATTACAATGAAAACGGAATAAAAACATCAGAGATTCTTTACCGTTCAGAAAAAGAAAATGATTATTTAAAGAAAGAATATCAGAGCGATGGCACACTGA
>DVIU01000048.1 GCA_018711035.1 Candidatus Scatousia excrementigallinarum
GCAAAGAAAAACAAATCAGCTCAGCCTGAATTTGAAAAATCTAAAGAGAGCAAACCGAAACGCAAATATTCAGACCCGTTGATGCAATGGCCTATTCGCGGTATGGCATTTACAAATGATATAGGAGCTGCTATAGCCGATATTGCACCGAAAGCCGGTATGGCAATGTGGGTTCCTGCTTTAATGTATTTTGGTGCAGATATTTATGATAAATACAGAAATAATAAGGAAAATTATGACCCGAGTACAAAAAGAGGGTTGAAACAGGCTATATTTCAAGCCTTTGCAAGTGTAATTTTCCCTATAGCAACCGTCCATATCGGACAAAAAACAGCCTCTTTACTTGCAAGAAATTCTAGTGAAGGTCTATCTTTACAATCAAAAGAGGAAGTTGTCAGAGATCATTTGAACTACATGTCTCAGAGAAAACTCAAGGATTATCAAGGAAATATTGATGAGTATAAAAGTAAATACAACTTGGCTCTTGATAATATGATTGATGAAACTATGAGAAAACATGAACATAAAAATCCGTTCAAATTAATTGTTAATCTCTTTTTCGGACACCGGCATCCTGAGGCAATGGGAAAAGACAGACGACAGAAACTTCATGATTTTATTGATAATCGCATAGATAATATGTTTGCTATGAGAAAAGACCTTTTAGACGGTAAAAAACCTGAAGCTATGAGTGAAAAAATGTTTAAAAAGTTTGAAAATCTGAAAGAAACATATAAACTCGATAAAAAGTATTCGGACGATTATATAAATCATGCAGCAAAAGATATTTTGAAAAAATTTGAAGAAAATAAAATTTTCAAAACAAAAATGGCGAAAACAATAGGCGGTTTCATAGCACTGGGGCTTCTTATAAAACCAATAGATACTTTTGTGGAAAATGTTATTATGCATAAATATGTAGGGCCTGGGCTCGATAAAATTAAATCTCCGGATGTTTCAAAATATAGAGATAAATTCCTACATAACTGATATTTTAACAACTACCTTTTTCACAGGCAATGAATTTTTTGTAGAATTCATCTGCGGTCTGTGAGCGTCATGAGGTAACAAAAGAGCGAAGTAATCTTTTGTAAGTTTTACGGTGCCGCTTTCCTGTTTGTCATTAAAAAATACTATATCTTTTTCCGGATTATAATCTTCTCTTGGGTCAAGACCTTCAATTGATGTAAAATCCAATCTTTCCTCGCCTTTTAGCAGTAATTGAATATCAATATACTTTTTATGAGCTTCAAAAAAACAGTTTTCGTGAGCTTTTGTATTGTATTCTTCTATGTTGGCGTATGATTGTTCATCAATTTCGTAACGTCCGACCGGCGTATTTTCATCAATGTTAAACAAAAAATCCAGAATCTTGTCAGATACAATGTCATATTGTCTTAAATTTTCAATTTTATCAAAAATCATTATTCCAACTCTTTCATAGCTCTTTCAAATTCATCTTTATTTGTGGCTTTACCGTGCCAGCCTGCATTGTTTTCCATAAAGCTGACACCTTTTCCTTTTATTGTATTTGCAATTATTGCAACAGGTTTATCAGATGATTTAGCGGTTTCTATTGCTTCATAAACTGCATTTATATTGTGTCCGTCAATTTCAATAACCTGCCAGTTAAAAGCTCTTAATTTATCGTCCAGAGGATCAAGGGCTTTTATATTTTCTGTACAACCGTCAATCTGAAGTCTGTTTCTGTCAATTATTGCGATTAAATTATCTAATTTCCGTATAGGAGCATTCATGAAGCCTTCCCATACGCTGCCTTCCTGCAATTCTCCGTCACCAAGAAGTACAAAAACATGTGCGGGATTCTTATTAAGTTTAAGAGCCATAGCAATTCCGCAGGCTATGGAAAGACCTTGGCCGAGCGAACCTGTCGCGACTTCAACTCCGGGGCAGAACGGTGCTGGATGCCCCTGTAATAAACTGCCGAATAATCTAAATGTCATTAAATCTTTTTTCGGAAAATAACCGAGTTGTGAAAGTACTGAATAGTAAATTGCAGATGCATGACCTTTGGAAAGAACAAATCTGTCACGTTGTTCATAATTTTTATCATCTTTCCATTTTGGAGCGGTTAACATGCATTTATGAAACAGGACAGTCATTATTTCAGTAGAAGAAAGTGCACCGCCAATATGTCCGGATTGTGCATTATTAACCATCTTAACGATGTTTTGACGATTTTCTTTACAAAGTTCTTCAATTTTTTTAATTTCAGTATTATTAAGCATCGATTAAACTCCCGTAACTCTTTCTTTTAATACTTTAAGAACGAACAGCGGTAAGGTTGGAAAAATTCTTTTAAATCTCTGTGGTTCTTTCATTGTTCTATATAACCATTCAAGGCCGATTTTTTGGTAAATTTCAGGAGCACGTTTTACAGCACCCGACCAAACATCAAAGCTTCCTCCAAGACCGATAAATACGGTTTCCGGAAGTGTTTTTTTAGCTTTTGATATAAATATTTCCTGTTTCGGCGAACCCAGTGCAACCAATGCAAGCTTAGGGTTTGCAGTTTTTAGTTCGTTTAATATTTTATTATCGTCCTTAAAATAACCATCCTGTATATACACTGCGTTTAAATTAGGTACTTCTTTTTTTAAATTGCCGACAGCTTTATGTATAACTTCGGGTTTAGCACCGATAAAAGCGGTTGGATAACCGGCAAATTTATCAATTAATTTCCTTCCGAATTCAATACCGGCAATGCGTCTGACATTATTGCCCAATATTTTAAGGCCTATTTCAACTCCTATTCCGTCGGGGATAACCAATTCTGCGGCATTAATAATTTCTGCAAATTCAGGGGTTTTAGAAGCTGTTTGAATCATTTCCGGATTTATAGTGACAACCTGACCTTTATCAATGAAATTTAAAGCTTCATCAAAAGTGAAGGAGTCAACATTAAAGCCCTGTATTTTTACTGTGTGTCGTTCCATAAGTAAATTATAAATCATTTTAGATATAAGCGCAAGAATTTTAATCTTGAAAAATCTTAAAAAATCGTATATACTGAATAAAAAGGAGGAAGAAATGCAAAAGATAGACATAGCGTGGGTTACGGGGGGGGGGGCAGCGTAGAACCCTCACAGGAAAAGGCTTTACATTAGCAGAGGTTCTTATAACGTTAAGCGTAATCGGAATAGTGGCGGCACTGACGTTACCTGTATTAAATCAGGCGGTAAATAAGAAAGTAAGAGCAGAACAGATAAGAACAGTCAAGTATAAGTTCACGAAAGCCACGGAAAAAATGGCAAGTTTAGGCTTAATAGGCCCGTATGACACTACAGCGGCCTTTGTGGCAGAGTTGCAGAAACATTTAAAAATAGCAAAGGTGTGTCCGTCGAGTAAATTAAGAGAATGCTGGCCGTATGACACAATAACACTTAAAGACGGTAAAGAATATGAAATAACGAAACTACAAAATGGTAAACAGTTTCAAATGAAGGACAGCGACACAGCGGATTACAGCAGTCCTAACATTGGTATAATAACAGGCGACGGCACGCCAATGATACTAAGTTACAACACAAAGTGTGAGGCCTTAGACCCTGTAAAGACATATGGTTGGTCAACAGAGGATAACAAACCGGTTTCTAATGCAACATCAAATTGTGTAGCTGCGGTATTTGAAATAAACGGAAGTAAGAAACCAAACAAACAGAATGAAGACGTAGCCCTTTTCAACGCCAACGGTCTTGGCAGCAGTTGTGCAATAGAACTGGATAATGGTAAGTGTTTTACAACGGCATTTACACCAACTCCGATGACCAGGGCAGAGTGTGAAGCTGCAGTAGTGGAAGGCAAGTTAGGAATAGAAGAATGCTTTGAACAACAAGACTACTGGGCGGGTGCAGTGAAACAATGCGGCGGAGTAGGAAACATGCCAACAATGGCCGACCTTGGAAAAATAGCGTCAGCAATCTATAAAGGAAATCCAACCGTGGGAGCAAAACAAGACGTTTCAAACTTAACTTATGAGCCAGGAACTGCAACCTCTTTAGGCCTTCCAGAGCCCAGCTTCTACTTGTGGTCGGGTGAGGAGTACTCGAAGAACGGCGCATACTACCGACGCTTCTACCCTACTTACACGAGCTACAACGGCTACGCCAGCCTCCGCGGCAGTAGCGGTCTACAGGCGATTTGTCTGGGTGATTAATTGTGAAAAAGGCGGTGCTAATACACCGCCTTTTTATTGGTAAACTTTTGCGAGTTTGAATAAATAATCTTCTTTTGCCCCGCAATGCAGCCCTATTGGAATAAAGTGTTCTTTGTACTTTTCTACTGCATAACGATCTGTCATACCGGAAATATAATCTGTTACAATTCTTTCTATTTTACTTTCTTCACAAACGGGTTTTAGCATTTCAGTGTATAATAGGAATAATTCTTTTATAACCCTGCGAGCTTTCTTTTCTTCCTGTTTTGCAGGCGAGTCAATATACACATTGTCAAACATCCATTCACGGAGCTTTGTTGTGTAATGCCAGCC
>DVIU01000049.1 GCA_018711035.1 Candidatus Scatousia excrementigallinarum
GGGATTGAATATTTGCGGCTATTATGATATAATAAAGAAAATAATTGCATGGAGGCGGAGCTATGGCAACAACTAATATTAATGTTACGAGTGAAAGGTTAAGTAGATACTTTGATACTGCAAAAACTAAACCCTTTGTTATTCCTGAATATCAGCGTCCATATGCTTGGACTGAAGAACATGTTGAAACATTGTTTAATGATTTGTGGGAATTCACTGAAACCCAAGGGGGGTCATCAAATGAAACAGCGACTTACTTTCTTGGAAGTATTGTATCATATGATAATGAAGATAAGAAGTGTCAAGAAATAATAGATGGACAACAAAGGATAACATCATTATTTTTATTGTTGCGAGCAATTTATACAAAATTAGCTGGTATTCCTGAGAACGAGCCTAAGGCGAAAAATTTTATGAGGCAGATTGAGCCTCTTCTTTGGCGTGCTGATAAATTAACGGGTGAAATTGATTACTCAAGCGTACTTTTAAGTTCCAATGTGATTGATAATGTAGGGAATGAAATTCTTAAAAATATTTTAAAAACAGGGGAAGCGGCTCCAAATGCTCAAGATAATTATTCAGTAAATTATCGCATATTTCAGCGTTTGTTAGATAAAGTTTCACTTGAAAATCCATTTAAGATATATGACTTTATTTTTGCGATACTTAATCAAGCGGTTGTTCTTCCTATAATCTCTTCAGATGTAGAGATGGCATTAACCATATTTTCTACTTTGAATAATAGGGGACTACCATTATCTGACGCTGATATTTTTAAGGCAAAGATATATGGTAAATTAAGTGGTGGTGAACGAGATGCTTTTGTTGAAAAATGGAAAAATCTTGAGACTAAAGCTGAAAGATGTTCGGAGAGTATACAGCAATTATTTTATTATTACATGTTCTATCTACGCGCTTGTAGTAAGGATACTAAGTCTACAACGCCCGGCGTAAGAAGATATTTTCTAAAAGACAATATAAAAGAATTATTCAAGCCAAATTTATTAGATGATTTGGACACGATTTTGAATTTGTGGAATGTGATAAATAATCACGGGCAAATTGATGGGGAACAATGGTCGCAAAATATAGAAATAATAAAGGCATTGGATATATTAAGCTCATATCCAAATGAGTTTTGGAAATATCCCGTAATTATTTATTATTTATCAAATAGGAATGTGGATAATTTTGAGGATAAATTTAAAAAATTTCTGCGTCGATTGGCAATTGAGTTGTTAACAAAATATATTGTTACTCCGACAATTAATGCGGTAAAATCAGACATTATGAAACTTAATGCGGAGATTATAGGTAACACTAGTCCGAAATTTGAATTTAAGATCATAGACACAAAAGAGTTAATGAAAAAATTGCATGAGCCGCATAAAAATGTCGTAAGAATGATTTTAAAGTTGTTCGCGTACGAAAAGCAAGACAAACTATTACCGGAGAAATGGGAAATTGAGCATATTTTACCTCAAAAGTGGCAGAGTAACTATTTTAAAAATAGTGAGGACGAAATAAAAGCTAAGATTGAAAATATTGGTAATAAACTGCCATTTGAAAAAACGCTCAATATAGTTGCTGGTAATGGTTACTTCACAAAAAAGAAACAAGAATATAAAACATCCGAGATTGAGATTACAAAAGAATTGGGTGAGTCAGCTCTTGAAGATTGGACTCTCGATAGAATTACGGAGAGGGATATTCGGTTGTCAGATGCTTTTTCTGAAGTAATGAGTCGATGGAATAAGGAATATTGTTCTATGGATGTGGGTGTTTCAGATGAATTGCCGACAGCGGAACAGCTCGCTCAAATTGAAGCTTTTAAAAAGAAAGGTTGGGTTTGATTTAATCAAAGAAGAGGAAAACAAATGAATCTGATAGGAGTTGAAGTTAATCATAAAGTATTTGGCGCTGGTGTTATTGCCAATGTTGATGAAGTCAACGGTAGGATGGATGTGCAGTTCAAAGATGGGACAAAAATATTTGCTTTTCCGCAATGTTTTAAACAATTTATATCGGTGAGCGATGAAACATTGAAAGCAGAATTGTCCGCGCTTATTGCTGAGGATGATCGTAAAAAACAAGAGCAAGCGGCGAAAGAGGCGGCGGAAAAAGCGAAAAAGCTGGAACTTGCAAAGGAAAATGAAGTTATACAGGCGGCAAAAAAGCCGCGGGCACACTTTTATCCCCGCAAAAATATAGCGTTCAAATGTACTTATTGCGACGGAGGAAAGTCAGATTCGTGCATCGGCTTTGACGGGCTTTGTTCGGATGAACAAAGGCATTATAACGTTTTTGTAGGGAAGCGGATTTGGTGCAGCGCAGAGGAAAATCTGTGCCGAATGTGCCTTGACGGGAAGATATCAAAAGAGAGTTTGGAAGAAAAATACCGCGAAAACAATGCCGCCGTTTGCTATGAAAGTAATTTATTCCGTTCATGGAGTTATGAGGCGGGCGGTGTCGTCAATGGAATCAATAAAGGCAGGCCGAACACCATTCGCAATGTGCAGACAAACAGTTTATGCGTTTTAACGACGCGCAAACCGAATACCGACAAAACAGAGCGATACATATTTGCTGTCTTTATCGTTATCCGTTCCGAAGAAGGGGATGATTTAACGGCTGGAAAGGTGATCGCGCATCCGAAGTACAGGATAGCTTTGACCGAACAGGAATCTCGGCAAATGTGTTTTTGGAATTACTATCAGAATAAAAGCGATAAGGCTCCTTATCAATGGGGCAGCGGATTATTCCGATATATAAACGATGCTACCGCAACCAACATTCTGCGCGACATTGTTAAAGTGAAACAAAACACTGCAGATGCGCCTCTTGCGGAAGAGATGTTGTCGTATTTTACATCGATCAATGGGTGACCATATTTATTGATAAAAACCGTTGCGGTCTTTGATAGGCCGCAGCGGTTTTCTTTTATTTGATTACTTTGTTGAGGGAATATATCCCGTAGAATAACTATATTAGGCATCGACACTTGAATTTCCGCCGAGAATATGGTAAAATTATAGAAAGATTATTTGCGCGGGCATCATATGCTTTTAAGGAGTGTCTATGTACTCAAATCAAGATTTAATTGAACTCGTCGATATATTGCGTGAGGAGGAAACCGAAACGGAATGGTTGGAGTTTAAGTCAAACTATGTTTCCAATCAGGACATCGGCGAATATATCTCCGCGCTGTCCAACGGGGCGGCGTTAAAAGGCAGACCTTTCGGCTACCTTATTTTCGGCGTGGACGATAAAACACATGAGGTTATCGGCACGACGTTCGACTACCGCAAACAGAAACAGGGCAACGAGGATCTCGAAAATTGGCTCAAACGCCTTACCGATCCGAAAATCGGGTTTATGATTTATGAGATACAATATTCTGCCCT
>DVIU01000050.1 GCA_018711035.1 Candidatus Scatousia excrementigallinarum
TCTTGCGATTGGGTGGCAGATATGCCCGAATTATCGCCGTTTGTAAGCATATCGAACATTGAAAGCGGCGGTTTTTGGGCGGGTTTAGTGGGTGCGTTATTCACCTTTGACGCCTTTGCTGTAACGCTGGACTGTTTCTTATATTCCGTTCCGTCCTCCGAGTAGAGCGTACCCACGATTTCGTCCTCTTCAAAGTAATGAATTGCCCAGCCGAATACAACTTCGTCTTCCACACAAGCAGAATTTGCACCCTTTTCGGCGAGTTTTCTGGCCTCTTCGGTGGCGTATTTCATAAAGCCATCCAACGTCTTTTTGTTGATAAGCATCTTGCTGTCTTTTACGACTTTTGCCCCGCCGTTTATCTTTTCGGCAAGGGCATCTGACGCGTTATTTTCAAGATATTCCTTTACTAATTGCTGCGCTTTGGTCTTTGCTTCGAGATTGAGTTTCATATGTTTCCTCCTCAAAAGGGCATATCGTCTAGCAAAATCGCGATTTTGCCGTCCAGGTCTTCAAGCGAGGTGTAGTTGTTGAAACCGCCTCTGTAATCGACTTCGTTTTTAGCCGTTCGTACGAGTATATGGTTGAACCATTCGTTTGTAAAGTAACGCACGTCGCTTATGGAAAGATATACGCATCTGCCCTCTGCACTTTTTATGAAAGCCGAAAAGCAGTAGTGGTTTTTGCCGACGTTGACAAGCTCCCAGTGGTTGTCCTTGCACATGGCTTTGAGGTAGTTTATGTACTTGGTCTGAAATGACTTGTAGTCATTCCCCGTATAATAGCCAGAAGAGAACTCATAGTTTAAATACTTTTTAAGATTTGCGATATTTGCCATTGCCTTTTCCTCCTTACTTGACTTTTGTGTAGATGTCGTCTGCGTAGTATTCGCATACGAACCAGTTAAAGATTGCGTGGCATTTCACGCCGTTATAGTCAACGATGTAGTCGTTATCCCCGACCTTTTCAATGACGGTAATCTCTTCCATCTTTCCGTCGAGGGAGTGGATATGCGCCGTAGCCTTATAAGGTCGGCTTAAAACGTGGAATCTGTCAATGCCCTCCACAAGTCCAAGCGAGCTGCCGTTCTGCCAGTTGACGTGAATAGTTCCCATATTGTCAACCCCTGTTACATAACCTATCGTTCCGGGAGGGGGAGCAAAATCGTCCCGCATATAGTCGAGACAAACTTTGGTGTATCTGGGGTAGAATACCTTTAAATTTTCTATCTGAATTTTATCCATTTTAATGTTTCTCCTTTTCGTTCATAAATTCGTTGAAGTCTGTTTGTGTTCTTAAAATTTCGTCTATTGCGGGTTTTGCACTCTCCTTTGTCTGCCCTATGCAGGCAAGCAGAAGAAGATTGGTGTTGCTGCCGAAAAGTCTGTAAAAGGCGTACTCCAGCACATTTGCTATGTCTTTGTCGTTGTACCCGAGGCGGTTCAAGTAGAACAGCACTCCGAGTATCGTCCTTATTTCTTTAGTGTTTTTCATTTATTTCACCTCCAGCCTGACAAGCACGATATAATCTCGCATCTGCCAGTTTGAATTATTAGTAATAGTCCAATACGCATAAGTTTCCAAACGCGTATCGGGCGGACATTCGTCAAAATCATATCCGTCAAGAAGGTTGTCGTCTTCGTCGAAAGCGTCGTGCGCCCAGGACATATCCGATTTTTCTTCTTTTATGCGTTCGTTAAACCGCTTTGCCGCCTTTTCGTAGCTGTCAAAGGCTTCGATATCTACGTCTGAACCTTCTTCGGTCGTCCAGTCGAATACGACTAAGTAAACATTCATTGCCCACCTCACGCAATCCTCTTGATTCCGCCGCCGAAGCAGCTGATAACTATGTCGCCGAATTCGGAGCAGTAATCGTCGTCAACGTTCCACACATACGCGTATGCGTAAAACGTCCCCGTCGCCGTCTGGAATATGGTGTCGTCCCATTCTTCGGGGTGAGCGGAAACTATCAGAAAGTCGTACATCTCGCCGATGTTCGTCTTCTCGTGAGTTACGGCGTACACAATGCATTTGTACTTTTCTTCAAGCTCCTTTATTTTGTTAAAAATAAGCGGTTCCTGGTCGACCCAGAAACCGCCATAGTTTTCAAAAAAGCAGACGCGTCCGCTGTTCTTAAAGCCGTTTATGTAGGGCTTGTATATATCAAGCCGTCTCATGATTTCCATAGCCTTTGATTTCTGTTTATCGTTCATTGCAGGTTTCTCCTTTCTCTGATTTTTCTGATTGCGGGTTCAAGCGGCATAAAGTCGGTAAAGCCGATGCGAGTGATTACGCTGTAATACCATTTCCCGTTATCGAACACGTATATGTATTCAATCCAGGAGTTCGTATCTTTCAGTTCCTCTTCCGTGCAGATAAAGGGCTCCTGACCTTCCTCGCCGCGGTCTCTGCCGTAAAATACGGTAACGCCCGGGTCGGGATTGTCAAAGCTGTGGTGTTTTCCCTCTTCGGGTGCAATCTTTTCGTGCAGAGAGGAGATGTTGCCGAGCGATATCAGCTCTTCAATGCGCTCCTTTGTGTTGTAGTGCTCGTACAGCATTAAGCCGTTGTAGTCAAGATATCCGTCATAGTGGCAGTAAACTCCCTTGTAGGTGTCTTCGCCGATCTTCATTGCGATATAGCTTCTCGTTGCCATCTTTTTTCCTCCTTAAATGCAGTCTTTTAATGTTTCAAAGTTGTGGCCGATTGCGCGGAGCGTCTCCTCAAAGGCAAACCAGGCCAAAAGGTTGCGGTTATATTTTTCGTTTGCGAGCGGGTCTTCCTTGTGCCACTTATCGCCAAAGAGAGCAGAGGGAGAGTAGAGACCCGTCTCTTCCATCGTCTTATACAGGAGTGTATCAATCTCGCTTTTGTACTGTTTGTAAAAGCGCACGGTGTCGGTATAGTAGATAAGTTCGCCTACCGTACCGGCCTGGCAACCATAGTGAAGTACGTCTGTAAAGATATTCTTTTTGTTGCTGTAATCGTTCCAGACTAAGATTATGTAGTTGCAGACGTGTCTTGTAAGCTGGCTGTCGGACTCTTGCTTTAACCTTTTGATGTTCGTTATGTTGAGTATCACGGGCGCACCTCATTCAAATTCGTCAACGCGGATGCGCGCAGAACCTGCTACGCCGTACTCAAAGTACATACCGTTTTCGTCGGTCAGAAGTTCATAGTCGGTAACGGTTATCTTACCGCTCTTTGTTACGGCAACCGAGATTTTTCTTGATTGGATGGCTACTATGTTGAAAATAACTGTATCTTCACCGTCGAAAAACTGAAATTCTTTAAGATAAAATTTATTGTTCATAGATATTCTCCTTTCAGTCAACGAGCTTGTACCAGATGGAATACTCGACTTCGATTTCTCTCGTCTCAATGCCGGTGCTTTCGCCGCTTGAATTTTTCTTTTCAAACTCAATTTCGCGTATTTCGTAGTGTGCGCCCTTAAACTCACCGGGGCGAGAAGGTATTTCGTGGCATTTTTTAACACAGTCTTCAAATACGCGTATATATGCGTTACCTTTCTGACTGATGCAGGCTATAACCAAATCGCTTTCGGTTATAAAACCTATGCCGGTAAGTTTGGACTCAAACCTACCTGACTTTGCAATAGAGTAAACTACTTTTTTCATTTTGGATACCTCCAGGATTTTGATTTTTTTGCCATTTGGCACGGAGTCCAAAAAAACGGAAACACGTAATTGCCGTGTTGTTAACATAAAAATGCTGTTTGACAAGGGCCACGGTATTTGTGTGTTCATATAGCAGTGGCAAACGTGGTGCATTTACCCTTGCCAAACGGCGTGTTTTCGTTTAGACTCCCCAGCCAAAGGACAAAAAAGAGGTAAAAAAATAAGCCCAACCCGGACAGGTTAAGCTCATTTGATATGTTTTAAGTTGTATTTAAATTTATTTACTCTGAAAATGATAACTTCCGGAGCTAAAGAAAAGATTGTCGCCAAGTTAAACCTATCCTAGGTAGATAAGGTTGAATTGGATTGACGAAAAAATAAAAGCAGCCCCGATATTTCGGAGCTGTAAATATTCAATTTTCTCTGCCAAGAATGAAGTCCGTAGAACAGTCAAAGTATTTTGCAAGGCGTACAAGGCTTTCAACTGTTGGTTCATATTTGCCTTTGTGCCAGCGATTGACAGTTTCTTCCGTCAGTTTTGTTTCCTTTTCAAGGCGGTATTTTGATATATTGAAATGTTTTAATAAATAAGTCAATTGCTCGTTGAACGGAGGACGTTTAGCAAATGTCTTTTCGTCGAGTGTATCACTAAGCCCTAAGAGGTAATCGGTGGAGCAGTGGAAGAAGTCGGCTATTATGGTAAGCGAATTTAAAGAAGGCATACGCTCCGCTCTTAAAATTCTGGCTATTGCAGACTGGTCAATGCCTGTTTTTTCGGAAAGTTCAGGCGTCTTAATTTCAGCTTCGTTCATCAGGTCGTTGAGGCGTTCAGACAGTTTCGACAAAATATCCATAAAGAAGTCCCCCTTCGACAAAATATTATCCCACAGTCTGACCAAATTCATTTGGGTTATGGTCAGACACAGGGGTATAATATACACACACAATAAGTGCGCGCTTTTGTAGAAATTTTAATTGAGGGACATTATGAAAAACTTGTCAAAAAATCAACTAAGCAGAGAAGTTTTGTCGCAAACTAATGATGAAATTAAAGCAGAGAGCAAAGCCGTCGCCAATGAAACGGTAACAGCCGAGGATATCCTTTTTAGCTTAAAGCCCCTTTTAGACGAATACTTCGTCGGCACCATTTCTTGCGATAAAACCGCTCTTACATATCAGACTGTGAGCGGACAAAAGTTCAGAATTGCCGTTACAAAAGAAGCATAGCTCTCTTCCAAATTGCGCGGCGGAGTTCCCTCCGCCGCGCTTATAAGTCAACATATTAAACGGGCGATATTGACACTTGAAACAAAAAATGGTACAATTATCTCGCTATTTTTAATTGGCAAAAGTATATTAACAGAACACTTTTATGTTAGGAAATTCTTTTATGAACAGATGTCTGTATAGCAGCAGTTTTAGCAATTTTTTAAGTGCTGAAGACAACTCAATATTTGGCCTTCTTTGCGAAAATTATCACGGAGAAGCACTCACAACGACAAGGGAAGCGTGGTTAGGCGAAATTTCCATAATGAAGGAAGTCCTTAGAAGGCTTAACTGTGATGGGCAAATTATCTTCGAGTACGATATTCCTCGTCTCGGCAAGAGAATTGACGTTGTATTGCTGCTCAAAGGTATAATATTTTGCCTTGAATTTAAGGTCGGCGAAGCCAAGATTTTGGAGGGCGATATTGACCAAGTCCTTGACTACGCTCTTGACTTAAAGAATTTCCATAAATTCAGCGAAGAGCATATCATTGTCCCCGTTCTTATTGCCACAAAGAATAATAGGTCCACTGAAAATATACAAATGTCCGTCTATGACGACAGGGTGGTAAACCCGCTTGTTACGGGCGGAGATGGTATTTATAATTTGCTTTCAGAAGTGTTGAAGGCATTCCCGAATGAGCCGACCATCAATTCTAATTGGATAATAAGCCCGTATGCACCAACACCGACGATTATCGAGGCGGCCAGGAGCTTATACGAAAATCATTCGGTTGAAAATATAACTAGGCACGAAGCGGATAAAGTCTCTACCGATAGGACTATTGCCTATATTTTGCAGGTCATTCAGGACAGCAAGCGCAATCAAAAAAAGAGCATCTGTTTTGTAACGGGAGTGCCCGGAGCGGGCAAGACGCTTGTAGGGCTGGAAGTTGCAATCAAGCAGACATATCAGGGAAATAACGAGCCCGTGAAGGATGAAGGCGCGGTATATCTGTCGGGCAATGGACCGCTCGTTGCCGTGCTTACAGAGGCGCTTGCGCAGGACAATTTTAAGAGGTGTCGCGAAAGAAATGAGGACAAGAAGATAACCGCTTCTCGCCGTGAAGTAAGTAAATCTATTCAGATGATACACAGATACCGCGACAATATGCTGGCTAAAATTAAAAACCCCGTTGAAAATGGCGTGCTTGAAATTGACCCGCATAAGGCGGTACGAATGGAAGAGGCGGGGTTTGGCGAGGTTGAGCACGTCGCTATCTTCGACGAAGCGCAGCGTTCCTGGACGCATAAAAGGCTTGCCGAATATCTGAAGAGGGGTGGAACGTATGGCAATAAGCTCAAGGTCCCTAACTTTCCTATGTCTGAGGCGGCATTTTTAATCTGGTCGCTCGACCAACGAGAAGATTGGGCGACGATTGTCTGTCTTGTAGGTGGCGGCCAGGAGATAAACACAGGCGAGGCGGGAATAGCCGAATGGATAAAGGCTCTCAATGAAAAATTCCCGCATTGGGATATTTATATATCGCCTAAACTTACCGAGCCTGAGTATGCCGAAGGTAAGGTCAATGAGCTTTTGAAAAATAATAAAAATGTCACTTACGCAGAGAGCCTGCATTTAGCCGTATCCCTTCGCTCTTTCAGGGCGGAAAAGCTGTCTGCGTTCGTGCATTCGATGCTTTCTTTTGAGAGTGATGCGCCCGCAATCTATAATGAGATCAAGGATAAGTACCCCATAGTTTTGACGAGGGATATTGCAAAGGCGAAAGCGTGGCTTCACGGAAAAGTTCGCGGGACGGAACGCACTGGCGTGCTTATAACAAAGGAATCGGCAAGGTATAAGCCATTGGGTATTCATGTCCTTCCTTCTGGCGACGAACATGCTGTGCATTGGTTCCTGGAAGATAAAATTGATACAAGGGCGTCAAACTACCTTGAGGACGCGGCAACTGAAATTCAGGTTCAGGGGCTGGAGCTCGACTATACCTGCGTGCTTTGGGACGCAGATATGCGCTATGCAAACGGCGAATGGCGGTTCTATCGCTTTAACGGTCAGACAAAGTGGGTTGAGCAGAGGGGCGATACGGAGAGCAAGGTAGAGCTAATGAAATATATGCTTAATGCGTACCGAGTGCTGCTTACCCGTGCGAGAATGGGCATGGTAATTTGTGTTCCTTACGGCAATGCGAACAAGTCGGCCAGCGGCTATTGGGAGGACAGCACGCGCCTTCCTGAATACTACAACGGCACGTATGAATATCTGAAAAGTCTAGGTATAGAGGAAATATAAAAGCAGTCGAATTTTTAAATGCGTGTATGCCTAAATCGACACTTAATTTGTTTAATTGTTTCATTATATATCGATATGTAAAATAAATCTTGTGAGATAAATCAAATTCTAAGGTGATTATATGGGGAATGAATTAAGTATTACATTTAAGGGCAAAAAATTTCAGTATGCAGTTAAACAGTTATTAGAAAGGCTTTATAACAAGGAATTTATTATTGAATGCCCTATTGGTATTGGAAATCCGTTAAAATTACATAAATTCGATATAGCAAGTAAGGATAAATCTATTATAGTTGAATGTAAATGTTACAGCTGGACATCTGGCGGAAATAATCCGAGTGCTAAATTATCTACCGCAAACGAAGCACTGTTCTATATGTCATTTCTGCCTAGCGATTGTGAGAAGGTCTTATTCATCAGCCATACAGATAAAGCACACAGAAATGGCGAAACTTTGGCTCAGTATTATGTGAGAATTTATGGTTCATTTTTAAGGGATGTCAAAGTAATGGAATATGACATGGAATCAGGTGATTTGGAGCCTGTATGTGGGGAGCTTAATTGCAATTGATATGTCAAGGATTATTACATATACCAAACTTGTCAGGGATAAAATCCCTGAAATAATTGAGGCGAGTGGCAAAAAGTGCGACACTGCAGGTTTGACCTATACAGATTTTCTGGATATGCTCGATAAAAAACTTGGCGAGGAAGTCAAAGAATATCAAGAAAGTCATGAAGTGGAAGAACTGGCAGATATTTTAGAAGTTATTTATGCCATTGCTGAAACTCAGGGTGTTTCAAAGAAACAACTTGAAGATATACCTCTTAACAGATTGGGGTTGCCGGTTCTGCCTGAGTTGGTAACTGATTGATATGGCTAAGAAAGTACCTTTACAACCCGAAAATTTCGAGCTTGAAACAAATACCGTATGGGCCTTTCCAAACAGAGGTAAATGGGCAACGCATGACGCTAAATATCGCGGTAACTGTTCACATTATATCCCCAGGAATGTAATTTTGCGATATTCGTCGGAGGGGGATACTGTTTTAGACCAGTTTGTCGGAGGTGGCACAACAGCGGTAGAAGCTAAGCTTACTGGACGCAATTTTATAGGCTTTGTATAAATCCGGCTGCAGTAGAACTTACCATAAAGAAGCTCTATTTTGAGTATGATACAAGGGCCGAAATTTCTGTAATGCTTGGTGATGCGCGTAAATTGAAACTTTCCGATGATAGTATAGATTTAATTTGTACTCATCCACCGTATGCTGATATTATAAATTACAGTGATGGAATTGATGGCGATTTGTCGTTGCTCTCTATAAAGCCTTTTCTTGCGGAAATGGGTATTGTGGCGGCAGAATGTTATCGGATTCTCAAAAAAGATAAATTCTGTGCTATACTCATGTGTGATACACGTAAAAAAGGCATGGTGCAGCCGCTTGCGTTTGAAACTATGAAACTTTTTGAACTCGCCGGGTTTAAGCTTAAAGAAATCATTATTAAAGAACAGCATAACTGCAAGGCAACCGGGTATTGGAAAACCAATAGTATATAGTATAACTTTTTGTTGCTTGCGCATGAGTATCTTTTTGTGTTTAAGAAAGTATAGATTATTTAGATTTTTTTATCTCGTATTTTGTTGATGGTCGTTTAATAATAAGAATATATTGTGTAGGCAGGACTGTAACGGGCTGTAAAAATTATTTTTTTGTTAATTTTTGAAAAAGGTATTGACAAATTATGATGTTTTTAATATAATGTAGCTGTCCTAGAAAAAACACAATATATTGATGATGTCTAAAATTTATATGCAGCATAGCGTTGTTGGACAGGCATTTATCAATAGACAGATCTATTCATAAAGGTTTTAAGATCCGTCCTTCAGTGTTTTGAAGGACGGACTTTTTATTTCATCGGGAGTAGCAGTTATAATGAGCAATGTATCAGCAGAATTCAAAAAGATGTTTGCGTTTATAGCCTTTGGTCTGAAAAATAAGGCTGACATGAAAAATCCTGAAGATTATAAATATGGTCTTCTTCTTCGTCAGGGTATAAATATGTTCGCCGTTCTTGCTATGAAATATAGCGGGAAAATGACCCGGGAGCTAAGTGATTTGCTTGCTTCAATTACGGAAACGAAGATGATATGTAATATGTTTACCCGTCCTGTAAAAGAGTGGTTTGAAGGTTGGCAAGATAATGTAATTGCTGAAATTAAGAATTGTGATTTTTACGAGGTTGGAGCGCTTGTTATTGTAAATAAACACTGTAAAACTTATACCCTAACGGCTGAATGTTATGACTATTTAAATGCTTCAGAGGAAGACCTTACCGCTATCGATGAAAAATCCGTATATGAACGTATGAAGGGACTTTCTCAGGATAATTATGTCTCTGTACGTAAATTTTTAATAAAAAATAAACTTCTCACTAGTTTAGACCGTAAAAATTTTATGCTTGAACATGGAAATGATGATGAAGTGAGAGATATTATAGAACTTGCTTGTGAAAAAACGCCTGAGGGTATGTATGTTTGTCCGAATTGCGGATGGACGTTAGAGTTTGTCGGGGAACAACCTGTATGTTGTCATTCTGCCTGTGCAGATGTGGCTATGATTAAACGAGCTGACCTTAAGGCGGTAGACGCTAAGTTTGAATACAGATTAAAAAAAGGTGTTGCACGATACATCAGTTATCCCGGATTTGCCGAATTGGAAATAGATGAATTGTGTAAAAAATTAGGGCTGAATAGTCAGTTATGGCCTGACCATGATAAATATGATATAGGCATTACATTTGACGATGGCTCATATTGGGGAGTCGATGCAAAAACATATAAAAATCCTAAATTTCTCGGAAGCAAAATTGCAAATGATAATATTTTTCAGACAGTCGAGGTTGAACGCGGATTTTATGTGATTCCGGATAATGTGGCTAAGAAAGTGCCTAAATACATACAAATATGCAACAGCTTTCTGAAAAATAATAAATTCACATGCGTAACTATGAGTAAATTTAAGAGAATTCTGCAGGATAAGGTGAAACATGAGAGATCTTAAAGATTTAAGGAAAAGTTTATCTAAGTATATCGAAGATACAGACGGTTTTGATGCTTCGGCTTTTGTAAAAGTAGAAAGCGTCTTGTTTTTGCTCAGCCGTGTTTCGCCATCGCTTAACCCCGAGAATGCATATGTATTGCTGAGGGGATACCAGATAATCAATCACAGCAAGCAGGACGAGCAACTGTATTTATTGCAGCAGGCACGTGAAAAATTGTTTGTATACTCCTCTAAAATGCTGTGGAGTGAGC
>DVIU01000051.1 GCA_018711035.1 Candidatus Scatousia excrementigallinarum
ATGATTTTCTGCGCAAAAATAAAATAAAATTCCCCCCTTATAAGAGATACCAAGATCCGCCTTTTTTTGTTAAGGCGATGGTAGCTGCGGGTAAATTTTATGCAATAAAGCAGGTGGTATATTGTTATCGCAAAAACAACGCAAAACTCGTCTGGACGAAAGAAAAGTTGATTGATATGCTTAACGGCGTAAGAGACAATCTTATTGTAGCCCAAAGAGAGCATCTTGCGAAGTTATATTACCTTAACATTGGCAGGATAAACAAAGATTATCTTAGTGTTATTCTGCAATTTATAGCTCCTGAAAATAAAGATGTTATTCTTAAGTTATTTGAGATACAGAGTTTGATAGATGAACAACTGATTTCAGAAGCTCTTCACGGAAAAGTTGAGCAGTTTATCATTAAACCGCTTTGGAGAGCTGTTTTTAACAGCAGTAATGCGAGCGTTAAACTCAAGGAAGAAAGTAAAACAGTAAGCACTGCTGAGCTGCAAAAAATATATGACGTGGTTGAGCAAATTCAAATTTCTGTAGATAAATTGACTGATAAAGAAAACATTTTCAGAAAAGCTACTAAATATATTAAAAAGTTTGGCTTAAAATGCTCTTTTATCAGAATATTTAAAGGACAAGAGGCTGCCAATAATTATTTAAAAAGGAAGGAAATCCAAAACAAATCCATATAGTAAAAGGACTATAAGAAATGAAAATATCAGTGTGTATACCTTGTTATAATGTAGAAAACTACATAGGAGAATGTCTTGAAAGTTTGCTTAATCAAACTCTAAAGGAAATAGAGATTATTTGTGTAGACGACTGCTCTACAGACAGAACTTTAGCGATCCTTACAAGATATGCAAAATGTCATAATAATATAAAAGTATACAGGAATTTGTTTAATTCTAAATTAATACAGACCAGAAAAGTGGCTCTATCTCATGCGTTCGGAAATTATATAATGTTTGTAGACTCTGATGATATTCTTGAGAGAAATGCATGTGAGATTGCTTATAACGCTATTGTAAAAAATAATTCAGATATCGTAGAATTTAATTGCAAACAAATCGATATTAATGGCAAAGAGATTAACGAGGATAAAAGCTATTGCAATCTTATAGAAGGCAAGCTTGCAGGTGATGCAATCTTCGAAAATTTTAAAAATAATAAGATTGGGCAGATGCTGTGGAATAAAATTTACAAAAGCGATATTATTAAAAGTGCCTACTTACAAATTAGCTTTTCTAGATTATATTACAAAGAAGATGTTTTTTTAACTAGTATTATTTATAATAATATTAAATCTTATTATGGTATACCAGATAAATTATACAAGTACAGACTTCATAGTGGACAAAGTAGAGCATCGAACATAACATTGGAGCAGTTTAAAGACCGTTGTAAGTGCGCCGATATTATTTCTGATATGATAAAGTGCTTTTATTCTCAATCAGATCTAACTTTATTACAGCTTCAGATGATAAAGAGTAAAATGAATAATTGGTTGAAAAATTCCAATTTAGAAGAATTGTTGAAGCACAAAGGGGAAGATGGATTTGATGATTATCTTACAGTATTTATTAATGCCTGGATTAATAATGAATTATACGACCGTTTGCAATATATTAACAATGAGGACATAAAAGATATATATTATACACAGTTGAGGTTGGTACTAGAATGTCTCCATACTATTTATGAACAATGCGGTTCTGAAGTAATTAAAGATAACCAAGCTGCTCAAAATTTATGTAACCGCTTTTCTGCATGCAAGAAATATAATATTGATAGTATTGTAAAAAATATAAACAATGATATAGACTGGAGGAGCTGATGGTAAAATTCAATATACTTGGCAGCTGCGTTTGCAGGGACATATTCAATCACGGCAATAGTAATTTTCAAGTAAACAAATATACAAACGGTTCTTCATTACCGTCAATGTGTGCAGATGCTCCTAAACTTAAACTAGATATATCTGATTTTAAATTCAGGAGTAATTTTGAAAAACGCAGTGCTCTTATTGATTTTAATAAAAGCAGTTTTGAATACATTGCATCTGAAAAATCTGATTATCTATTAATTTCTCTCTCCGACAATAGAATTGATTTAGCGGAGATATATGACAAAAATGGCAACTTCATAAATATAATTACATTTGGAACTACATTTAAAGAAAACTATAATGAAATTTCACAACTTAAAGAATGTAAATTTAAAATATATAAGCCATTACAATTGCCTTTATCATTATATTTCCATAACATAGATATTTTTGTAGGTAAAATATTACAAATGTATCCCAGAGATAAGATTATCGTTATTGAAGATCTATTTACAGACACATATTATTCAAAGAAGAACGAATTGGCAAATTTTCAAAATACACAATATGTAAAGGATATAAATAATTTTTACAGATTGTTGTATAGCAAATTATATGAGAAATTAAACACTAATAATATAATTGAATTACCCAACAATGCTATTGGAAGCGAAGAACATAAATTAGGCTTATTTGGCTTGCATTATGTTGATGAAGTATATGAATATGCAAATACCGTCATAGAAGAAATTGTTGGCGGCAAATTTGATCAAAAAGTTGGTAGAACATTAAAATTAAACATAGAAAATAAAATTACAAAAAAATATTTTAATAAGCAGTGAACCTTTCAATAATTATTCCAATATTTAACAATTCTGCTACTATCTATGACTGCATAGAACGTGCACTATCACAACTAAATGACGGCGAAGTCATTTGCATTGATGACGGATCGTCGGATAATACTGCTAAAATTCTTGAAGATTTTACCCGTAAGGATAGCAGAATAAGACTTTTAAAGCAAAATAACCAAGGTGCTGGTGCAGCAAGAAATGTGGGAATCAAAGAAGCTAAAGGGGAATATATAGCTTTTTTGGATGCAGATGACTATTATCCGTTTGTAGATATTTTAGCAAAACTGTATAATACAGCAATAGCTAATAATGCAGATATTTGCGGTGGGTCGTTTATGTCATGGGACGGTACAAGCGCTGTACAAAAATTTACAGGCGATATGGCAGGCAACACATTCACTAAAGAAGGTTGGATCGATTTTCGCGATTACCAATTCGATTATGCCTTTTACCGCTTTATCTATCGTCGTGAGTTTCTTTTAAAAAATCAGCTGTTTTTCCCCAACTATCGCAGATATCAGGATCCGCCTTTTATGTTGCGCGCGTTTGCCGTAGCCGGCAGATTCTATGCCATACCTGATATTACATATTGCTACCGTGTAAGTAATTGTCCAGTCAACTGGACAACGGAAAAGGTGCTTGATTTGCTCTGCGGCATAGAGGACAACCTCAGGTTTTCGGCCGAGCGCTCATTTGAAAGGGTGCACGCTTTAAATTACTACCGTCTGTGCACCGACTTCTGTGGCGCAATAGTCGATACCGCTTTACGGCAAGATGGCAAAGGTCTGATTCTTAAAAAACTTATAGCAGTTCAGTCTGTCGTTAACGAACAAATACTGAAAGATAGTGGGCTGTTTTCAGCGAATGAATATGAGCTTAGTCGTCCGCTTGCCGAACTGATTGCAAAATTAAGCTCACAAAGCGCCCAACTACACGGCGAAGGTTGGTTTATAAATAAAAAGCTGTTCAGGGCGTATACTTGGCCGATTCGCTCAGCAGG
Organism: Candidatus Scatousia excrementigallinarum; assembly: GCA_018711035.1. Lineage (GTDB taxonomy): Bacteria > Cyanobacteriota > Vampirovibrionia > Gastranaerophilales > Gastranaerophilaceae > Scatousia > Scatousia excrementigallinarum. The sequence continues at coordinate 3,677 of DVIU01000051.1, forward strand.
AAAGTTTTTGCGGAAAATAAAACATAGGTATTCGTAATATTTTAGCTGTTTGAAAGGTTTGCCAAAGTAAATCGATTTAAAGGCTCAAAGGAAAAAGTCTATGGCATATAAATTTACCGGCAGGATTAAAAAGCTATCGGCGGAAATTGGAAAGTTTAGCATTGAGTTCTATGCCGAAAATACTATTAAAATGAAGATAAAGAGATTGGTATAGCATTGGACGAAAATTATACTTTATCTGCTGTTATCCCCGATAGTTTTACAATAAGTCCAGAAAGCGGGAATGATATAGCTTCACACCCTTTCTATAACTTACTTTCTTCAA
>DVIU01000052.1 GCA_018711035.1 Candidatus Scatousia excrementigallinarum
ATACTCCCTAACACTGGTAAAGATGTTGCTTATTCTACTGCAGAAAAGATTTGTCAGAGGGTTTCAGACAGGAAGTTTAAACTCTCTAATGATAAAGAAACCTCGGTTACAATAAGTTTGGGGGTTGCAACATTCCCTTATGACGGTCAAACCGCTTCTGATATTATTGACGCGGCTGATAAACGCCTGTATAATGCAAAACATAACGGAAGAAACCAGGTAGGAAAATAAGAGGAGCATTTTTATGGAAAAGATAAAATATACTTTGACATTAGATGATTGCAGAGATTATGTAAAATACCAGAGAAAAATTCCCAGACTCAAAAAATATGTATTTAAGCAGTTTATGCCTTTAATAATTCTTTTTGTGCTTATTATTTTATTCAGTCTGGCAATGGAAATTTCTTTTTTCTTTAAGGCTTTTCATTACGTTAGCGGCGAGTATGCAATGTCATTTTCTGAATTATTAAAAACTGATTTTTCAGCCTTATTGCTTGAAGGTATTGCAGATCACTTCTGGAACATGAATTTGCCTATTTTGCTTATCTGGGCAGTGATATTCTGCACTGCATGGTTTATATCTAAAAATGATATTTTTCATGCAGAATCTTCGAAAATTTATAAAGGCTTGAAAAACCAGTCTCTTGATATTGAAATTACTCCTCAAGAAGACGGTTTATATTGCAAAGGTAAAAATGTGTCTGCTTTATATAAGTGGAAAGATATTCTTGATATTTATGATACAAAAAAATCATATCTTGCATATGTTGGTGAAAGTTCCGCACTTATTATTCCTAAACGAGCATTTCCACAGCAAGAAGAATCCGAATCTTTCTATAATTATGTAAATGATAAGTTAAACAGTAAGTAAGTCAAGAGTTTTGATAATATTATCGTAATTTTCTTCAGTAACAAGAATGCTGCGAATTTTCGCGGCATTTTTAATGCCTGCAATATAGTACGGATAGAATTTTCTAAAGAATTTTATCCCCACAATTTCTCCGCGCAATATAATTTCTGCATTCAGATGCTGTTTTAGCATATCCAATTTTTCTTCAAGTGAAGGCACAGGTAATTTTTTACCTGTTTGCAGATAATGTTCTATTCGATATAAAAGCGTCGGGTCTCCTAGAACACCACGGCCTATAGCGATTCCGTCCGCTTTTGATTGATTAAGACACTCCTGAGCTGCTTCTATTGATGTTATATCACCGTTTGCAAAAACCGGTATATCTACATTTTCCTTTAGTTTCCGAATGCTTTTCCAATCTGCGGTTCCGGAATAAAGCTGTGAGCGGGTTCTTCCGTGAATCGTAATAAAATCAGCACCGGCTTGCTGCATCTTTTGTCCAAATTCTACATAATTCAGTTCATCAAAGGTGTATCCCAGTCTAAACTTTACGCTTACTGGTTTATCTGTACCATCTTTAACAGCTTTAACCAGATCAGCAGCAAGTTCAGGATTTCTCATCAATGCGCAGCCGTCCTGACCTTTTACTACTTTATTAACCGGACAACCCATATTTATATCAATCATGTCTGCCATTGGAGTTAAATATTCTGCGGCAGCTTTCATTAAATGGGGTTTATGACCGCTAATCTGATAAGATACTGGAGAATGATTCTCGTCGCGTTTTAAAATATCTCCGCCCTTTACCTGTGCGAGAAACTCTGAACTAATCATTTCAGTTGTTAAAAGGCAGCTTTTTGAATATTTTCTTACAAGACTTCTTAGAACATAATCTGTTATACCTGCCATAGGGGCAAGTGAAACTTTACTTTGAATAAGTGTTTTAAGTTGTTTATTTGGCATATTGTTTTAGTTCTTCCAGGCGGGACTTTGCGTATTGTTTATATTCATCGTCCGGAGCGTTTGAATTTACAAATGCGCTGTAGTAACCGCAGGCCTCTTTATACTTTTCCAGTGTATCATAATCTGCTGCAATCATGTAATTTAAAATTAAAAAGTCTGTTGAGTTTAAAGATAAAACTTTTTTGAAATCAGTGATTGCTTCATTTAACTTTTTCTGTGAATCAAAAATCATGCCTCTGTAATAGAGTGCATATACATTATTTGTATCAGCAGAAAGTATTTTGTTTAATAACGCAAGACTTTCGTCATACTTTTGTGCGTCATAAAATGCTATTGCATCGTTAAGGGCTGTAGCTTTATTTTGTTCCTGTATCTGTGATAAAAGGTCTTGAGCCTGCTGATTATTTTTATTAAGTGCGATAGCTTTTTTCAAATAAGCTTCAGCATCTGTATATCTTTCATCATCCGCATAAAGTGCTCCGATATAATAAGCAATTTCAGAATCTGTAGGTTTAAGCGCAAGAGCTTTTTTATAATATTCTATAGCATTTGCATTATCGTTGAGATTCTGGTATGCAGAGGCGGCACCGAGCATTGATTCTACAGTTGCCGGCTGTATTTTTAGATATTCCTGAATAGCTTTCTGGTATTCCTTATTGTTAAAGTAATCGGCAGCTTTAGATAATTTTGTATTTAGTGCTCCGTCATTAATTGATGTCATTGTTGCTGCTATCTGCGAATTATTAGGGAATTTCGCTTTAGCAGTATTAAGAGTGTTAATTGCACTGTCAAAATTTTCTTTCTGGCTTTGTGCTATTGCAAGGTTAATGTAAACTTCACCTGTTGTATCTGTTTTCAATAGTTCATTATAAAGTGTTATCGCATCGTCGAGTTTGTTCTGTTTATGTAAATCAAGTGCATAAGAATAGAGCATTCCTGACATGTCCTCACCATTGGCATTTTTCTTTACATAATCTATAAATTGAGCTACAGGCATTGATTTTTTTGCACTTTCAAAAATCCCATTTTGAGCTTCAGTATTTGAAGGGTCGAGAGCAAGTACTTTCTTGTATGCGGCCTGCGCTTCTTTTACGTTCCCCAGTGCGGCAAGACATTGTGCTTTATAAATATTTGCATTCAAGTTGTCAGGGTAGAGAATCAAGACTGAATCATAGGCTATTACAGCCGTTTTATAATCTTCCTTTTGTTGATATAATGTTCCTACATTTATTCTTGTATTAATATTTGAAGGGTCAAGCTGTTCAGCTTTTTTATAGTATGCAAGGGCTTCATCAAGTTTTCCCTGTTTTTGTAAAATTGCTCCCAAATTAGATGTTAAATCTGAATCAGAGGGGCTTTCTTCAAGTTTTTTCTTGTATATTCGTTCTAACGAGTATAAAACATCTTTATTGTCTATACTTTTTGTCAGAATGTAATTATATTCTTCAACAGCAGCTTCTTCCTGCTCAAGTTTATCGAGCAGTTTGGCATAAGTTAATCTAAGCGGAACATCAGTAGGGGATACTGAAATTGCTTTTCTATAGTATTCTGCGGCTTTCGGGTCATTCCCGAGAAGTCTCATAATATCTCCCACCTGTTCATAGCTGTCTTTTATGAGTGATTTATCGCCAAGTGACTGGTTAAATTCATATGCGGCTGCGGCAAAATTTCCCTCGGCACGAAGCTGTTTTGCCGTATCATATCGTGATTGCGGGCTGGTGTTAAACTTTAATACCGAAAGACATCTGTTTAAATTATTTGTAACAGGTGTTATACCCTGTGCTGAACTTTTTACCTGGTTCGCATTAGGATAATACATCATATAAAAGAGAGCACTTCTGTAATCATCTGCCGCTTTTTGCCAATTCTTTTCGTTATTTGCATAATATGCACCTCTCGCCAGATATGAATTAATAAGACCTATTCTTGCCGAATTATCAAGATAATTTATTCTTAATGCATTTTTAAATTCGGTAACAGCACCTGAATACTGATAGTTGGAAAGATATTGCTGGCCGAGGTCAAAATGCTCTTTAAAATCTGCAAATGCAGGCTGCATAAGAGAAAGTACACTGATTAAAACAATAACAGATTTTTTCATAAAGTAAGCCCTCATTATCAACTATATTATCATAATACAAGAACGCTTAATTGTATATCTACTTATCTGTAATCAGTTTTACAATTTAATAATTTTTAATCTTTTTATAAAGTTTTATTCTTCTCCTGATGGAGGATTAGAATTTTTCATATTTTTTATGAGGATTGATTGTTGAAATTATAGAATAAATAATTTATAATAATAAATATAAAAATTACCGAAAGGAGTTATTATATGCAAAAGCAAGGAATAGCGCGGATTTCGGGGGGG
>DVIU01000053.1 GCA_018711035.1 Candidatus Scatousia excrementigallinarum
TATGGAAAATAAAATTAAACATTTGGAAATGATACAAGCAATTATAACAAGAATGGCACAGAATTCTTTTATGATTAAAGGATGGGCATTAACATTAGTTGTTGCAATGTTTGCTTTTGTCCCAAAAACAGCAGGCTTGTTCGTTCCAATAGTATTAGTACCAATTTTAATATTTGCCTTGCTTGACGCTTATTATTTACAATTAGAAAGAAAGTATAGAAAGCTTTATGATATTGTGCGAAAAAAGGAAGATGCTGAAATTGATTTCGAATTAAAAATCACAAAAGAATGTCAGGATCGTAGCACTAGTCTTTTAAATTGTATATTTTCAAGGTCGATTCTATTTTATTATGTCCCTATTTTGTGTGTTTCTGTTGGGATCATAATAGGTCTATTTATATAGAGGTGAAATATGAAAGTCTTTATAAGTTACCATAGAGCGGATAGTAAATATAGACATAAAGTAGAAAATATATTAAATAATGCAGAAATAGATTATTATGCTGTTCCGGAGGATGCTGATTTTAACGGGAAAAGAGCCGAAACAATTAAGACTTATATATGTAATCGCCTGAAAGAATGTGATGTTATGATCTGTCTTATAGGTAAAGAAACTTATAAAAGACCTCACGTTGATAGGGAAATTCACACAGCTTTGAAGGGTGAACCTGGTGAGCGATTGGGCATAATTGGTGTTCTACTTGATAATCGAGGTGATAGCTTAAGCAAGGTTAATTTATCAACTTTTCCTGCTAAATTGTGGGATAATAAGAATTACGTTGTCTGGACGGAATATAAAGATCTGAATGAAAATGTAAATGAATTGGTTAAACAAGCAAAATCGAATTCTCTAAACAGAAAATTACAGACAACTCATAAAAATCCTTGTATGCCTTTAAGAGCAACGCTTTATTACGATAATTAGGAAAAATAGAATATATTAGGGGGGTGAATGTTAAATATGCAAATGGCACTATTGACACAAGTTTTTATGTGTCTATATCATTAAAGTTGAAAAATAGTGCCGTAGAGAACAATAAAATAGCAAATAAAATCAAGTTTTAATCAAAGGTTACTCGACGAGGCAAGGTAATTTATAAAGGGGAAAAATGATGGATATTAAAGATGAAATTATAAATTTTATTGAAAGAAAAGAAGAAACCGGTGCTTTATTAATTACTGGGAAATGGGGTTCGGGGAAGTCATATTATATAAAAAATCTTGCAGCAGAATTAAATGACGCCAAAAAAGAGTATTTGTGTGTTATTTCTCTATTTGGTATAGATAGTGTGGAGAATTTAACTAAAGCGGTCAAGGAGTGCTATTTAGAAGCGAATAGTACAATTTTTACTAAAACGGCAAGAAAAATTGGGAAGATAGTAGGTAAAACAGTAAATTCAGGCTTAAAAGTTGCGGAGGCGGCAACAGGGGGAAATGTTGCCGTTTCGGCTGCTCAAAAAGGTTTTTCATCTGTTATTTCGCTAGGCTTATTAGATTTTATTTCTGTGAAAAACTATATTGGACGTGGAAAATCGAAAAGGAAGTTTGTTCTTGTTTTTGATGATTTAGAGCGTTGTAAAATTAATACTGTTGACCTTTTGGGTGCAATTAATGAGTATTGTGAAAACAGAAATATAAAAACAATAATTTTGGCAGCAGAAGATGTTATTTTAAAAAATGAAGAGAATATAAAAAAAGTTGTTTGGGAAGAAGGAACAACGAAAAAAGAAGCTTCTATCAAAGAGCAAATAAGGTCAGTTTCTGATTATCGGGATTTTAAAGAAAAAGTTATTTTTCAGACCATAGCATTTAGCATGACGTATGTGGATATTATTGATGCCATGATAGATAAATATTCAGAAGGTGTATCTGGCTATAAAGATTTTTTAAAATGTAACAGTTGCAGCATTAAGCAAGTGTTTATAGAAAGCAAATATAATAATTTAAGAACTATTAAGGCAAGTATAACTAAATTTGAACGCGTGTATGCTCTATGGACAAGATTGGCTTTATCGAATGACTACTTGCATTATTTATTATATAGCTTTATAGCTGATTGTTATGAAACGAAACCTGTTTCTGATGATGCAGAAGAAGGTGTCGAGCAAGTCATTGAAAGGTTTGTTATTAAAGATAAGGATGGAAAGAAGTACACTCATTATAATGAGAAGGCGAGTAGTTTAAATTCATTGTGTATGTGGATTGAGAAAGGGGTATTTGATGAAAATGCTATTATTTCAGAAATTCAAGAAAAGTTTACGCAAAATCAGTTTACTGATAAGTTCAAGGTTTTACATTGGTCTATATTTGATTTAGATGCAGAAACTACAATAAAAGGATTAAAAGATGCTTTAAAAGATGCCTATAATGGATTTTTAGATGCAGATGAATATGTAGGACTTATTGACAGGTTACAGTATTATAAAGTTTATAAACTTCCGTTTGATGATTTGGATTATTATAAATTATCTGATGGAATAGATAAATTTATTGAGCGTGTAAAAACAGGTGTCGAGGAAGGAAAATTACGGTTTCATGTCGCAAGTGAGATTATGGCACGTGAGAACGAAGATACTAAAAGTTTGCTTGAAAAGTTAGAGTATATTGAATATAACCATAATTACTGGAAATTGAGAAATAATTTACTTGAAGCCCTTAAAGATAAGAGTGATTTTTTGTATAATTTAAATATATATGGCTTAGAAGAGCTTGACGATGAGTTGCTTGATGTTTTTAAAAAGGCTTATCAAGAAGGAGATAATCGAAGGAAACGAGAGTTAGGACACTTTATATTATCACTCAATTATACTATGGACATGTTACCTACGGGGTCAACAAATAGTTTTGCAAAATTTAAAAGAATTAGTGCTATAGGTGAAACGATAAAAAACTTTGAAGCTTTAATTGATTGGCTCAAAAAACAGAGTGAAATTGAGACAGACATTATTACGAAAATGATTTTAAATCAATTTAGTATTGATATACAGGGTAAGTTAACTCAGCTCAATCAGGATTTAGATAATTTTAAGCAAAAAATACAATCTAAATGAAAATTTTAACCTGTAAGCAAGAAAGTTCTGAATGAAATTTCAAGGAAGAAATATATGGATTTATTTTTAGAAAAAATTTTAATAACAGATAAAGTAATTTGTGACAATATTGATAAAAAAGATGTTTTGGGTATAGAATTGTTGTCTCAAAATATTGTTGCACAACTAAGAAATTTTGTTGAGGCAATTGCAAGATTTTTGTGCAGACAAGAAAAAGACATAGCAGATAATCAAAAAGGGACAACAGCTGCCATAAGTTATATAAAGTCTAAAGATAAATATATCTTTTTAAATCGTTTTCATAAATGTTTACAGGTGTCAGCCTCTCATTCGACTGTAGAACCTGATGTAGCAATTAGGTTAATGTATCGATATTGGGACTACTTATATGATTGTAAAAAGTTTTTAAAGCAAGAATATAATATTGATGTTTTGCGTAACTTAGATGACTTCCCTTTAGAACAGGACGAAACACTCAAGGAATATTATGAGAAAATTTCCATTCAAATTAACAAACGGAGTATAATCCAAATTACAGAAAGTCCTACGAATCGATATTATATACAAAAGAAGAAAGTTTTTAGGGTAAATGGCGAAAAATATTATGAAGTCACATTGTCTGAAGCAGACAATAAGGCATCAAAATTTGATAATATCATCGCATTTACAAAGATTGATATTCCAATTTTTTATGCAATACATCCAAGGCTTGAGGATTCTAAAATTCATATTTTAAATAGAGACATGCCAATACGGATTATTGTTGGATTTAAAGTTTCTATAAGACCATGCGAATTTGATAATTTTTTTAAAATCTTTGATCATCGCACAAGAGTTTCAACCAGTGATAATGAATATAAGGCTCTAATGAGTTATTTGACACAAACTAAATTGAGTTTAACGGAACTGATTGAGCTTGATGACGATGATTTTGCGAAAATAAGAGAAAAAGTTTGCAAAGAGCTTAAAACTACTCATATTTTTGATGGGTTGTCAATATGTCGCCAATTTTATAATAAGCCTGGATACAATGTATTAATATATCTATTGTATAAGCTAAGGAATGTTGTTATAAGAGACCAATATAATTATGAGCCCAATGATAGACTATCTAATTTGAGATTAAAATATAAATGTATTGGCTTTGATACAATGCCTTTCGCGTTTGAATTGTCTAATCATTTTACCAATCTCGGCGATTTGTTTGAGTGTATAAATCTGGCGGGGAGAGAACATGAACTATTGGGAAGGTTAATTAAAAATAATACAGAAATAAGAGCTAAACTTTATACACCGGAGAGCGAATTAAGTAAATTTAAAGATATTGATTCATTAATCTCTAAGTATAACTCGTTGCTGTATTATAAACACAAAGAAGAAGGTTCATTAAAACACGAGAATGGGTTTGTTTATATTAATGGCTACGAAAAAAACACCATTCGTATCATTCAACAACTTAACATGTTAACATCTTCAGGGCTTGGTGGGTATGCAGAGTCATTTGAGCAGTGGCAGAAAGAAACAGGCTATAAAATCGACTCTTCTGAAAAAGAAACAGCCTTGCAAAAACTCTTTTCATATTCAAAAGTTGCACTGATATACGGACCAGCGGGTACAGGAAAATCTACGATGGTCAAGCATATCTCTAATTTCTTTTCAAACAGAACGAAAATATATTTAACTAATACTCATTCGGCTAAAGAGAATCTAAAAAGATGCGTTAACATGGCGGAAAATAATAGCTTTTCTACAATAAAGAATTATATTTCAAAAGGCGGCGCAGAATGTGATATTTTGTTTATAGATGAATGCAGTACCGTCAGCAATGTTGACATGGTTAATATTTTAGAGAAAACACAATTTAAGCTATTAGTATTGGTAGGAGATATTTATCAGATTGAGTCTATAAGATTTGGTAATTGGTTTGCTATAGCACGTTCATACATACCATCAAAGGCTATTTGTGAGTTAACATATGTTCATAGAAGTACTGACGAAGTTTTGAAGGAGTTATGGGAATCTGTTAGAAAATTGGATGGCAGGATGGCAGATTTATTAGATGCACATCATTATTCAGTTTCATTAGATGAGTCTATATTCAATCGATCTTCAAATGATGAAATTATTCTTTGCTTAAATTATGATGGTTTGTATGGAATAAACAATATTAATAAATTTCTGCAAGACAGCAATAATTCCAAATCCGTTAAAATGGGTATGGAAATATATAAAGTTAACGATAGAATTATTTTTAAGGATAATGAACGATTTGGCGATTTATTATATAACAACCTCAAGGGAACAATAATAAATATTGAAGAGGAAAAAAGCTCTGTTAAATTTTATATTGAGGTGGAAAAGGTTTTTAATGAATTAGATGTTGAGAATGCTAATTTTAAATTAGAAACGCCACGGAATAAAGGTAAATCTATTGTAAGTTTCTACGTTAATAAATTTTCAAATCGTGACGATGACGATAAAGATTATTTATCCATTGTTCCATTCCAAATAGCATACGCTGTTTCGATTCATAAAGCCCAAGGATTAGAGTATGATTCTGTAAAAATATTAATAACCGATGAAGTCGAAGAGTTGATTTCTCACAACATATTTTATACAGCAATTACTAGAGCAAAGAATAATTTAAAAATATATTGGACTGAAAAGTCTCAACGGCATATATTAGAAGAAATGCACTCAATGTACAATAAACAAGATGCATCAATTATTGCAAAAAAATATAATTTGAAAATGTATACTTAGCAAAATAAAATTTGAATACAAACAAGAAGTGAGTATGGGCGTATTTAAATTCTTCCGTAATGAACAGTACGGCTAAAAAATGAAGATATAAATAGCAAGACTGTTTATTGCTGGTTTGTAAAAAAGAGGCGGAACTTTGTAAAGAATTGTGCGAAGTCTGCTATATAGTAAAGGTTGGAGTTTAATTATTTAAATTGGCAAACTTAATTTTGCTATCCTTTTTGGCGTGAAATATCTCGATTTCTTGCTGATTTGTATGATTAATTAAAAACATAAAAGAAGTAGAGGGTTTATTCTCTGCTTCTTTTATGTGAAACTTATCGGCTATTTGGAAGTGCTGCAAATATTTAATTTCATCAGTTTCTATGTTTTGCTTTAGCGTAAAGGTTTCAATGTATTAACTGTAAGAATTTAAATGAATTGACAAAATGGATGCAACTTGATTTATTAGGTGTGTCATGTTATAATAGGAATGTTATATTGACTACAAGAGTTTCGTGAATATTTTTATAGATGTTTACTTAATGGGAGAACACAATGAATAAACAACAATTAGCGGCAAAAATATGGAAAGCAGCAAATGATATGCGTTCTAAAATCGAAGCTAGTGAATATAAGGATTACATTTTAGGATTTATATTCTATAAGTTTGTGTCCGAAAATGAGGAAAGATATTTTCATGAGCGAGAAGCGACTGTTGAAGAAATTAAAGAGATTACTGAAGACAGTTCTGATGCTGCAACCACAAAGAGGAATATAGGGTACTTTATTCATTATAATCATCTTTTTTCTACATGGCTAAAAAAAGGTGATGACTTTTCTGTGGATGATGTTATAACCGCACTAAACGCATTTTCAAGACTAAATTATATGAGTCATAATGCGGAAAAAGATAGAAATGAAAAAACGATTTATTACAATATTTTTAATACTCTTGAAACTGGCTTGAGTAAGCTTGGTGAAAATTCTTCTGCCCAAACAAAAGCAATTAAAGGACTAATTAAAATTATCAAAGATATTCCTATAGACGACAAAGATGGTTACGATGTTCTCGGGTTTATATATGAATATCTTATAGGTTTACTATAACTTTCTTTTTGCATAAGGCATAATCATAAGCGAGCTTTGTCCCACTAACTTTTTTATTTGGACAGCAAACGTGCTTGTTTGGTATTCGGTCGCGGGGAGGGGAATAAGTCTTGTCGAAATAAAATATACAGATATCGGCTCTGTCTATCATGTGAAAATTGCGTTCAACATAGGCGGCTCTGCCAGCGTTCAAAATCTTGTCGGGGAAATAGGTATCATCGTAAAAATTTAATAAGTAATCTTTGTAATTCTCACTTATATGTGGGTATTCCGCTCTGACGTAAATCAGCTTTACGTTCGGGCGGATTTTTTTAACTTCGGTAGCTGCTTGCAGGCATAAATCATTGAATTGACTTTTGCTGCCAAACAGAAAAGTATCGGCATTCTTGTAATCCACAAGCCGAAGAATCAAATCTATAAGTTTGCCATAAAGAATACTTTTTTCAGCAATTTTACGATGTCCTATAAAAGTTACAATCAAATTTAGCTCCTTACTATACGACGTTATAACTTCCTATATTTTACTGCATTTAGATAGTATAGGCAACAAAATACGGCGTTTAAAATCCGTATTTTAAACTTCATATTTAAGTAAAATAAGACCAAACAGCAAAGGAGTAATGATTATGACGCTTTGTCAGGCGGTCGCTAAACGTGTAAATAAGTTGTTAAAGGAAAGAAACATGTCGCAGTATAGGTTGGAGCAGAATTCGGGAATTCAACACGGGACAATGAACGGCATTATGAGCGCAAAGAATAAGGGGATAGAGCTGAATACCGTCATGATGATTGCACGTGGGTTCAGTATGACCGTGCTTGAATTTTTGGACGATGAAATATTTTTGTCAGAGGACTTGGAGATAGAATAGTAAAATATATGTATTGTAGGCATATTCTGAAATATTTCAATAAATTTAAAGCTTTTTGATTCTTGCAAATACGGGGGATGTTTATGTGTTTTGATCAAATCCAAATTAATTATAAAGAATTAGAAAATATTCTAAATACATGCACTGTAAATAATAATGGGAAGAAGTTTAGCGGATTTAAGAAATCTAAGCACAAAGTATATCGGATATATTGGAGTAAGAAAGTAGTACAAGAAGATGTACAAGAAAATGTAGAATACACCTTTAAGTATAAAGAAGAAATAAGTTTTATAAAGGAAAGTAGTTTATCAAAAACAGCTGTTTGTATCGGTTATAATCCGGCAAAGGCTGAAGATGAAATTGACACAACCAATAAAAGATTAATAGATTTATTGTGGGATGACTATGATGGATATATACTCTATAATCTTTATCCTCAAGTTTCGTCAGATAAAGACACTTGTAATCTTGATTTAGAAGAAAATGAAAATTTTATTCATCTTTTATCTGAAGTTATAAAAAAAGAAGAATCAGATATTATTTTATTTTGGGGAAGAAGTGTAAATATTGATAAGAAAATAAAATTGGCAATTGAAGCCAGATTGCGAAATAATAAAGTTCTTAAAATTACAACTTTTAAAAATGAGTTTAAGCATCCTGGAGCACATGGTGGCTGTGTGCTTAAAGAGTTAAAATCTGGAGATACGTATATCCATAAACAAACAACTTATCGTATAGTACTTAATTCTAATAAATAGTGTTACCTTCTTAATTGCGCTGGTTGTATCTATTAAAAAAATATTTATGGATAACTTATTCCACTTGACAATACTAAATTTCTCTGCTATAATACAAACAAATGTTTGCGTTTTGGTAAGAGGATATGGCAATGGACAGCCGAGGAACGGGAGAAGAAAAGCTAAAGAAGAGGAAGAAGCACAGAAAGCATACGTTAGGGAAGCCAGGGGACGAGACAATACATAAGCATAAATTTGGCTTTATTGAGATTGAAAATCCCGAATATTACGACAATCAATATTGCTTTTCTCCGTCCGAGTTTCTTATGCGCAAGGCAACACCCGAGGAGCGGCGGGAAATGGTGGTAAACTATATCATCCGTCGGGACGGGAAGCCGATAAATTTAGAGAAACTTGCTGCAAAACTCGCCGTGTCCAAGCGGACAATACAATCTCTCATGAGGGGCTTGAAGGAAGAAGGTTTGATAGAAGTACTCCCAAATTACGAGCAAAACGGCAGACAGGAACATAATTCATATCATTATATCGGACCGCCTACAGAGAAGTTCGGTTCAGGCTTGACGATAGGAATGTTGTACGACCTTAAAAACAGGGCAGGTTTTCGCGACTGGGAATGGGACGATTATAGCTACAAAAATAAAGGCGAATATGACTTGATGGACTTGTATTCCGCCAAAAGTTACAGGCGCGAAACGCGCGGGAAATTCCTTGAACGTCGCAATGCGGATAAGTCTGCCTGCATAAGAAAACCAAAATATCTTGCAATCAGGTACAGCCACTTTATCTCGAAAAAGGACGGAAAAAAGACGCCTGACAAATATATAAGAATAAATTACAAGACTGGAGAGCAGTATGACAGCCGCCCAGGAAATCTGTCATCTCACGGAACAAAGAAGTTTAAGATAGATTTCAGCAAGCAGATAATCACCTTTGCACTGTTTGGCATACTGTTCGGAGGGGAACTTGAAGGCAGCGAGGATGATCCGAAGGTAATTATTTTTAATCTTCGCACAGAGGAAACTTATGCGCAGTTTACGTACTGGGGTGAAAAATATCTGTACTTTGTACGGGATGCGGAAGACGAAGACAGAGAGGAGAATTTAATCATTTACGGAGAGTTTACAAGTAAATAGAAGGATTTCGGATAGCCGTGCAAAAATGCACGGCTAAATTTTTTAAGAAATGTCAAAGTTGGTAGGGTGAAATTTCGCGATGTTATATGAAGGGGAAAGTTAAAACATTCCTCAAAGCTAAATTGTGGAGGTGCAAAATGAAGTAGCAAGTTGCGGCATAGCGAAGCGCCGTAAAACATCGGCGAAAATAAATCACGAGGAGGAGAAGGATTGAAACAATTTACATTTTATAAGCTGTATTCGGACATTTTAGACGGAATGAACGATACAGATGCGGGCAAGTTCGCAATGAGAATATGCGAGTACGAGTTTGAGGACAAGCAACCCGAAGAGGAGCTTAGCGGCAAGGAACGCTTTTATTGGAGCAACATTTCGGACATGCTTGCAGAGGTCAAGGAGGCAGAGAGCAGCGGCAAATCATTAAAGAAGTTCAACCTGCGCTCGGAACACTTCACGTTCAGCGAAACGTATTTCGATGCGATGAAATTATTGAAAGGTGGTGATTTGGGTGTATTTGTCAAGGCAATCTGCGCGTATATGTTCCGCGGAGAAGTGGTGCAGTTCAAGGACAAAGAGATACAGGGATATTACAATCTCTGCAAGCTGAAAATGGATATTTCCAAAAAGCGAAAGTCCTGCGGAAGCAGGGGAGGAAAGCAAAATACGGCGTAAGCAAGATTGAAGAACGGGCAAAGCTGGAAACGGACAAGCAATCCGTTACACTTCGAGATATGTCGCAGATAACGCCCGTTGAAGAACAGCCTGAGCCGAAAGAAGATATGACCTATGAGCAGTTCAGAAAGGCTTACCCAGACGTTCAAGGCAACCTGTACGGCACAAGCGAAAGGTACATAACCGACTTAAATTGGGCAGACGTTGCCGCAAAGTTTGAAGCGGACGAAGAGCTTGGAAAGGTGCGGAATATCTACTACTTAGCGCGGAACTACGAGCAGGAATACGTACAAAAAGGTCAAGCAAAAACAAGCGGGGAGGTGGGATGATTATGCCCAAAAAACCAAGCAGGTTAAGGAGACTGCCACAGGCAGCCTCGATGCGCCTGAATCGGCGCGGCACAAGCGGGAAACCCGCCTTTGCTATACGGGAGGGAAAATGCCAGATAACAAGATAACGGACAACCGTTGCCGAAGGTATATTCGGATAACCGACGAGGAGAGTTGGCGCATAATAGACGAGATTGCAACCCACGACGGCTATAACAGCTTTAATAAAATAATTAACGTGCGCTGTTCTACGGCTTGCCTATCCTTCTTGATAAGGTTGGAGGCGGTATGGTGACGGAAGAGGAGCGGAAATCGCTTATACAACCGCGAACGAGCGGCAGTACGCAAGAAGAGTTCTACGCCGTCTTAACAAGGCTGCTAAATGAAACTGTGCTGAACGTAGCCATTAACAAATCCATTCTGTCGTCGCTATACAACTTCATAAGCGATAAGTATTCGGGCGAACAAGGTGCTATACAGAAGTTCAATAACGGACTTCTTGCCGACACGCCCGAATATCTCGAACAGTTTGAGGCGGAAGGAGTTAAAAATCTGCGTAAGTAAACAAGCCGCGAGCGACAAAAAGTCGCCATGACTGGCAAGGCGTAAATTTCTCGCTGACCCTTGACTTTGAAAGGCTTGTAATATATAATATAGTATATATACGAGAAAAATTTTTGGAGGAATAAAGTGGTAACGAGAAAGGAAGATACTTCGCAGAGAGTGGCAAACCGCAAATACGAGGCGAAGAATAAGGAAAAGCGTCAGGCGGCGAGCGGGAATTTTCAGACGATGATACCGCGCGACCTGTATGACGAAATCAATGCGTTTTTGAAGGAACGCAATATGAGCAAGGTGGACTTCATAAAGAAGGCTTACGAGTTCATGAAAACGCACGGAATGTAGGAGGACTACACTTAACACACCCGTAATATCGGGAAAAAAGAAAGGGGAAAATTGTGTGATAGGGCAAACCGCATTCATCTTTCCGTGATGTAGTGTGGAAGTTAAGGAAAAGTAAGAGTTAAGTAAAGGAACAGCGGCGTAACGGAGAGTAGTCGGTAAACAAGAAAATAATATAGAAGCCTTTGGCGGCGTGAAAAAAAGATAAAAATCCCGAACGCTGCGACCTACGCAAAACACAAAATTAAAAAGGAGATTTGAACTATAACCTAAGAACAGACGAACAGACAAAGGAAATAATTAAAGATGTAGGCAGCAACTACGATAA
>DVIU01000054.1 GCA_018711035.1 Candidatus Scatousia excrementigallinarum
TGCAATCCAGTCCAAATATTTTGTAATGCCAAGTTATTTCCTTTTACTCGTATTGATGTATTGTAAAATCGATTTATGATTAGCAATCCATTTTTATCAATATACATATCACAATACGGTGTTAAATAAACATTCATGGAATTGTTCTCGTTATAAATTTTTACATCCATTTGATCATTACTCCATAGGTATTATTGGACGAACGGAATCATCACCGAAATATTCCACCATGCTCTTATATGTTCCTTGGCACATTTCACGAACACAGCACAGTTCACAGTTATGCGAATTTGTACCGGAGTTATCATCAGCCCCGTTGGATAAATGTGATGGGTCTGCGTAACCAGAATATCCTATCTCATGGTTGTTTTTGTAAAGAAGTTCCCAATAATAAGGATCAACTGCACACAGAGGAATGTTTTTTATTGAGATCCTTCTCTTGTTAAACTCTGATAATTCAAGATATGTATCCAAGCCAGCCTCAAGCCAAGGAGTCATTTCATAAAAAGGAACAAATAAAGAAGCTGCTTCCTCTTTTGATAGTCCGCAATAATCTATTCCAAATAGTTGCAAATCCACACTCGGATGAAATTCATTATCAATGAATCGTATAAAATCTGCCGTGTTCTTGTAATTAACGCCTGTTATGCAATGTTTAACTGTAATATTTACCCCCCTTAAAAACAAGTACTTTAAGCCGCTTATTGTTCTGTCAAAACTTCCCATTGTACCATTTTGACGCTCATGTACCTCTTTTTCACTACTGTGAATGGTAGTGATGATTCTTGTTCTATCGAGAGAAATGTGTTTCAAAAAGCCATCTGCAAAATCTTTTTTTGCAAACATTTCTGAATTTGTCAGTATAGCAACATATATGTTTCTTCGCTTTAGTTCGTCCAATATTTCAAAGAATTGTGGATGCAGCGTTGGCTCTCCTCCACTTAAAGTCACACAAATTGCCTCTTCGGGATCATATTTTCCCAAAAAGGACGTAATCTGTTCCAATGTGAGGCTCATATCTTTATTATCGTTCAAGCCACATGGACATCCTAAACATTTTTGATTACACTTATACCAAATCGCCAAATATATGTTTTTCATCATTAAGACCATCCTTTTAAATATTCATCATCCCATGGCATATATAAATATTTGAGCCTTTGTTCTATCAATGTGCTATACACGCCCGGCATTTTCAGATTAATATTTTCGTAAATAACCCGCCCCAACCTTCTGTTTCCAATATCAATATTAGTGAACGACTCCTTATTTGATGGAACTAGACATCCATAATCACACGAATCACCCATAGTTGCATTCCGCAAACACATAGGGTTCCGATCAACAATTCTACTTGATATACAACTCCAAATATTCAACGTTTCAATATTGCTGACAAACAAACCAGATTTGGGTATATCAACCATAATGTCTTCAATACCATATATATCACACAACCGTCTTAATCCATCCCCAAACAAGTTGAACTTGTCCTCATTTGCGGAAGCACAAACATTTTTTGTCAAGTTCTTCTGCAAAACAATTCTATCAAAAGCCCTGCCCAATACCAGCTTAACGGTTCCGTATGTTTTCTTAACATATAACAACGTTTCCTCATCGTTGATAATGAGATAATGCAATTTCTCACTCAAGAGGGGTGCTATTTGTTTGAGCAAAGTTTTAATGTCTACCTGTTTCATCGGAGGTAACTCTAAAGCAACCATTAAACCTCTATTACTCGCATACATAATGTTTGTTGTCAAAACAGATGGATCAATTACTTGTAGAAGTTTCTCGCATGTCTCACATCCGAATATTATCGTATCTACATCTACATGGTCAGCGTTGACATATCGTTTTAACGAATAAACATACTTTGAGAATTTATCATCATCAAGTATAATATTCGATAATGTAAAATAATCTCGCAAATCCAATCCCATCCGAAGGTTCGTTTTAGCCACAATTTCGGAATCATTGATGCTGCCATCATAGATTTTCTTTTTTAGTTCTACCAAACGATCATAATCAAAAATGTTGAAATAATCAGTATGCCACTGCAATCTGCTCCACAAAAGATAATTGTGTTTGTTAGATTGAACATAACCGATTGCTTCGTTATTAACATAGCTATCTAAGCACTTTTTTACATAAAGCAAATTGTCATTTCTTGTTGCAATCTTGATTAAGTCAACATTGCACATGTCAATATATCCTTCGTTTATTTCAAATGGAAAAACGCTTTGCAAAGCATATTGATATTCAGCGGAATACTTAGAATGCTCTCTGTAGTACGAATCATGACAATGCCAGTGAGTTTTACAACCACCGCACACCTGTGAACAGCCATTATTTACCAGCAAAACAACATTCGAATTTAAGGTGTTTTTTATAAAGGAGAATAATTGATTATCGCGAATAAATTGTCTTGCAACGACAATCTCATCATACGAATTCTTTATATTTGCATAGTGAGAAAGGCTATTAGGGAAATTATTAAAACTATATACGAGTTTTTGGGTTGGAAAATATTTTCTTGTCAAGTCATAGTACTCGTCCAGTATGCCGATTTTTTGCACCTTTATACCATGTTCTTCTAAAGCTATAAAACTATTTCTAATATCAGTCTCATTCAATCCCGAGGTATTAAACAAAAGTTCCAAATTGATTGAATACTTTTGTACACATAAAAGTAATTTCCAAAACAATTCGATATATTGATCTTCCTTAAGCAACTCTTTAAACATAACTCTCGAATGAAAGCGATCCCCCATCGGAAGAGAAAAATATATATTATTTATGTATTTTCCATAATTTTTAAAAAAAACATCATACTCTTCCACAGAGTCGAGTAATGTTAGTCCTACTGAAAATCTTTTATAATAACTTCTATCCATATTGCCACCTGTTCTCTTTTAACTATATTCAATAATAAAGTAGATTGCTTTGTTGTTGCTTTAAAAATGAAATAATACCCCCAATTACAATTATACTCTATTTTTGTACTACATTTCCTAGATATTGTCAAGCATATGTGGCACATTTTATGACGAAATATGTAATAATTCTTGAAATTTATTCGAATCGAACTAAAAAAATAATTTTTCGCAGTCACTGAATCAGTCAAGTTTACATCTTCATTGTACAATATATAATCATAAAACAGTTGGAGGTACAAACATGTCAAAAAGAGGAGAAAACATAACAAAAAGAAAAGACGGGCGTTGGGAAGCACGAGTTATCAAAGGATATAATTGCAGTGGTAAAGCTCTGTACCAGTATATCTATGGGAGAACATATTCCGAAGCCAAAAACAAAAAAAATGATTATCTTGCAGGACAATCAAAAAAGTCATATAAAAAAGATCTTATCTTATTTTCATCTGTTCTTTCGGAGTTTCTGATTTGTCAACAAAATAAAGTCAAAACTTCAACTCTTGCAAGATATCAAGAGATAATTAATTTGCATATTATGCCTACGTTTGGAAACATGCAAATAATGGAAATAACTGCTCAAATGATAGAATTATTTGCAAATAAAAAAATAGAAAATACACGAGCGCCTTAAATCCATTCTTTTTGCCGCTGTCGAACAGCCAGTATATGGGGCGCTTTTGATAGGTTTTGAGGTGGTCGGCATAAAAACCATTTAAAAAGTAGGAGCGTATGACTTCCTTCGGCG
>DVIU01000055.1 GCA_018711035.1 Candidatus Scatousia excrementigallinarum
ACAGGCATACAGGTAATTTCGGACTGCTCGTCGATAGTCATACAAATAAGGTCAAGGCGTTTGCACCCGTGTTTGACAACGGACTTTCGCTATTTAATTTTGCAATGGAAGACGACCTTGCGGATATAGAGAATTACTCTAAAACACGTAAACCTGCTATGGGTGGTTCCTATGAAGATGTGGTAAAAGAATTTATGTCAGAACGGCAGCGAGCAATGCTTAGAAAAATGATAAATTTTAAGTTTACTCTTCATTCTAGATATAATTTGCCTAAGAGCAGGTTGAAGGTCATAGAAAAATTCCTTCAAAGCAGAGTGCGAGAACTCCTGGAATTATAATTTTAGCAGAATATAATTATAGTAAGAAATGCAGGCAAGCGATTTCGTTTTGTGTGGCTTAAATAACGTTTGGATTGAGTGGAAGAGCAAAGACATTAAAATCCCGGATGAGGTTTATAGGAAAAATTAATGAGGCGATATTATGATAGATTTTAATAAGTTGAGACAAAAACTTAATAACACAAATTCAATAAAACCAGTGGAGATATTTTCTGCATTATCTAGATCAAATAAATATGCATATCTTAGGAATGTTCAATCAGAAGTGTTGGAACAATGGTTTGAAAAACGTACTAGTAAAGATACTATTGTAAAAATGAATACAGGTAGTGGCAAAACAACTGTTGCACTACTAATACTTAAAAGTTGTTTGGCTGAAATAAAAGGGAAAGCCGTTTATGTTGTGCCAGATAATTATTTAATGGAACAAGCTAATAAAGAAGCGCAAGATTTGGGAATAAAGGTTACTAAAGATGAGAAGTCAATAGACTTTATCTCAGGAGATGCGATTTTATTAATTAATATTCATAAATTATTTAACGGAAAATCTATTTTTGGAAAAAGGCAATCAGACAATGTGGAAATTGATTATATTGTAATAGATGACGTTCATGCTTGTATGGATGATGTAACGGCACAATTTTCATTGAATATAAGTTGTAAGAATGAGCTGTACAATGAGTTATTGAATTTGTATGAAGATGATTTAAAAAGGGTTAATGAAAATACCTATATTGAGCTTAAAAACAAGGATCCAAACGCTGGATTCATTCAAGTTCCTTTTTGGAGAGTGAATGAAACAAGAAGTCAATTATTAAATATATTATATAAACATAAAGATGATGAAGAAATAATATTTGGATATCAATTAGTTAGGGAATATATAGATTTCTGTAATATTACTTTTTCAAAAAGTGATGTCGAAATTATACCATATGAAATTCCTATAAATCAAATAACCTCTTTTGCAAATGCTAAACGAAGAATATTTATGAGTGCCACATTAAGTGATGATAGTTTGCTTATGCGCGCTTTTGATTTGTCGGAAAATGTTAGTGTTGTTTCACCTACATATGCTTCGGATATAGGGGATAGAATGATACTCTTTCCTCAGGCATGTAATGAAAATATTACGGATGATGAATTAAAAGAAGCAATTTTTAAATTTTCAAAAGAAATAAATGTGTGTGTAATTGTGCCTTCACAAAGGCGTGCTGATTATTGGAGAGATAAGGCAAAATTAATTATTAGTGCGCAAAATATTTTACAAGGTGTAGATTCAATAAAGAAAGGTTCATCAGGGCTATACGTGTTTGTTAATAAATACGATGGTATTGATTTGCCAGATTCTATGTGTAGATTATTGGTAATTGATGGGCTTCCCGATACTCGATTAAATAGAGACCGTGTAAATGAATCTTGTTTATTAGGTGTTGGAAATGAAATTGCGCGTAATAAGATTCATAAAATCGAACAAGGTATGGGAAGAGGGATAAGGTCTAGTAATGATTATTGTGGTGTGATTATTATGGGTAGACCTTTAACCAATATTTTATACGGAAAGCAAGGGTATGAATATTTTAGTGAAGCAACTTTGAGACAATATAATATTTCGCAAGAGGTTTCAGCTGATTTAAAACATGCGGATATAAATGAAATTATGGAAACATTGGAAGCATGTTTGCAACAAAATAAAGAATGGGTAGAGATAAGTAAGGGTGCCTTAAGCGAACTTGCTTATCCTAAGGAAGCAAAAATTAATGAGGAAAATTTAGTAAGAAGGAAAGCTTTTAATCTTGCGGTTTTACGTGAGGATTATAAAGCTGCTTGTAGCATTTTATTTGATTATGAAAAAAAATTGGCTGATGACTACCAGAAAGGTTTCTATGCATTATTGCGTGCTAGCTATATGCAATTAATGAATCCTGTAGAAGCACAAAAAATAGTAGCATATGCTCATAAATTAAATAATTATATTGTCAAACCTAGGGACGGTATTCTTAGGGCGCAAAAGTTAACTGCTTCCGTAAATCAAGCAAGATCGGTTTTTGAGAAAATAAAGGCAGAAGGAGTAAGTAAATACAATTTAGAATTACAATCATATGCTGATTATTTAGTATTTATTGAAGATTCATATAAGCAATTTGAAAATGCGGTAGGTAAACTTGGAGAATTATTGGGTTTTGATACATATTGCCCTGATAGAGAGCTTGGCATTGGCCCTGATGTGTTGTGGTATGTGGGAGATGATACATACTTTGTTATCGAATGTAAAAATGAAGCTATACAGATTCTATTAAAAAAAGTTATTGCGCACAGCTACATGAATCGGTTTCATGGTTTGAGTCTGAATATGGTAGCGAAAAAAAACGTATACCAATTATTATTCATCCTAGCAAAATTTTTGATAGTTTAGCTTCTCCCGCTGATGACTTTAGAATTATTGAAAGGGAAAAAATAGGCAAATTAAAGGATCAAATAAGTAATTTTTGTAAGGCCTTATCATCAAAACATAATGATGAAAATGAAATACAAGAGTTGCTTGGAAATTATAAGCTTACGGGCAAGACTTTTATTGATTTTTATACGCTTGAAGCTAAGAAAAATTAGTATATGATAATAAGCGGAAAGCAGATAAATTAAAAATGGGGAATAGCGATATGCGAATGACTGAGGAGGAAGTAAAACTCAATTACATAACGCCGGCTATCGAAAGAGCGGGCTGGGACAGAAAATTCATACGAATGGAGTATCCCATTACGGCGGGCAAAATTGTCGTGCGTGGAGAAAAGGCATTCAGACTGACCAAAAAGCGCGCAGACTATCTTTTGTTTTACAAAGAAAATATGCCTCTTGCCATAGTCGAAGCCAAAGACCCTTCCCATGTTATAGGCGATGGCATGTTGCAGGCGCAGGAATATGCAAAAAAGCTCGATGTGCGGTTTGTATATACTTCCAATGGCGACGGCTTTCTGTTCTACGACATGAAGACAGGCGAACAAAAGACGCTTTCGCTCGAAGAGTTTCCTTCTCCTGACGAACTTTATGAAAGACAGTATAAAGAGCGGATTGAGGCGGCAAAAGATTTAGAAACTGTACTCAACACGCCTTACTACTTTGGTGAAGAATCGTTCACTCCCAGGTACTACCAAAGAATTGCTATCAACCGCACGGTAGAGGCGATTGCGAGCGGGCAGGACAGGGTTTTGCTTGTTATGGCTACGGGTACGGGTAAGACATATATGGCGTTCCAGATTATCTGGCGCCTTTGGAAGTCTGGGCTTAAAAAGCGTATTCTGTATTTGGCAGACAGAAATATTCTTGTCGATCAGACGATTATCGGAGACTTCAAGCCCTTCAAAAATTCAATGACTAAAATCTATCATAAGAACATGAACACGTCTTATGAGATTTATCTTTCATTATATCAGCAGCTGTCTGAAAACGATACAGAGGACAACCTGGCGCTTTTGAAAGAGAGTTTTAAGCCCGATTTCTTTGACCTTATAATTGTTGATGAGTGTCACAGAGGCAGTGCAAGGGATGATTCTAACTGGCGCAAGATACTCGATTATTTTGATAAGGCAAGCAAGATAGGTATGACGGCAACTCCGAAGGAGACAAAGGAGATTTCCAATATCGATTACTTTGGCGAACCTATCTATACATATTCCTTAAAAGACGGCATAGAGGACGGTTTCCTTGCGCCGTATAAAGTCATAAGATACGCAATAGATACCGATATATATGGCTATCGCCCTACTAAAGGGAAGACGGATAAAGACGGCGACTTGGTGGAGGATAGAGAGTACGGAATTAAAGATTTTGATCGTACGTTGGTCATTGACGAGCGTACTAAACTTGTTGCGCAGAAAGTTACCGAGTATTTAAAGCGTACGGACAGATTTGCCAAGACTATTGTTTTCTGCGTGGATATTGACCATGCAGAAAGGATGCGGCAGGCACTCGTGGAGCTTAACGCAGATTTATGTGCGGAAAATCACAGATATATCATGCGAATAACGGGCGACAATGAGGAGGGCAAAAAGCAGCTCGATAACTTTATCGATAAGGAAAGCAAATATCCTACAATCGTTACAACAAGTAAGCTGATGACTACTGGTGTAAACTGCCAGACCTGCAAGAATATTGTCTTGGACAATATTTTCGGCGAAAACGGAATGACGGAGTTCAAGCAAATCATAGGCAGAGGTACGCGAATTGCCGAAGACTACGGCAAAATGTATTTTACTATTCTCGATTTCAGGAATGCCTCTGTTTTGTTCTCCGATCCTAAATTCAATGGGCCTGAGTTGCAGGACGAAGACTATGAAAAACCAGACGGCGCAACCGAAGTTACGATTACGCCTCACGATCCTCTTGAAACTCCGCCGACCGAAGGTGGCAAGAAGAAAGTCTATGTCAATGATGTTCCCGTCGAACTCGTTTCCGAGCGTGTACAGTTTTACGATAAGGACGGAAAACTTGTAACTGAAAGCCTGAAAGACTTTACTAAGAAGAATATTTTAAGCGGTTTTGCTTCGCTTGACGACTTCTTGAAGTATTGGACGGGTGATGAAAAGCGTTCTGTCATATTGCAGGAGCTCAAAGAACACGGCATATTTTTAGAGGAGCTTAGGCGGTATTATCCCAACGATGTTGACGATTTTGACCTTATTTGCGATATAGCATACGGCATCAAACCGCTTACCAAGAGTGAAAGGGCAAAGCGCAGAAAGGTGGACGAAGTTCTTGCAAAGTATTCCGAGCAGTGCAAGGGCGTGCTTGAAATATTGCTTGAAAAATATTCGGACGATGCAATAGACGATATTACAGACACTAAGATTTTAAAATTACCAGAGTTTAACGAATACGGCAGCCCTATGAAGATCGCTAAGTTGTTTGGCGGTCTGGATGGGTATGTCAAAGCGGTTAAAGAAGTACAGCTTGCATTATATGCAGCATAAGGAGAAGGAATGGCGGTAAGCAATTTAGTAAAGAGAATTCAGGACATAATGCGCAATGATGCAGGCGTAGACGGAGATGCACAGCGTATCAGCCAGATGACATGGATGTTTTTTCTAAAGGTCTATGACGCAAAGGAAGAGGAGTGGGAATTTTACGACGAAAAGTATGTAAGCCTTATTCCCGATGAATTGAAATGGCGAAACTGGGCGGTAGACGATAAAAGCAACAATGTCATGACGGGCGAAAAACTTTTGAGCTTTGTCAACAGCCTGCTCTTTCCTTACTTAAAGGGTAACGAAATCGAGTTAAACAGCAAAAAATTCCGCTTTGAAATCAATGAAAATACGCCTTTAAAGCAGAGGATTGCAAGGTACGTCTTTGAAGATGCGCAGAACTATATGAAGGACGGCGTTCTTCTTCGTCAGGTCATAAACGTAATCAATGAAGTGGATTTTTCTGAGTATAAGGAACGTCACGAATTTGGCACTATATACGAAACTATTTTAAAGAGCTTGCAGAGTGCCGGCAATGCAGGCGAATTCTATACGCCTCGTGCGGTAACTGACTTTATGGTGCAGATGATTGCGCCAAAGCTCGGCGAATCGGTTGCGGACTTTGCTTGCGGAACGGGCGGGTTTTTGACTTCAACTTTAAAATATCTTGAACCGCAGCGTCGTAGCGAAGAAGATATCGACAAGTATAACAACACCGTGTACGGAATAGAGAAAAAGCCTCTTCCGTTCCTTTTGTGTATCACAAATATGCTGCTCCATGACGTGGACGAGCCCAAAATTTATCACATGAACTCGCTTGAAAAGAACGTCAGGGACTATAAGGAGAGCGATAAATTTGATATCGTGCTTATGAATCCTCCCTATGGCGGAGCGGAGAAGGATGCGGTCAAGAACAATTTCCCTGCCGAACTTCGCAGCAGTGAAACGGCTGATCTTTTTATGAACGTCATTATGTATCGTTTGAAAAAGAACGGTCGTGCGGCGGTCATTATCCCCGATGGATTCTTGTTCGGGACTGACAATGCAAAGACGGCTATCAAGGTAAAACTGCTCAGCGAGTTCAATTTACATACAGTCATTCGTATGCCGCACAGCGTGTTTGCACCCTATACGTCTATCACTACAAATATCTTGTTCTTTGACAATACCTACCCGACCGAGGAAACGTGGTTTTATCGTATGGATATGCCACAAGGATATAAGAATTTTTCTAAGACAAAGCCGATTATGTTGGAGCATTTTGCGCCCGTTATTGAGTGGTGGGGCAACCGCCGTGAGATAGAGCAAGATGGTTTTCCTAAGGCTAAAAAATATGGCGTGCAGGAGCTTATTGACAGAAATTATAATATAGACCTCTGCGGCTACCCTCACGAAGAAGAGGAGATTTTAGGACCACAGGAATTAATTGCAAGATATGAGAGAGAACGCAGTCTATTAAACGAAAAAATTGATAGGATTTTATCTGAAATTAAAGATAAGTTAAACACGTTGTGAGGGATGCAAATGATAAGAAGCGGTTTATTAATATGTAGTTTTTATTTAAAAAAGAGGTTTTGTCGTAATGATGAAACAGTCTTAGAGTTAAATAAGGAATATGAGTATAATGGGAAAAATTATGAAAATGTTCTTTGTTTAATGAAAAGTTTCTGCGAAAATAAGGTTGAATATGCTGATGATGAATCAAGTATGAAAATGTTTTCAGTTTTGCGAGGTTCAATATCTGTTTGGGAGGATAATGATTATAAAGCCTTGTCTTTTACTGTACATTCCGGACAATATGGATTAGAATCGGATTTGATGGATAGGCGTACACAGAAAGTGCAGTTTCATCGAAATGAAGATGTTGCAGATATAAAATCTTTTAAATGCTTAGTGCTTGTACCAAATGATACAGATAATGTCAAAGTTAATAAAGGCATATTTGTTTTTCAAACAATTGCAACTTATGGCGTAAAAACTATAACAACAAAGCATATGAAAGAATTTTTTGCGGAGATGGGCTTAACTTTGGAAACTCGTAGTGTTTCTGTAAGAACATTCGTAGAAAAGCTTATGGACAGAGGCAATTTACATTGCATTAAATTTATAAAGAACAGAATTTCCTCTGATAGTTCGGATAATATTTTTGTATCAATAGGAAGAGAGGAGAGGTCTTATTATAAGCCTAAATTAACAGAATCATTCAAGGGTATACTCCTTGATTTGCTTGATGGGAAATCTAATAGTGAAGTTATTGAAATAGAGGACAGTCCTTGTGAAAATGTAAAGATTACATTTAAAGTAGGAAGCAATTATCGTACTGTAGAGTTATCTGATATTAACAGATTAAGTGTAGTTGAAGACATTCCTGACAGTATATTTAATAATGGAAAATATGACGGAAAAGTGCTGATAGAGTATATGATTGGTATCGCAAAAACTTATAAAAATAAAATGGTTTTAACGGTAAACGAGGATTTATGAATTGTTTAAAATGGATAGGATTGGGAATTGTAATTTTATTTGGGGTCTTAATGCTGATATTTTTACTCCGTAAAAATGATTCCTTTTTTAATATCAGGCAAACAATAAAAGAGCATTTATGTTTATTTAAAAATTGCAAAATTCAATATGTCATATTCTATATATTGCCTTTATTTTTTGCTGTTGGACTATCTTTAATCTATCAAGCGAGCCAGAATTTATATAGTGGAGTAAGTGTTATTTTGGGCATTGTTTTGTCCATGCTTTTGGGGATATTAAGTATATTAGCAGGGCAGGATTTTGCTTCTGTACAAGACGAGAATCAAAAACAGCGAGCAAAAATGGTGGTTAAGGAAACAATCAATTCTATTGTTTTTAATTCGATGCTTTGTATATTTTTGCTGTTGTATTCTCTTATAATGTCGGAAGTAGCATCTCAAGAGATTAATTTCGTATTAAATTGTGTTTTATCTTCAATTTTTTACTATATTTTCATTGTTATACTCTTTACGTTATTTTTGATTGTAAAACATATGAGTAGATTAATCGAATTTAATCTTAAAGTTAAAAAGGATAAGGATAATTAATGAAAGCAGAAGTTTTAAGAAAGTCTATCCTTCAAATGGCAATTCAGGGCAAGCTCGTTCCGCAAAACAGCTCGGACGAGCCTGCCTCCGTCCTGCTCCAAAAAATTAGGGCAGAAAAAGAAAATCTTATTAAAGAAGGAAAGATAAAAAGGGATAAAACCGACTCCGTAATTTTTAAGGGCGAAGACGGAAAGTTTTACGAAAAAACAGGTAAGGAAGTAAAGGATATTACCGACCAATTACCTTTTGAAATACCTGATAGTTGGATATGGAGTAGGGTTAGTACTTGTTATGATATTAGAAATGGATTTACTCCATTAAGAAGCGAAACGAGGTTTTGGGAAAATGGAACAATCCCTTGGTTTACTGTTGATGATATTCGAAGACAAGGGAAACTTATAAGTTACACTCAACAGCACATAACATGTGAGGCTGTTAATCAGGATAGGATTGTGCCTCCTAATAGTTTTTTATTGTGTTGTACAGCCTCGATAGGTGCTTTTGCTCAAACAACAATTGCATTAACTACGAATCAGCAATTTAATTCTTTAACAGTAAAATACTTATATAGAAAATTATTACAAGATAACTATTTATATGGTATTGGAGATTATTTTGCAGACATACTTCACAAATTAGCAGGCAAAACGACATTTGAATTTGTTTCTACAAAAAAACTGGGTGAAATTTTAATTCCAATTCCTCCTTATGAAGAACAGAAGAGAATAGTGGAGGCGATAGAAAAATTTGAACCTTTGATTGCCGAATACGACAAGCTGGAACAGCAGGCGAAAAAGCTCGACGGCGAAATTTTCGATAAGTTAAAGAAGTCCATTTTGCATTATGCCATTCAAGGCAAACTTGTCCCGCAGGATAGCTCGGACGAGCCTGCCTCTGTTTTACTTTCCAAAATAAAGGCTGAAAAAGAAAAGCTGATAAAAGAAGGCAAAATCAAAAAGGAAAAACCGCTCCCGCCCATCACCGATTCCGAAAAACCCTTCGACATCCCCGACTCCTGGCAGTGGGTGAGGTTGGGAGAATTAGCGACAAAATTTACAGATGGAAC
>DVIU01000056.1 GCA_018711035.1 Candidatus Scatousia excrementigallinarum
AGATAAACAATATGACAATATCCTGAAACGCTTAGACACAGAACACAATGCTTTGCAAACAGAGTATGACTCGATAAAAGGAGTAATCGGCAAGAACATTGAAAGAACTTTAAAAATGTATTCATAAAAAAATCCGCCCTTACTAAGAGCGGATTTTTTGTAAATAATGTAAATAAAAATATAAGACCGCGCAATTTAAATTTAAAAAAATACTTTATATACATGTAAGGTAGTGTTTAAAAGGTTGTATAATAATGTCTGTATCAAAAGCATTATTAGAAGTATGTGTTCCAAGCGGAATATTCTGTTACAGGAACATTAAAAAAGTCGAAGACGGTGAACCGCAGCGCGGCACGGTCGCTTTTGCTCAGGGAGCAAAAATTGTTCAGGCCTGTGCAAATTACAATGAAACGACTGCAAAGACTGCAAATAGCTTATCAAGTATTTTTAATGAATATGCAAAAAAATATAAACCGGTGGATTATGCAGGAAAAGCCGTTAAGTGGGCTACAAAAAATGTTAACCCTCTCATCTGTGCGTCAAGTGTTATAAAAACAGCAGCTTCTGATGATAAAGTAGGTACAGGAATTACAGAAGCGGGAGCCCTCGCCGGAATGTTTGCCGGTGAAGGTATGATGAAAGTTTATATGGATAAAGTTATTAACGGCGATAATGTCCTTAAACTTGCAAATAAAACTAAAAAATTTACCTGGATGAAACCTCTTACCGAATTCCTTGCAAAATCCGGCAAAAGTTCTAAAGTTGCTGCGGTTGTAAAAGGGATTCTGTTTGTCTGCGGTTCTATGGGCTCATACTCTATCGGCCACAGTCTCGCTGAGAAATATTCTGACAGAGTCAAGGCAAGTTTAGGAATTGAGCCGAAAAAAATCGACCAAAAGGCCTAATCCCTTTTTCTCATAATATGTTATAATTTAAATGTAATGAGAAAGATTAGTCTTGTATACTTAATATTTATTTTTATGTTATTTGTTCAAAATCCCGCAAACGCTATCAAAATAGGTTTGCAGACAGGAGTTGACCGTATTGGTGTCGGTTCTTCAAATGCGACTTCTCTTATTGATGCAAATACAAATAAAACTATAGTAAAAATAGATGCCATGAAAGGCTATGAAATTGTACCATATCGTAACACAATGGCAATTCGTCTTGACGGGAAATTTTACCAGATTTATTCGGATAATATTGTTCTCAAACCTTCGACAGGCGGGTTTATCAGTGCCAAAAGCAAATGGTACCGCGGGCATTTAATTATACAGAATAAAAATAAAAAATTAACTGTAATCAATGAAGTTGATTTGGAAGATTATATAAAGGGTGTAGTTCCTTCGGAAATGCCTTCGAGCTGGGAACTTGAAGCACTTAAAGCTCAGGCAATTGCCGCAAGAAGTTATGCTCTTGCAAATCTGGGCAAACGTGCCTCGCTCGGTTATGATTTGAAAGATACTCCGGAAGATCAGGCCTACGGGGGGGCGTCTGCCGAAACCTCAAAAACCAACAAAGCTGTTGATGAAACAAGCGGTCTTGTTTTGACATATAATTATAAAGTAGTTTCAGCTTTCTATTCAGCGTCAGCAGGCGGACAGACAGTTACGGCAAAAGAAGCCTGGGGTAATGATGTTCCCTATGTGCGTTCTGTACCTTCATTTGATGAAAATGTAAAGAAAAACGGACATGGCATAGGTATGTCGCAGCATGGAGCCAATAATCTTGCAAAACAAGGCTATAATGCTTATCAAATATTAAATTATTTCTATAAAAATGTTAAATTTGCGCGTGCAAACGGTTCTTCAATCAATTAATCTGTTCATAGTGACTGTTGTCACTGGGCTTGTGACTGTTTATACCGCGGAATTCCTTGTATATCGGGCTAATTTTTGCTAAAAATCCCTAAAACCCCTTGCCAAAAACAAATAACGTGCTATAATGAATCTGTCGAATACATAAGCATGCGGAGGAAATGGTTTCTGTTGCCGTTTGCTAAGGAAGAAGGAGGTTCAGATGAACAAAGAAGAATTAGTAAAAGAAGTATCAAAGAAAGCAAAAGTTTCTCAAAAAGCAACTGCTGATGTTGTTGCAGCTGTTTTGGAAACAATTGAAAAAACAGTTTCTAAAGGTAAAAAAGTTACTTTGGTTGGTTTCGGTACATTTGAAGCTAGAAAAAGAGCTGCAAGAACTGGCCGTAACCCGCAAACCGGTGCAGAATTGAAAATTGCTGCAAAAACAGTTCCTGCTTTCTCTGCCGGTAAAAAATTCAAAGAACTCGTAAAATAGTTCGTTACAAAGTATAAAAAGGGTCTGATAAATCAAATCAGGCCTTTTTTGATGTATATTATTAAGATATGTAAAAGATATATAGTGTATATGTTATAGGTATAAATTAAAGTGGAATACATGTAGTATAACCATTTTCTTTATTTTCTCCTACACACTAACCTTTTACAAATTGAGATAAGCCGTCAATGACGGCTATTTTTCTGTAATAAATCGGTGCGCTGATTCAGCGCACCGATTTATTTACTTCCAACTGCTTAATCCAATCAAGCCTTAATTGAGCAAGGTTGTTCAAATCTTAATACTTATTAGTATAATCGATTTATATAGTTAAGTATAGAGTTAAATAATTAAATTGTCAGGTAATAAATAAAAAATGTTACAATCCATATAGTTTTAAATATGGAAAGGTTTTTTATGAGTTCTTTGCCAAAGGAACAGATTGAATATCTAAGAGAATTTATCAGGTTCAAAGCCGCTACACGTGGGATGAATTTGACTCAAATGATGGCAAAAGTTTCTGAAGTTTATAATAGAAAACCTGAAGTCGGAAATTACTCGGGCAAAATCAGACGCGGAACTCTTTCAGTTCTGGAATTATTGGAAATATTCGATATAATCGGCGTTGAGATTGAATATAAAGACCGCTCTTAATACATATTTATCAGCTCTCGAACGTGGCTTATAATTTTTTGTGCTTCTGTTCTTGCTTTTTTTGAGCCTTCATTTAAAATGTCTTTTACCTCATCAATGTGAGCTTCATAGTAACGGCGTTTTTCTCTTATTTCAGAGAATTTTTCGTTAATCAATGCCCCTAACTGACGTTTACAATCTGCACAGCCGCGTTCGCCTTTTTCGCATTCACAGCGGACTTTTGCAACCTGTTCTTCTGTTCCGAAAATTGTCCAGTATTTAAATGCCACTTCGCATTCGTCTGGATGACCTAAATCTGTCTTTCTCAGACGGCTTCTGTCTGTTATGGCTGTCATAATCTTTTTAGCGGTTACTTCTTCCGTATCGGAAATTTTAATATCATTCTGGAAGGATTTGCCCATTTTGTTTCCGTCAAGTCCGCAGATTAATGAACAGTGGTTAAGTATAGGCTGTGGTTCGTTGAAGAATTCTTCTTTATAAACATTATTAAATCTTCTGGCAATGTCGCGTGTTATCTCAATGTGTGCAACCTGGTCAATCCCGACCGGAACATGAGTTGCGTTCATCATCATAATATCGGCACTCATTAATACCGGATATCCCATAAGACCGTAACTTATCTGCGAATTTTGACCCTCCTTGCTACGAAGAATTTTAGCCATATCTTTTAAGGTCGGATCGCGTTCAACCCAGTTTTGCGGGGTAACCATTCCAAGATAAATGTTTAACTCCGCAATTTCAGGAACGAGCGATTGCACATAGATTGTAGAAATCTCAGGGTCAATTCCCGATGCAAGCCAGTCAATCGCAACGTCAATTACATCATTTTTTAAATTCTCTGTCTTGTCGTATTTTGTTGTGAGAGCGTGCCAATCCGCTACGAAAAAGAAACTTTCATATTTATGCTGTAATTCAACCCAGTTTTGTATTACGCCTAAATAATGACCAAGGTGTAATTTGCCTGTCGGGCGCATTCCTGAAACTATTCTTTCTCTCATAACTTATTGTCCTCTCAGTTAAATCTTCATTATCGTTCAATTTTTATTATATTATAAAAAAACTTTTGTTGAATATTTCAAAAAAAATGTTATAATAAATTCTATGAAGAGAAGGCTTTTAACGTTACTATTAATGCTGATTTTCACGGCAGCGGCGGGCTATGCGGCTCAAGAACCCGTAATGGAAGATGTACAGCTTGATTTACGAAGCTATGATGTTATTGAAGTTCCGGCAGGTACTTTCATTCCCGTAATCAGTGCTCAGGAAATTTCTACCCAGTATTGTCCTGTAGGATATAAAGTAAGATTTACTTCAACAAATGATTTGTTTATGCATGAGACAAATATTATTCCGGAAAACTCGGAATTCTACGGATATGTGGAACAAATTCATGAGCCCGTTGTGGGTACAAATGCCTCTATGGTTATTAAAATAAATAAAGTTATTTTGCCTGACGGGTTTGAAATGCCTATCAGGGGTTACATTTACACTCCTAACAACAACCTTATAGGCGGAGGAATTTCCGAACCGGCTTCGTGGATTAAAATGCCGCATTACCAGTCCGGTATCGGCAATAATACAACTCTCCAGATTCGTCCGGGACGTGAAAGAAAAATGGGGTCACATACCACTATTACGTCAGGCGAGAACAGAATTATTATTCTTTCAGACTCCGCCTGGATAACCCACACCTTAACAAATTGACAAATGCTAAATTGGAAATAAAATGTTATTATCAAGTGATATGTGATTGTGTTTAAGGAAGGAAAGTTAATTATGAAAAAACATCTGAATTTATTAATCGCAGCACTCATTGTGTCTTGCGGTGCAGCTATCGCGGACGGCAATTACAATTACACTCAAAATATGACCGCTCCCTCATATCAACCTACATATTACGCACAGCCAAAAATGACGGGTAATCAAACACTCAGAGGTAGTGTTGTTACCGTTCCTGCCGGCCAATCTATGCCGGCTGTGGTTACAATGCCTTTGAATTCGGCTAACTTAACATTAGGCCAAACTGTTACCGTGGCATTAGGCTCTGATTTTTATTACAACAATAACTTAATCGCTCCTGCCGGAAGCTCTGTAACCGGAACTGTTCTCGAAGTTTCTAAAGCCAAACGCGGCAGTATGAACGGCAAGTTAATGTTGAGATTCACGCAAATAGTCACCCCTTACGGAATTCAAATTCCTATTTCTGCTGTTGTTAAAACAGATGATAACAGCGGTATGCTTATCGGCGGTACAAAAATGGATGTCGCTAAAGATTACGCAAAAGACCTTACCGTAGGTGCAGGTGCAGGTGCGGTTTCCGGCGTTGTGTTCGGGGCTCTTGCCGGCGGGGATATAGGTAAAGGTGCTGCTCTCGGTACTGCTGTTGGTGCAGGAGGTGGGCTTATTAAATCTGTCTGGGATAAAGGCGACGATGTTGTTATCCCTGCAAACTCAAATATAGAATTGGTGCTTACCCAGCCAATTACTGTTAACCCGGCAATATATAACTCGAATTACTAGCCGGTCAGCCGATAAATATTATTTTAATTTCCGAATAATATTATTACAGATTAGGGAAAAAGGGTTGTAGATAGGTAAATAAAATGTCAATCTTAGATAAATACAACAATAACTTATTAGAGGATGAGGAGTCAGAAGAAAATTCAGGTTATACCACTCCGGCAGTGCTTCGTGAAGATAAAGAAGGCCTGACTCTCAAAAAGTCATTCTGGCTTTCTGTTCTGCTTCACCCGTCAGCAGTCGGGGTAGTATGGCTTATGACTCTAATTCTTATGCTTCTCGGCTTTAATATGCACCTTTTTGAAAAGCCTAAGCCTAAGGTAAATGATATTGAATTTGTACTTGTTGATAAGGAAGATACTCCTATCAACAAAAATACACCTTACCGTGCAGATAGAAATTCCCGTGCGGGCGGTCATCATGACCCTACACGAAAAGTATCTATGCCGTCAACTCCGTCTGCTCCTGCCGCTAAGGCCAGTACTCCTGCGCCTGCGGCAAAATCAAAACCTGCTCAGGCTCCAAAGCAGACTCCAAAACCTCAACCGGCTAAAAAACCTGAACCTGTAAAGAATCCTTTGCAGAACTTTATTCCAAAACAAATAACTAAACCAATTCCGAAACCGCAGCAAACTCCTGCTCCGCCGGCTCCAAAGGCTGTTGCTCCGGCAAAACCTAACCCGCCGACAGCAAGACCTTCAATAAAACCGCCTAATACTCCAAAACCTGTTGCAAAACCTTCATCTGCATTTCAGGTTCCTGTTCCTAAAGGCGGGACAAAAGGCGGGCATTACGCAACTGGCCCTATAAGCGGTTCTGGTAAACTTGCAAACGGAGGTTCATCGGGCGGTTCCGGCAGTTCTTCGGCCGGCAGATACACGCCTGCTCCTGTTCTTGCACCGACTGGCGGCGGTTCGTCTTCAGGGTCAAAACTCGCTAAAGGCGGAGGAGGAGGGTCAGGCTCTTACGGAAATCCGGGCCCGGGCAATCCTAACGGCAGACCCGGTATTGATGCTATCAGAGAACCTGATTTCGGCCCTTATATGAGAGAACTCCAACGACGTATTAAAATGAATTGGAACCCTCCTAAAGGTAATGAAAGTAAACGCGTTGTACTGCTGTTTAAAATTGCTAAAGACGGAAGACTCCTTTCTTGCAGCGTGTTTAAATCATCAGGACTCCCTAGTGCTGACAGTGCAGCCATAAATGCCGTTAAACTTACCGCGCCGTTTAAACCGCTGCCGGCAGAGTTTAAAGGTCAAAGTATTGATATTCAATTCACTTTTGACTACAACGTATTTGGAGCATCAGGCTACTAAAATTCTCCGCTATGGCGGGTAAAATAATAAAATAATGTAATTTACAAGATAAAGAGGATTAAAAATTATGGAACTTTTATTACACTCAATTAAATTAGACTGGCCGGTATTACTGCCGATTCTGGTTTGTTCTATCCTTGTTGTTATGGTTGTTTTGAACAGAATTTCTGTTTATAAAAGAAACAAAAGAGATGTTGTTCTTTTCATACCTAAACTTCAAAAAGAATTAGCAAAAAATAACCTTCAAGGTGCACAGAATTTAGCTGTTCAGTGCGGCGGCGTTATAGGTGAAGTTACTGAAGAAGCTGTAAGAATTTTTTCTGAACAGAAAAACGGTTTTTCACGTTCATTTGATATTGCGGCAGCTCTTGCTACAAGAAAATTGGAAAGCCATCTTACAATTCTCGGTACAATCGGCGGTGTTGCTCCGTTCTTAGGTTTGTTCGGTACTGTAGTTCGTATCCTTTATACATTCCAGGATTTGGCTCAACAGGGTAACCAGTCAGCGGCAGTTGCGATGGGTATCGGGTCTGCTTTGATTGCTACTGCTTTCGGTCTTGGCGTTGCGATTGTTGCTGTTGTTTTCTATAACTCTTTCCAATCAATTGTTAAACGCTACGAAGACGATTTTCAGTTAATTAAATTATTATTCTTGAGCTTTGTTGATTCAGAAAGTGATAAGTCCGGCAAGGCTTCAACTAATGTTTCTATGTAATCAGTCAGAATTAATCAGATTAAAGGAAATTACAAAATGGCAATGAGTTCTAAAAAAGGTAAAATGTTTACCGAAATAAATATCACACCTTTAACAGATATCTTTCTGGTATTGTTAATTATCATGATGGTAGTCGCACCTACATTCCAATCTATGGATAATGCTATTTCCGTTCCTGAAATTAACAGCGGAATTGCAATTGAACAGAAAAATGCTACTGTTTCAATTACAAAGGAAGGTTTGATGTATGTTAACGGAAAAGAAATTAATCCTGATACATTAACAGATGAACTCGTTGCCTTAAAAGCCTCTTTAGAAAAGCCTGAAGTAGTTGTCAAGGCTGATGAGAAAGTAAAAAGTTCCGAAATCATGAAGGTAATGAATGCGGCTCAGGACGCTGAGTATAAGAAACTTATCGTAGCCGGCGAGCCGCTTTCTAAAAAAGAACAAAAAGATTTACAACAACAAAATGAAAATCAGGGAGCATAAAAATGGGACGTGAACGTGATACATTTAATGAAATAAATATTACACCATTGACAGATATTTTTCTTGTTCTTTTGATTATAATGATGGTTATTGCACCGTTGTTGGATCAGCAGGGGCTGAACCTTACTGTTCCTGAAAATGTAGCTGAAGAACAGGTGCAGAAGGATACAAAAGTTTTGACAGTGG
This sequence comes from Candidatus Scatousia excrementigallinarum, assembly GCA_018711035.1. Taxonomy (GTDB): domain Bacteria; phylum Cyanobacteriota; class Vampirovibrionia; order Gastranaerophilales; family Gastranaerophilaceae; genus Scatousia; species Scatousia excrementigallinarum. Next base: position 8,176 of record DVIU01000056.1, read on the forward strand.
ATGTTTCTTCGGATAACAGATATTTTATTGACGGGCAGGAGGTTTCTGCGGGGGCTCTGGAAAAAACTTTAAAAGCGCAGTCAAAGGATTTTCCAGACGGACTTATGATACAAACAGACGGAAATGCTACCCATGGTGCGGTTGTAAAACTCATGGACAGTGCCAGAAATTCAGGATTTACAAGTATATCCGTTTCAGAAGTTTAAATATCCATTCCATATGGATTCATTCTTATAGGCATTCCGATTCTATAGTTTTTAGAAACATAATCATAGGCTTTATCCATATGTTTTTCAAAAATTCCTGCTAGTTTAGGGTTGAAACTTTCCAGACAGGTGTTTCTTAAAATTCCGTAAACATGCTGGACTTCATTTGCATCCAGAACTTTAAACTGGTT
>DVIU01000057.1 GCA_018711035.1 Candidatus Scatousia excrementigallinarum
GGTAGCTGGATTCGAACCAACGAATGACGGAGTCAGAGGCACTCTGAAAACTCAAAAAATGGCTTAAAACAGCCGAAAAACCCTATAAAATCGCTGGATTTTGACTATCTTCCCCACAATTTACCCCACAATAAAATTGTCGCTCAATATATTTAAGAATTTCCCCAATTTATACAAGAAGGCACGCCAATTCGGCGCGTCTTCTTGTATTATCTTTAACCACTGTTATCATAATTCAACCATTGTACCAGTTTTTATATGATATTGTTTTCCATTTTCTCCACAGAATTCAACAACCCGATAAGCAAGCTTATTAAAATATTCTTTATAGCCTTTAAATTCTGTAACTCGCTTATTGTAATTCAATCGACCAAAAATGATCTTATCGGTAAATGATATCGCTTGCAATAGCTCTTCAAAATTCTGTTCAATGATATTAGGGGTAGGATATGGCTCAATGCTTACCCATGTCTTACATCCTGAATCATGTAACGCTTTTAAGGCTGCGATACGTTGTGTATAAGGAGCCGCACCAGGTTCTGTTTCTTCCCGGTATTTCTCATTTAGAGAGATTAAAGTAATTCCATATTCATTATCATGGCTTAAATTGCGTAGCTCGATTGGTAGTAGCCCTTTCGTAAGCGCGGTACATTTTATACCCGCAGCATTTAATTTTTCTATGATCCGCAAGCTCATTTGCTTAACTTCATCGTACCCGTACATAAACGGATCGGTAGAAAAGCAAAGCTGTACCGATTGGATTTTATCTTTCAATTTAGGAATTTCTTTGTCTAAAATCTCTAATGCATTGGATACAAGTGCAGGTTCGCACCATTCCTCATAACTTTTAGCTTTTCCAAACCGTTTTGCCAGCATCATGGCATAGCAAGGGTATTTGCAACCATGCGAGCATCCTTGCACGTGATTGACCGTATAATCTCCATATTCAACGCCAGTTTTATAAAGCATTGTTTTTCTTATTATAGTTTTCATGATTTTACCTACGAAAAGATACTGTGTCTCTTGTAATTGTTGCTCCATAGAGATTTTTCAACTCTCTTTTTATTTCGTTTCTAAATCCATCAGCGGGAAAAATAGGGTGATTATCTAATGCCGCCCATACTTCTGTAAAAGGAACTTTGTCTTTCCCACAGAATCTGTTTTGTAGATATTCAGCTATATCTTTTACATAGTAACATTCAGCGAATGAGGGAGTTGTAATTTGCCCACCGTTGTCGAAATCTAAAGTTAATTGATTTTCCTGTCCAAAAGTATTATAAGTAGAAGATTTCCCTCCAAAAACTTTCCATGCAACTTGCTTATAAAGTCTGAAGCCGACTATACTATTTGTGCAATGTATTAAGTCGTATACAATTGTGTTTCGGCTATTGAAAAAAGGGAATGAAGCAATATAGTATTTATGTTTATTCCTTAAAGCCTTTATGATCGTTTCTATACGCTTTTCATATGCACTTTTGTCGCTGCCATAAGGCAATAAAGCTTCTATGTCTTCTAAATATGTTTGTTCATATTTTTGAATCGCCTGTGTGCTTTTTGCCATTTTGACGGCCCTGGTGGAGTCATATAGCATATGATTTATAATTACCTCGCCCCAATTATTGAGATAAGGATATAGAGCGCGCCAGTCTATTGCCGCCTCATAGGGATCATACACTAATAAATAGCTAGTATTTGCATTAGATGTGACGCGATTTGCAATTTCTCTTAATAATACATTTCCATCTTTTACTGATAGATTTATTTTACAATTAGGGCTGCTTATCTTAATCAGACTGGATAGATAATCTATTTTTTCTTTCGATAAATCGTTAAAATACATAGAAATTGTCTTAGACGGATAAGCTTTTGCGAATCCATCTAATATTTTTGCCACACGCACAGGTGTACCATAAATACAATTTCCAACTTTATCCCTGTATTCTCCACTATTGCACATGCAATCGATAAAAACAAGTTCATGGCAATTAAAATTATTCAATAGCTTAGGAGCCCAAGCTTTAACGTATTCTTCAATTAGATTAAATTTTTTTATTGTATGAGGGCTTGCTTCGCTTATAATTTCTTCGGATTTCTTTATAGACACATTCTTACTCCATAGGTTTAATCATTTTTAGATGAAGGCGATTCCATCATTTGGAAAATCGTTTAAGTGATATTTATTACAATACCGCATTCATCGTCATTTTAATTCCGTAATAATTCTTAAAACAAGTGTTTCGCATACTGCATTCCCCACCTGCTTATATTGCCCACGCATGGAAACGGTAGAAGGGAATGTAAAGCTCGGCGGAAATCCTTGCAAAGCCAAGCATTCCATCGGTGTTATGCGACGAATGTTGAACTTGTCTTTGATAACAAAAAACGATTCGTCCATCATACTATGCCCAGCCCTCGGGTTTTACTTTGACACTAAAAACGCATACAAAAACTCACCAGATTTTTATAAGTTTTGTTTTATTTTAGCGATAACATTTCACCATTGCTTTCAATTTCATTTGAAAGCAAACCTAAAGCACTTTCTAACCGCGCTAAAATTGAATCACCCATGCGAGAAAAACCGAGTTGACTAGCCAACAGCTTAAACAAACCCATTTTTTCAGCGGTTACATTTTGTTTGAGCAATTCTTTTAAACCTTTCGCCAATTCTTCAATAGCAATATATTTTATTTCACGAGGCTGCATACCATTTGCGGGCATACGAAGCATGGGGATTTCTTTGCCTTGCAAATATAAAAATCCATTACGCCGAATGATTCCATATTTTCCGCAATTCCACATCAACTGATCAAATTCGTTACGAACTACGTTGGTAACCTTTTCTCGGTCAAATAAAAAAACAATTCGTTTCAAAAGCCATTCTTCTGCAATGGGAGTTTCAATTTCCAATATGGCGCGGGTAATTTGAAATTTATCGCAATTGAATTGCCGACAAAGTGCATTTACATTTGCCATTCGATATTTCGGAAATTCAAAATGCTTAATTTCAACCGTTTCTTCAAAAGACACGTCAGTCGCAGGCGATTCTTCTGATATTTTTGGAACATTTTCGAAAGCTTCTTTAACAGCGGACAAAAGCCTTTCTTTTTCAACGGACTTATTCCTAAACCAGTCAGTCGACCATATGCGATAAAATTTCCAGCCCATCCGTTCTAATATATCTTGACGAAGTCTGTCTCTATCGCGGGCTGTTTTGGAAGAATGGTACGTTGCTCCGTCGCATTCAACAGCCAAAACATAATCGGAAGAATCAGGACGTTTAATGGCTAAATCTATTTTAAAAGACGAGCAGCCAACCTGCGTATCTACTGTATATCCTTTTTCGCGTAAAAATTCGCATACTTCCATTTCAAATTCTGAATCGTAAGATTCAAACGGATTTACAGTAATTGTTCTTTCCAATGCAATTGCGCCGTTTTCGGCATAGTCCAAATACTCGCGAAGTAATTTTGCACCAACTGATTGTGTTCTCGATAAGTCAATATCTGTATAATGCATCGAGGATACAAGCTGAACATTATATTTCGCGCGAGTTACAGCAACATTTAAACGACGTTCTCCACCGGCACGATTGATTGGCCCAAAATTCAAGAGCAATCTGCCCTGTGAATCTTTAGCGTACGCTATGCTAAAAATAATTGTATCTCGTTCGTCACCCTGAACAGTTTCCAAATTTTTCACAAAAAACGGTTCAGGCTTGTCTGATTTGAAAAATGATTCTTTTGACGGGTCTTGTTGCCTGCGCTTTGAAATCAGTTTGTCAATTAAGTTCTGTTGCGCCATACTGAATGCAACTACACCTAAACTCCGTTCGGGATATTTTTCAAAATTTTCAAACACTAAATCAACAATTCTTTCTGCTTCGGCGCGGTTTGTTTTTGTTTTTCGGTCAAATATTCCATTTACATAAATATAATCTACGCCTATTCCTTTACTGTCTGTTTTTGAAGACGGGAATGTTACTAAATCATTATCATAGAAATTTTTGTTTGAAAACGAAATCAATTGTTCAAAACGACTACGATAATGCCATTTCAGTCTACGTTGAGGAAACGACGTAGAACACAAATCCAAAATGGATTCAAAATCAGTAATATCTTCCGTTTCGTCATCCGATTCAAGATCTGATACCGAATTGAAAAAATTACTGGGAGGCATTTGCTTAGAGTCACCTACAACGATTAATTGTTTCCCCCGATAAATTGCACCTATGGCGTCCTGCGGGAAAATTTGAGATGCCTCATCAAAAATTACAACGTCGAACTTTATATCCGAATCGAGGAACGTACTTACGCTTAACGGAGACATCAAAAAGCAAGGCTTTAAAGTTTGAGCCAATTCTCCTATTTCTGAGAGTAATACACGAATCCCTTTTTGTTTTCGCTTTTTTTCGCCTTCGCGAAGCAGAATAGCAATACTGCTCCCTTGAGCAATCATATCAAGATTAGGCCTTTGAGCAGAAAGATTCGCTTTGATTTTGGCTTTGTTGATCTCAAAATTAAGTTCATCTTTTTCTCTAAAGCGTTTTACTGCCTCATCATGCGGAACGCGGGCCAATTCTAAAAGCACAGGGGAATCATGTAAAACCGCATCAACCCATTGTGTGTAAAACAATTTTTTGTAAGTGAGAACAATTTTATCGACATCAACTTGTTTATCAATTGCATAATCAATGAAAGAACGCAATTCTAACGTTTTCAGCTTTTGCAAAAGTTTGAAAAATTCACACCAGTTGTCGAGCTTACTTGTGTTTTCATGGCAGCCGGTACATTTATTGATTAATGATTCCAAAGCCACGTTTTGAATGTCATACTCTTGCTGGTTAAAGCTGTTGACAAGTCGGTCTTCAGACTCTCTTTTTGCAGCAAAAATTTTCTCATAATGCTGTGCTAATTCTGCAAAAGTAGTATGCTGATCAACAAATTCATTTTTGGACATTTTCACCAAAGAGCCAAAGGTTACACCTTTTGAACAAATATCCAATAAATCATTGACTTCGGAAATTAAATGATCAAAATCCGTATTAATACCGGTATAAGCTTGCCCAAATAAATTTTGAATGTCCGCTTGTAAAGAATCGAACTCTTGTAGTTTCTGCTGATACTGACGTAGATTATCAATAAGTTTAACTGCATTTTTATAATTCAGTTTCTTACCGCATTTTTTGCAAAGGGAGACATCGCTGATAATTCGTTTATACTCACTATTAAAAAGACGGGAAAAGATACTCTTAAATTGCTTAGTTAATTTTTTATATAACGCTTGTCCGTCGAGTTTATAAATATCTTCGTCAAAGACTTCATTTAACTTTGCTTTTTCGTTAAGTACCTCCTGCGCAAGAGTTTGCATTTGTTTTACGACTGTCAACGTATGTTCTAACGATTGTGCATTTAGCAGCAGAGGAGTGATAAAATTACTTTCTTTGGCAAGAGCAAAAAATTTATGAAAAGCATGAGATTGGTTCAAATTTTTCGGCTCAATACCATAGTAATTTTTTATATTTCCGGCAATTTCAATTAAATCTTTACAAAGTTCATTTACAGCAACTAAATCAGTTTTTAATTGCATTACAGTTTGGTAAGAACAATCAGGATTTTTATATCCATACCAAATATTCAGATGATAATTGTATCCAATCGATGGAACATAATCAACGTATCTATTTAATGCTGTTTCCGCCTTTTCAATAAAATCTTCGCCTTTTGACTTAATATTTTCGATTACATAATCTAAATCTGGGGCGGAGCGACATGATGAAACATCTTCGTATAGGTGATACAGCGTTTTATTTATAGACGGCCGAATTTTATGTAATTCGACAGTATAAGCGTCCAATTTCTGTTGAGCCGCTTTTCTTGCTTTCAATTCTTTTTCTGCTTGTTCAGAAACACCGCTTTTTTGTAATTTCAGCGTGTGGCACAATTCGCTGATCACTTGCTTCTTATTTGCTTTGTGGCTATGTAACTCTAAACAAAATTCTTCTAACCCTACTTTTTTAAGTTTATCATATACAACACTTAATGCCGCGAGCTTCTCTGAAACAAACAATACTTTTTTTCCGTCCAAAAGACATTCGGCAATTATATTTGTAATTGTTTGACTTTTTCCTGTCCCCGGAGGGCCTTGCAAAACAAAACTTTTACCGCATTTTGCCATTTCTATGGCTTCTGCTTGACTGGAATCGGCATCTACAACATTATGCAAATCTAAAAGATCAACAATACTGTTATTTCCATTTTCACTAGAATTTGCATTTATCGCTTCATCGCCAAGTAAAACGCGTACATTTTCATTTTTTACAATTTTTTCGGCATTATCTTTTAAATCTTTATACATATTGATTTTTAAGAAAGAAAAAATGCCGATCTTGCATTCTTTGGCAACTGTCCAATTTAATTTAGAAACCAAATTTTCGATCTGTTCAAAGTAAGCATCAATATTTTCCTCATCATCGATATCAGGAAGTTTAATTCCATAATCATTTTGCAATTTAAATGAGAAAGTAGGATTAACAATAATCTCATCATCTATTACCCTTACAAAATAAGGATCTACAGCCGACTCATTTTCGATAGAGATAGGGACAAGTAATATTGGAGCTCGCATAATATACTGCGAGTTTTCATTTTCAGTCCAATTTATAAAACCAATAGCCATATAAGCTATATTGACGCCGGTTTCTTCTATAGCTGATTTTGCTTTTTTACTTATACTTTTTAACGCAGAGATAGGTTTATTGCAGTTATTGTAAATAAGAATTTGCTGCCTTTTTATCCTTGCGCCATATATTTCTAAATATTGTTCCTTAGAATAATTTTTATCATGATCTTCGGACACTAAATCCTCTTGCTCAAGTTCAAAATCTTCTTCTTCATTTTTCAATTTTGGATCATACACTTCAAACAACGCCGAATTAGCTACACGGCTAAAGAGTATGGCTAAATCCGGGGAAAGTATTTCCACCGTACTCATCTTCGTATCTTTGAAATTGATAAGATTATTGCGCTTCCCCGTATCAAGCAATAAATCGGCCCATTTGTTCAGTTTGTCTGTATTCATTAGTTTAACCCTTTTAATATAGTCACATTAATTATATCACATAAACCAATTTAATACAAGGCCCTTCGCATCATCGCTTTAATTTTAAAATAAAAGCGTTTTTAAAAGACAGAATAAAAAAATACAAACAAATGTTTGCAAAAGTATTGACAAACAGAAAAACTGTGGTATAATAGGGCTTAAAGGGGTATTCTCCTTTTTCGTGCGGAGCAGTATTTTTTAATTCCGCAAGTTCCATGCCAAAGGCATGAACGGGCAATGTTTGCCCGCAGCCGCCTGATTTTGCGGCGTACCCGAGCCGTCTGAAAGACGAGCCAAGACAGGGCTTTAAGATGCCGTCAACTTTTGCGAAGCGGCGCAATGCGACATTTAAGCAAAAGTTGACGGCATCGCAATCGCAAATTTTAATTTGCGATTATAGGCGTACAATTTTTTGAACGCGGAAAGCCTTTATTTGGTTATTGTTTTTCGTCGGGCGATGAGGGGCTTTTTTGTGATACGATTTTTCCGAAAGAGCCGTTATGCCTCTTCCCCGAAACAAACGCGCGACGACAGGTTTTATAAGAGTACCTATTTTCTATAACTAAACAAGGATAGAAGACAGTCAAAAAGGACTGTCTTTTTATATTCAAAAATACAATTTAGGAGTTTTGCCATATGGATACTATGATCCGCGCGCCATAACAATGGCTCGGATTATTTATCTTAGAAGAAGGCAGGGAGTCCCGTAAGGAAATTACGGTTATTCTCTGTCTTTTTTTATTGTTTTGAATCAATCGACAAACAAAAAAAGCCCCCTGCAAGGGCGAACGGGATACAAAAGCGAAGCGT
>DVIU01000058.1 GCA_018711035.1 Candidatus Scatousia excrementigallinarum
TCAAACTTATCGTCTTTAGTTATAACGGGTTTTAATTGAGTTTTATATTTTCTATAATCTAATCTTTCAACGTTCTTATAATCTAATGTTTGAATATCGTAATCCCCACCGATAGCGTTATAAAATACAAGGCATTTTCTTAAAAGTTCAGTGTCCGTTATAACGTTATTTTCTATCATAGCGTTCACGTCGTATAAATCTCTTGGCGTAGCACGTGATAGAAGAGCGTTAATTTTACTTGCATATAGTTCAGTAGTGTTTAAGGCTAAAACTTCAAAATCTTCTACGATACCTTTCGTTAAAATTTTCTTCTTTTCAAGCGGTAAAACGTGGCATCTATCCAAGAAGTTGATTTCAACTTTTATATTGTCACGATTGCCCGCATTATTAATGTAATTAAATAAGAACGACGTTAAGGCGAAATGGTCGCGAGAATCTGCAAGAGAATAGCCTTCTTGCCACATATAGTCGGTTAGGCGTTTTTTGAACTTTTCTTTAATTTCAGGCAACTCGTCCCTGCTAACGTTTAGGGTAAAATCCAAATCGATATCAACCGAAAGGCGTGGTAGTTCTACCGCGGTTAAGTTTATTGCCGTGCCGCCTTTCAGCGCAAGTTTATCCTTAAAAACAACGTCGCTGTTTAAGAATTTTAATATTTCAGAAAGACGTAAAACCTTTTCCAAAGTATCTTTTATAAAGTTGGATTCTTGGGCAAACCTTGTCAAGTATTGTCTTGAAAACTCCATTAATATCCCCCGTTTAGACGAGATTTAAGATTTTTAGGAGCCATAAGTTTCCATTTGGAATTAAACTCTATCTCTTTATACTCGTCTTGTAAAAAATATTTTATCTGATTGGTTAGGTTGCTTTTACATTCTTCAAAGAACGAATCGGTCAACATAAACTTATCTTTAAAATGTTCTAATACATAGCCTGCTTTTTGATATAAGAATACCGAATCATAAGCTTTTAACGTTTCAAGGAGCTTTGTTTCGTCCAAAACACGTATTTGGTCAAGTACATTTAAGACTTCGTCAATGCCGCCACCTGCGTCAATATCGTCAAGGCAGTCAACAACCGTACGTTCAAGAGACGTTACGCGCACTGCGGCAGTTACGATATTCATAATTTGAACGTCGTGTTTTATAGGTTTACGAACGTAGTCGATATCGTCAAAAGTAAAATCGTTGAATCGCTTTTTACTACCTACCGTTACAGTATTATAAACTTGATTAGCTACGCCGAAATACTCAAAGGCAGAATGATAGCACACGCAAGCATCTTCAGCTATTTTAGTAGCAAGCTCAAACTTTGTCGTAAGCGGATATCCCGACACGTCAACTTGAACGTATAATCCGTTGCGAACTTTAACAATTTTTTTGGAACGAACCTGCCCCGCTATCCAATTTTCGTATTGTTTATCATTTTTAAAATAGCCTATAACGTCCTTTTTTGTAAACGTATAAGGGATAAATTTTGCCATTTACATATCCTCAAAACTGATTTTAACCATTTTAACATAAAACACTACAAAAGTCAAGTGGTTTGTGTAGATTTGGTTAATATTTAGTAATACTATACCTAATTTGCATAATTTCCGTAGAAAAAACAACGTTTTTCAAGCATTTTAGGTATAAAAAGTGTGTTTTAACTGTTTTTACACAAAACACTAAGCATTTTAGTTTTTTGTGCTTGTTTGGTTAAAACAATACATAAACTAAAAGGTTAGAACGTCTTTGTCCTAACCTTTTAGTTGATTATTCAATTACTCGTTATCTAAGATTTTATCTTCTTCGAGTTTTAAGGATTTGAGCCACTCTTCCTTTTTGCGTTGGATTACTTGATAGTTTATACTTCCACGCGGGCAACACGATAATAGAAAGTTAAAATCTTTTAGCTTGTTGCGAATCTTGTCGTTGGGGTCGCAGGCTTCAATCTTCGGCTTACGATAAGCGTTATATAAGATTATAAAACTTTTCCAACTATACGCCGTCAAGTTTTGCTTGGCGGCACGTTTGCAATATCTGCGCCAACAGAGCCTGATTGAAGAACGATGTTTACACATTTGAAACTCTTCCCACTTAAAGTCGGGAATCAGATATCCCTCCCCTGCTTTCGCCCTTTCGGGGAATAATAAGGAAGAAATTTCTTCTTCGCTCATATCATTCAGCACGTAAACTTCAATTCCTAACGCCTTTATCCGTTGAAAAACCCTCCAAACAGTCATTCGGGAACAACTGCAAAGGGTAGCGATTTGGCTGTTATTGTTGCCTTTTTGGTAATATTCAATGATTAATTTGTATTTTGACATTATTTTCTCCTTAGGCGTTGCACGCCCAACCAATAATTCCTTTTAGAGTTTTTCACTCTTATTTTGAAAAAGGTAATTATCTAAAAGGTGCAACGCAGTTTTAAGTCAAAAGCAGAAAGAGAAAGACGGATAAATTTTTGAAGTCGTAGTTTACCCTACGAACGAGAAAATTTATATGGATTTATCAAACTGATTTTGGCTTAAAACAATTAATGATTGAGTGGGCAACGCCTACTCTATCGCCCTTTTTTACCCATAGCGGTAGATACAGAAAAGTGTTCAATTTGAGGAACCACCCCGTTTT
>DVIU01000059.1 GCA_018711035.1 Candidatus Scatousia excrementigallinarum
TATTGTGACAACAAAAAGGCTTTAAGGTCATCATACAAAAGGACATCTTTAAACGGACGATGAATTTCATCGCCATGCAAATAGGTATAGCCTTGTTGTTTGAAAAGTTCAATAATCGCCTTTTCAAGTTCGGATTCCGTAAAACTCCCTTTTGTAAAATGATAGTCCATTGTTCCCACCTTAATTTATTTTAAGTATTGTATTGCAAGCGCTATAAGTGATAAACAACGATTAAAAAAATAATCATTATATTTATAATCAGTTATTTCAATTTTATCTGTCTCATGATGACGTATTCTAAAATTATTGCCAATCTCTGTAAGCTTCTTAAATTCTTCATCAAACAGATCTTTAAACGAGATATTACCTCCCGACATATCATTTACTAGTTGATTCGCCGATTTCCTTTTATCAGAACCATAATAAGTCTTTAGCCGCTCTAAAGCGTCCCAAATTTTTTCAACTGAATCCTTTTGCGCCTTGGGGTTTGGTGTCTGATGAAGAACAATGGCATCTTTCAATAATTCCTTTACTCCAATTTCTGATATCACTTCGATATGTTCAACTATAGTTTTATCTAAAACCCCATTTTCTTCTATACGCTCTATAATATGTTCCTCGTTAAATCTGTAAAGCAAGCCTGTTTTTTCAAATATTTCATTTATTTCTTTTTCAAATTCAGCACCAATCCTATCTGTAGTGGCGAATGATAAATCATTATGTTTATAAAATGAATGCCAATTTGAATTTTTTATATCTCTACAATTGACCCTAATAAATTCAACGTAATCTAATAATGCATATTGATCATATTGTTTAGAATCCCATACATTTTTCCCAGGTATAACAACTTTACCATTATTGCTGCGATACAAGGTTGGAATCTCATATAACAAGTCAGTCTCAAGTTTCTCATCATCACATTCGACAATTCCATTTCCGTCTGGGCATTCCACAGGATATTTCCACGCCAAATACTTTTTATATCGTGAACAACAATCAAAAAGTAACGCATACTTACTTTCATCAATTATATATGTTTTGTTGATTGGCTTTCTCATGCCATGCCTTTGAGTATAGTAATCCATAATTAACCCACTCCTTATTCTAAACGAACAGCTTCGTCGATTGAGCCTTTAATTAAAATAGGGCAAATGTCTTTGATTTGAACCTTTAGTTGCTCGTTAATGCGTTTGCGCGTGTTATAAACTTTGAATATATCTACGATAGATTTTTGCACAACGCTTAACGGTACAGGAATCTCAATTTCAAAAAACCTATTAAGATCCAAACTAGCTCTTACACTTCCATCACTTAAAAAGCATCCATACCTATCAAATTCAGCTCTTAAAAACCACATCATTACATATTCTGGCAAAATTTCGTCGTCCATTAGTTGTAAAACAAAATAAGCAGGCGATACCAACACAGGATCATCTTCCGTGTAAAGTGATATACGGATACTTTCGTCTCTGCCAGTTTGCATAGGGCTATATGCGAACTGATTATTACATAAAACTTTATACTTTTTTAGATCAGTATTCTCCAAGTCTGCAACGGTCGGAAACAATTCCTTATTAATATTAATTCCGACGACAGTTGCAGTTATTAAATCTTTATTTCTAACATCGATACATTTTAAAATATCGCCTAACTTCTTTGCCCCATTGTCCTTTTTTAATTTATCCAACATCGCATCACAGACAAGTTTTAAATCTTCCAAGCCGCGCTCGTATGCCTTTTGGTTATTTACCATGCCTTGATATATATCAACATATTTTTGCTGCACTTCAATCGGCGGCAATTCAATATCAAAATCACAGAATACAGGCCAATCTAAATTAGAACGAATACTGCCATCACTTCTGAACCAGCCAAGACGATCTTTTTCAGGAGAAAGAAACAGCATAAAGAAATATTCAGGAATTATCTTATCTATTGCCGTGACCTCAAAGGTCAAATATGCAGGCGACACGATGATAGGGGTATCACCTTTATACATACTTATCCTTATACATTCATCTCGTCCAGTCTGCATCCCGCTATATACAAAGCGATTTTTGCGTACAACTTTATATTTTGTTTCATCGAGAGTATCAGTATTAGCCACGGTTGGCATAAATTCCTTGTGAATATTTAAGCCATAAAACTCTCTTAATCCTATATTATTTCGCTCATCAACTAATGTAACAAGCTCACCTATTTTGCATTTACTCAATGCCATAGCCGATACCTTCAAATGCCTTAATTAAAAGCTGCTGCGACTGCTTTTCCTGTTCTATAACTTCCTTCATTTCCTTTTGGATACGCGCCATTTCCTTGGGAAAATCGATATCGAGGTCGTGGTCGATAAACTCTATATACTTGCTGGGCGTAAGGGTATAGTTATTTGCCCTAATGCCGTTTTCGCCTTCAAGCGTAACCGCTTTACAGTATTCGGGCACATCTTTATACAGACTTCTGTCAGCGCTTTGCCAAGCGAAATACAGGTCACGAATTTTTTCTATCTGTTTACGCGAGAGCACCGTCTTTTTCTTCTTTTTATTTTTATCAAGCACATATTCTTCGGTGATATCGTCCCAGCGTCGCAAATCGACAAACAGCACCTCATTAGTTCTGTCACGCAACATTCTGCCGTTCAGCTCGTGTGCCTTTTTATTATTATTTAAAATCCACAGCGTTACGGAAATATCCGTTGTATAGAACATATCGCGGGGCAAAACAATAATTGCCTCCACCTTATCCCTTTCCAAAAGCTGTTTACGGATCAGATATTCCGAATTTTCGCTGCCTTCGTCGTCACCGCCGGCGCCTGCATTCAATGCACCGTTGGCGAGGAGGAAACCTGCAATGCCGTTGCTTTCGTCCATTTTGGAGAGCATAT